>DASZCC010000532.1:0-3227 GCA_035943485.1 Rhizomicrobium sp. | reverse complement strand
TCGGCATCCTTGGCCGGTTCGGTCGGCTGGTCGAAGAGATAGTCGAGCCCGATTGCCCTGGGGTGCTTGGAGTCGATGGCCGTCAGGAGTTTGGCGAGAAACCCGCGATCGAGCGGCGAGCGATAGGCGAAATTCTGCATCGTGCCTTCATCGACGGCGACGATGACGATATTCTTGTCCTGCGGCTCGATTGGTGACCGGGTCGCGATTTCCCAGTCCTGCACGAAGCGGTCGGCGCTGGTGAAAAACGAAATCTCGTCGACCGCGAACATCGCTAACAGCGCCATGATGACGGCACTGAGGGCAGCGGTGGCGAGGTTCAGCGCGAATTTGCTGCGCGCGAAGGTCAGAATGCGCGCAACAAGGCCGTTCATTGCTTCGGGCGAAGCAATGCCTCGGCCTGGGCCTCGCATCCCTTCTGGGCCATCCAGGCCGCGCGTACTGAGTCATTGGGCAGGCTTGCCGGCACCATGTTCACCGCAAGCGCGTATTCTGAACCGTTGAAGTCCACGACGTAGGTCGCGCCCCCATGCATCGGGACATCCGTGGTCACGGTCAGGCGCGTCGTGCCCGCCGGCCAGGTGCCCTGCGACTTCCAGCTGCGATCGTCCGGCATCACGACAAGATCGGCGCTGCCAGTCGAGTCCGGACGCCAGAACACCGGTTGCGTGTTTTCCCGCAGGCAAACATTCCCGTTGCGCGAGACGTCGAGCAGCCACGGATCCGGAAGCGTGTTGCCGTTGACGCCGCGCGTGACGCCGGCCTCGCCGGTGCGCGCCTTGTGCTCGGTGCCGAGTGCCGCGAGCGTCGCGCTGATGCTGCGACCCTGGCCACCGGCCGACGGTGGTTGGTTGTAAGGTCCGTCGATCTGAAGCGTGGCGCCATCGTCGGAGATCAGCGTGACATGCTGACCCTGTTTAAGAACCAGCGGCTTGGCCGAATCCACTGTCGCGCCCGGCTTGAGCGCAATGCCCCGTGCTTCTACGACGATCAGGTTTGCCGCGACTGCGCTACCCGACATCAGCCCTGTGGCCAACAGCGCGAACGCAATTAGTGATCTGCACTTCATGGTCAGTCCCCCCGCGCGACCTTGGCGCCATGTGTGCCACCGTCGCCGATCAGTGTGAATGCTGCCCAGTTGTAAGGATGGGCCGTAGCGGGGTCTGCGATCAAGGACAGCTGCGCCTGCCGCAACGCCTCGGACAGATCGGTACCGCCTTTACCATAACGGCCAAAGACCCCCGTCATGAGCTTTTCTGTCGAGGCCGAAGGCACTTGCCAGTGGCTGGCAAGAACCGAACGGGCGCCGGCATCGAAGAAGGAATCTGCCAGGCCTTCCAGTGCCCCGCCGCCAAACCGTATGCCGCCGCCGGCCGCAGTATTGCAGGCCGACAAAACCACCAGATCGGCGTTCAGCCGCAGGCTCGCGATCTCGCTGGCCGTCAGAAGCCCGTCCACGGAGGCCGAAGGCGCAGCACCGGCAGGCGGAGACAGGACGAGGCCCGGCTCGCTTTGGCAGTGCAGCTCGCCCGGCAGAACGCCATGGGTCGCAAAATAGAGTACCGCATACTGATCCAGTGGCGCGCCGCGGACCGCTTGCTCCGTCGCGGAAGCTCCGAGAAGGATTGAGCCGGGCTGGGCGCCAAGCGAGCGTCCGACGCTCTGCACTTCGCCGGCCGTCTCAGGCAGCGGCGGAAGCGCGCGCAGAAGTGCCGGATCGGCGATACCACTTTGCTGGCAGGACGCAGCAAGCGCAGACAAGGCGCGGCCGGACTGTGCACCACCGGTGTAGGTCGGATTGCCGACGCCGAAGAATGGCCGCGGCGCACGCGTCACGTTTTCACTTCGCAGAGCCACCAGGGCACGCGGCGACGGTACCTGACTGACGGCCATGCGCCGGACAAGCCACGCCGCGTCGCTGTAGTGCGCATTGCCCGGATCAGACGTCACGAGAAGCGCCATCGGCAGGCTGTCGAGCGACGGACCAGGCGCAACGACGAGATGAGTGGCGCCGTTCAGTGCGGGTTCGATCGGCGCGATGAGCTGCTTGTACAGCGCGTAGGATGATTTGAGGCTGAAATCGGATACGCGTCCCAGCCTGGGCACGAAGGCTTCACGCAGTCCTGCCACGTCCGCCGCGATGCTATCCGTCGTTGCCGTCAGCGGTTTGGCCACGATATCGCCACGAGAGACAGCCAGCGCATAGCCGCTCTTTGCTCCGATCACAAAGGCGACGAAGACCTCGTCAGGAGCGAGTTTCGCGCGGAAGGCATCGAGCTCGACCGGACCAGGGTCCGCCATTTTCGCATAATCTGGGTAGGCTGCCGCAATTTTGGCCCTGATCGCGTCCGCGTTGGTCTGCGCGGTCTTCAACTCGTCCTCGAATTTCGCGACACGGCCGGAGTCACGGTCGTCACTGGCGCGGGCATTCTCGGCCGCCAGTTCAAGACGCGCTGCGTCGCGATCATGCTCCGCCGCATCGAGCTGGCTGATCATCGCGCCCAGCGCTGAATTGCCGGCGGCCTGCCTGGCGGCGACATGCGCAATGGTGCGGTCAGCGACGCCGGAATTGACGAATTGCACCGCGCGGAACATGTCCGCATCAAGCGCCGCACGAAGCTCCGGCTTGGCGAGCCCCTGTGCTGTCGCAGCCGCGAAGAACGGCACGATCTGATCTGGCACGACACTGGCGCGTGCGACGGGATCCTTGGCGAGGATGGCGAACGCCGTCTTGTAGGCGTCGATCGCGGGGCCGTAGACCTGCTGGCCCGAATAGAACGCGCCGAGAGTAAGTGCCGCCTGCGCCGTCGGCGCAGTGTCGCCGAACAGCTTCTTGTCGAGGTCGAGCGCATCGGCGAAATCGCGCTCGGCGATGACGACACGGCCCTGCGCAGCATTCACCTCGCCCATCAGCGAAACCATCTCGGGCCGCCACCACAGCGGCAGGCCCGGCTCTTCCGTGATGATCCACAGCGCTTCCTCAGCCGCGGCCTGTGCGCCGGCGTTGTCGCCAAGGCGTAGCGCCATCTCGGCCTCGATGCGCAGGCTGTGAGCGAGTTCGCCCTCCAGCGTTGCGGGTGCCGTCGGTTCTAGGGTGTTGTAGTTGCCGCTGGCCGAGGCCTGCTTGGCGGCATCGACATCGGCGCGCCGCAGCTCGGTGGCCTGTCGCGCATATTTCAGGGCATCACCATAAGCACGGCGGTTGGCGGCATCGAGGGCGCGATAGG
>DASZCC010000531.1:0-5358 GCA_035943485.1 Rhizomicrobium sp. | reverse complement strand
GCTGAAGAAGCCGTACGCGGATCCTTCGAGCCCCGTGACAGGACTGATCTGAAACGCGAACGCCCGCGTTTGCGGGTGATGCGCTTGAAAGCTCGGCAGCCTTAGGAACGCACTCTCGTGCAGAACCAGCAGGCACATCGCTTTCGCCTCGGCCTCCTGTGACGTCTTCTGGATTTCGCTCGGCTGGGAGCAAGCTCAACCAGGTCCGCTCCATCTGTCGTCCGTCAAACGGGTGCCCACGAGTCACACCCTTGGCCTGTCTGGTCTCATGGCGCTGTAATCATCGTACTCACTCCCAAAGTTGAGAGGCGTACATAAGAGGACAAAAAGCCTATTCAAGCAGGCCTGCGAAGTGAGATCGCTAACAAGCTGAACTATTTTCTGAGCCACCAACATCCGTCATGGGCGGGCTCGACCCGCCCATCCATCAGACGCGCTTCGCGCGTCGAAGACTCTTCGCTCGCGGACGCTCGTGCGATGGATGGGCGGATCAAGTCCGCCCATGACGGCGTGGTAGGGGAGTGTGCGTGTCGTTTTCCTCCCCCGTTTACGGGGGAGGTGGATCGTCGCGCAGCGACGAGACGAAGGGGGACGCGGCGCGATAGCGACGCGTTCTTTCACCGTCTGATCCCAGCGTCGCCCCTCCACCGCAAGTGCGGTCCCCCTCCCCCGCGAACGGGGGAGGGAAGAGGGAGCGAGCGAACCTACGCTGCTTTGCCCTTCATCAGCGCATCGAGCGTCTCGTAGTCCACCGCGCCTGGGCGGAGCTTGCCGTTGATCAGGAATGTCGGCGTGCCGTCGATCTTCGCGCGGATGGCGAGCTTGTGCGCCGTGTCGATCGCGGCGTCGATCGCACTGCTGTTCATGTCGGCCTTCAGCTTCGCGACATCGAGGCCGGCCTTCGCGGCGTCGGCGTAGACGATGTCCTCCGTCACCATGCCTTCCTCGTTCATCAGCGCGAAGTGGAAGGCGAGGTACTTATCCGGCTGGAGGCGCGCAGCGAGGCCGGCACGCGCGGCAATCGTGGAGTTCGGTCCCTTGATCGGGAATTCAATGAAGGAGAAGCGCGTGTCGTTCTTGTGTCCCTCGTAATACTTCTTAAGTGCGGGCACCGAGGCGCGGCAATAGGGGCAGTTGTAGTCGAAGAACTCGACCAGCGTCATCGTCGCGTTGGTCGGCCCTGTCACGAAGGCGATCTTCGGATCGAAGAAACTCTTCATGCCGATGCGCTGCAGCGCGTCCGCCTGGTTCTTGGCGTTGAGAGCATCTTCCTGCGCAGAGAGCTTGTTGGTCATCTCCACGACGATGTCGGGATGTTCCAGCAGATAGGCGTGGATCGCCTTCGCGTCGGAGTCATGGCTGCGCGGCAGAAGGCCGGCAGATGCAAGGACAAAGGTGGCCACGACGGCGAGCACGGCTCCCGCCAGCGCGCCGATGCTGGCCACACGCCACTGATTGGTCATCGAGGAAATCCTATCGTTGTTGTCGCGCGGCAGGACCGGCGGTCGAGACTATGTCGTTCGCGCGCTGCCAGTCGGGCGAGCCCTGTGTCAGGCCGTGCCGCGCGCGCACCGCGAACTGCGCCGCCTGCTGGAATGCGCCGACCGAATAATAGCGTTCGGCCGTCGCCAGGTTGGCCATCGGCTCGTTGCCGAGCTGGCTATAGGCCTGCGCCGCCTCGTACCAGGCGAAGGAGTCGTCATCCTCCTGCTGCAGCGAGATTTTGAGATTGGCGAGGGCGGGCTGCGCCAGCTGCGGACGCTCCGTGGCGAGCTGCGCGGCGGCCAAACCCACGCGCAGCTGTGGCGCATCGGGGAGCAAGTCGACACTGCGCTGATAGGCGACGACGCCCAGATCCGGTTTCGCCATGCTCACATAGATCTGCCCGAGCACTTCGTAGAAGTACGGATTGTTCGGCTCGTCCTTGATCAGGCTGTTGATCTCGGCCAGCGCCTTGGGCAGATCGGGCTTGCGCGAATAGGCCATGGAGCGGGCATAGCGCGCGACCTTGCTGGTGTCCGATGGCGGGTAGCGATCGAGCACCATCTGAATCGGCTCGACATACCCCGCGAGCTTGGCCTGGACCATTTCGTATTCATGTTCGACCGCCGGGTCTTCCGGCACGTCCTTGTAAGGCGAAGCGTCGACTTCGCCTTCAAGATTGGCGACGCGGTCGCGGCCCATCGGATGGTCGGACGCGTAAGGGTCCATGTGATAGGCGCTGCGTGCCTCGTCGTCCGCAAGACGCTGGAACGTCACAAGCAGGCCGCGCGGCGATTGGTGCGTCTTGTTGAGAAGCTTGAGCGCGATCTGGTCGGCAGTGGCTTCCTGCACGCGGCTGAAGGCGTTGAACTGCGCCTGCGCCACGCCCTGTCCACCCATCAGGATCAGCATGCCCGCTTCGCCCGCGCCGGCGGCGATCGCGGCGATGCCGACGATCATCGACAAGAGCATCGGGATCATCGCCTTCTGCACCGCCTCGGTACCGCGCGACAGATGGCCGGCGATGATGTGGCCGGTCTCGTGCGCCATCACGCCTTTGAGCTCATTGGCATTGGCCGCGAAGATGATCATGCCGGTCTGGATGAACATGTTCTGGCCTTCGGCGACGAACGAGTTCACCGACGGATCGTTCACGAGATAGAGATGGAAGGCGCTGGGCTCGAGACCGCCCGCGATCAGGAACGGCCGCTCATAGGAGAGCAGGGCACGCTCGGTCTCGGTATCACGCAGCAGCATGATGCCCTGCGCGGAAGCCGGACCCGCGAACATTGCAAAGCTGCCGAAAAAGCCGCACAGGAAGGCGGTCACTCGCATGAGGGTCGCTGCGGCGATCCGCGGGCGGCGCCAGATGGTCTTGAGGTTGCAAAACGCCAAGGCTTGATTTCTCCTGTCGTCCCCGCGCCCCCCGGACGGCGGGACCGTATGTGGGCGTAAAGCGGGCGTCAACGACTGTACGCCGCCCGGTAACCAGCAGGGAAATGCGACTTTGAAACTGCGCACACGCGTTCTGGCTTGCGCCACAAGCCTCTCGCTCCTGTCTGCCTGTTCCGTGTCCGACATTACGGCGCCGATAGACTCAATCACGGGCCCGGCATCCAGCGGCGCGTCGTCGCGCGCCCTCGTGGTGGGTGATGAGCCTTTCGCGGTCAAGGCCGCAGCTTCCGTCCTGAATGAAGGCGGAAGTGCGGCGGACGCTGCGACCGCAATGTATTTCGCCCTTGCCGTGACCTATCCCGTCTCCGCCGGTCTCGGCGGCGGCGGCATCTGCATCGTTCACGACAGCGCGAGCGGCCGCAGCGAGGAGTTCGACTTCCTGGCACGCGATGCCGGAGTCGCGGGGCCGTATGCCGTGCCGGGCGCTGTCCGCGGCTTTGCGATGTTACAGACTATTTATGGCGCGCTGCCCTGGCAGCGCGATGTCTCGCCGGGCGAAGGCCTCGCGGCGACCGGCTTTCCGATCTCGCACGCACTGGCGGTGCGGCTCAATTCCTCGCAGGAGGTCATCCGCCTCGATGCCGGCCTGGCGTCCGAGTTCATGGACGAGGCAGGCAGGGTAAAGCAGGCGGGGACGGTTGTGTTCAATACCGATCTCGCCACCACGCTGGCCGCGATCCGCACCGGCGGTCCTGATGCGCTCTATCGCGGCAATGCCGGTGCGCGCCTGCTCGCCTATACGCAGCAGCAGGGCGCCGGCATCAGCGTTGCGGAGTTCGCCCAGTACAAGGTGGTCGACGCGTCGCCGCAGACGATCGCGTTCGGCTCGCAGCAATTGTTCATCCCGCAGGCCAGCACGGGCGCGGGCGCCTTCGCCGGTTCGCTGTTCAGCAATCTTGCGCGCGCAGAGCAAACGTCGACCGGGAGCACGGACCTGCAGGCATCGGTGGTCTACTCCGTGAAACAGGCACTGGCGCAGTTCAACGTGGCGAACCTGCCGCAGGATCTCGGCGCCACCGGCTTTGCCGCCACGGATGCGCGCGGCCAGTCGGTCGCGTGCGCCGTGACGATGAACGGGCCGTTTGGATCAGGCCATACCGTGCCGGGAACGGGCGTGACACTCGCGCGTGCGCCGTCATCGGGCGGTACCGGCGTCGCGGCGGCGTTCCTGACGCCGGTGATCGCGGTGGACAGCGGCGGCGGCCTCTCGCTGGCCGGCGCCGGCGCGGGCGGACCGAACGGCACGGCCGCCATTGGCTATGCACTCTCGCAGATCGCGCACGGTTCACTCATCGCGACGCGCGCGGACCTGCGTTCGACAGGCGTGGCGCCCTACGACACGGTGAATGCGATCATCTGCCAGAGCGGCGGCTGCGTGGCGCTGCCCGACCCGGGCGCGAACGGGCTCGGCGCCGCGGGTGAGGCAGGGCGGTAGCGTCAAACGTCCCTACGACTTGAACGCCCGCTGCCACCAGCCCTTCTTCGGAGGATCGGAAGGCTTGTCGTCGGCGCGTGGTGTCGTGTCGATGTCGGTCGAGTCGTTCAGCGACCAGGACGGTTTCGACGGCACATTCGGCGCGGGTTCGTCGCGCGGCGTGGTGTCGATCTCATCCGGCGGATTGAAACCGCGGTCGAAGAATGAGGCCGGCGTCTGGCTGACCGGGATGTGCTCCTGGCCGTTTGACACGGGCTGATGCTGCGGCGGCGCGTCTTGATGCGTCTCGCCGGCCTGCGCCGGCGCGGCACCATCGCGGTTGCCGCCGCGACGGCCACGGCGGCGGCGGCGCTTGCGGCGCGTACCGTCAGCGTTCATCGCCCCAGCCTCACCATTTGTCGCGTGCTCGAGCGCGAAGCCTTCGCCGCCTTCGACCATGTCCTGCTCGCCCGGCTCATCGCCTTCGGCTGAGGCTGCGACCGGCTGATGCGGCTGCTGGCCGTTCGGTGCCGGACGATCGCCACGATCGCGGTTGCGATTGCGGCCACCACGACGACGGCGCCTGCGGCCGCGATCGCCGGACGGCTGCTCGCGCTCGCCATCGCGCGACGTCTCGGACGGCTCGCGCTCGCGCGTCTCACCTTCCGGCTCGGCCACCTGTTCTTCTGCGGCTTCCTCGATGATCTCGTCTTCCTCGTCGAGTTCTTCCTCGACGATGTCATCGACATCATTCTCATCGGCAGCATGCTCGACCGGCGCGGTCAGCTGCGGACGCGGATAATCCTGCGGATTGCGTGTGCCGATGCGCTCGACATCGAACGCGCCCGCCAGCAGGTCTTCCTTGGGCTCGAAGCTGACCGTGATGCTGTACTCAGTTTCCAGGCGCGCAAGCTCGCGACGCTTCTGGTTGAGCGTGTAGATCGCGACGTCCTGCGCCACGCGCACGACAAGGCTCTCGGCGCGCTGCTTCTGCGCTTCCTCCTCAA
>DASZCC010000530.1:0-12854 GCA_035943485.1 Rhizomicrobium sp. | reverse complement strand
TACGACGCCTTCGCGCCGAACGCTTCGGGCGGTGAACGCGCCATCGCGATATCGCTTACCGACCAGGCGACGGGCATCGTGGCAGCCCGGCTTCGCGAGCTTCGTCTCTTCGCCAAGGAGTCCGGTGATCTGACACTCTGGGGCCACGAGTTTGCCGAGGAGCTCAGCAACAAGGGACAGACGAAGGGTACCGTCGACGGCCCAGAGACGCTCAATGGCTACAAGGATCACGGCTTCGGCTTCTCGCTCGGCCTCGATGGCGGTTCGCCTGAGGGTGGCTGGTACGGCGGTGCGTTCACCTTCTATACCGGCGACGTGCAGGAGGGCGGCGACCGTGTTTCCCGTCTCAACTCCCTTTGGTACATGCTGACCGGTTACAGCGAATGGCGCGGACGTGGCCTGTTCTTCGAGTCTCAGGTCAATGTCGGCTATGCCAGCTTCAAGGGTAAGCGCTTCCTGACGCTCGATATCCCCGGCACACCGGCCACCGCGACGACGGCGGCGATCCCGTCATCGACCTTCACACGCGAAGCGGACAGCAACCGGCCGGGCATCGTGGGCTCGCTCGGCGCCACCGCGGGCGCGCTGCTCAACTACGGCAGCACGAAGGTCATCCCGCAGATCTCGCTCGACGGCATGACGTTCCGCGAGGAAGGCTATACCGAGGCCAATGGCGGGCAGGGCTTCAACCTCAAGGTCAATCCCTACTATGCGAACTCGCTGCGCATCTTCGTGGGTTCGGAATTCCGCGAGGATCTCAATCTCGGCGACTTCCTGCTGCAGCCTTCGGCGCGCGTCGGCTACCGCTTCGACTTCCTGAACGATCCGGTGAAGCTGCATGCCGCCTTCGCCGACGTCGATCCGAAGACACTCGGCAACCAGGCGGGCAATCCCTTCGTCGTGACTGGACCAGATCCGGGGCAGGGCAACATCGTGCTTGGCGGTGCGCTCAACGCCACGACCGACAACTGGACGTTCGGGCTGAACTACGACTTCGTGCGTGGCAGCAACAACGCGACCCAGCAGATCGGCACGATCTCGCTGCTGGGACGAATCTAACGGACCTCAAGGGTCTGGTTGCGTAAACCTGGCGGTCTGCAACCGGGGATGGTTCTACCATGCGCCGCATGGAAGAACCGTTCATCCATTGGCTGTAGGGTCGGCCACGGCTCGTAGCCTGGAATCTTCCTGGGGTTGCCGCGGTGCTGTTTTCCGCTCGTGCAGTGGCGTTGTGGGCCGTGCTTGCCGTGAGCCTCGCGCTCGCGCCTGCCGCCGCGCAGACCGCCCAGACCTTCGCGTTTGATGTCGCGCCACAGCCGCTGAGCACCGCGGTGCTTGCCTTTGCGCGACAGGCCAATGTGCAGGTGGTCTTTGGCGCGCCCATTGCCGAGGGCCTCAGGTCGGCGCCGCTCGCAGGCCGCTTCACGCTGCAGGACGCCATGACGCGCCTTCTGTCGGGCACGGGCCTCGACTGGCGCATGGCCGGCGGCACGATCACCATTTCGCCAGCCGCGCCTTCCGGCACGCTCACCTTCGGGACTGTCACTGTTGAAGGCACGCAGCCACCTTTTCCAGACCTGAAGGGATTTGGCCCCGGCGCCGGCGCCAATGGCAGCTCCGATCCGATCGCGACGGAGGGCACCCACAGCTTCACGACCAACGGCACGATCGTCGCCAGCGCCATGCCGCTATCCCTGCTTCACACGCCGCAGACCGTGGGCGTGATCACCTACGCGCAGATCCAGCAGCAGAACATGACCGACGTCAGCGTGGCGCTGAACTACATGCCGGGCGTGACGCTGAATGTGCTTACCGGCAATGGTGACCAGTATATCTCCCGCAGTTTTGTGCTCCGGCGTTTCCGGCTCGACGGCGGCGCGTCCCTGACACTCGTCGATGCGAGCACCGCAGGGGCCACCGATGATCTCTCTGAATACGACAGCGTGCAGGTGCTACGCGGCTCGGACGGATTGCTCGGCAGCAATGACGCCCCCAGCGGAGCCATCAATTTCGAGCGCAAGCGTCCGCTTGATCACGACCAGCTGGTGATCGACGCGGGCGCCGGTTCCTGGAAAAGGTTTCTTGGCGCCGTCGATGCATCGGGGCCGCTTGGTTTCGACGGCCATCTGCGCGGCCGGGCCGTCCTTTTCATCGACGACGAAGACGAGTTCTACAAGATCACGCATCAGACGCGATCGCATCTCTATGCCGTTGTCGAAGGCGACCTTGATGCCGACACGCTGGTACGCGTCGGCGGCAGCTATGGCGAAGAACATGATCCCGGATTCAACAACACGGGCGTTCCGCGCAGCCAGACGGGTGGCGACTCCGGCATCTCGCGCTCGACATGCCTATGCGCGACGTGGAACCGGTTCGATCGGACAGCCACCGAAGCCTTCGTGGCATTCGAACATCGGTTCAATGATGACTGGATCGTATCGGCGGACACCACGATGCTGGGGCAGGTCGTCGGCGAGAAATTCGCGATGGTGCAGGGCGCAGCCCAGGTCGCGACGTACAGAGGCTTCACCGTAAGCGCGTTGAACCAGCACGCCTACGGCGTCAGCGCAAAAGTTCTAGGAACGTTCAGCGCGTTTGGTTTTGACCAGAGCGTTTCCGGTGGTGTCAGTTACGCACGCACCGACTACAGCCTGTTGCGCAATCTCGGCTTCCCGGATCCGGTCGTGATCGATGTGTTCCACTTCAATCCGCAGGTTCTGAACACCGAGCCACCCGACAGTGCTGCGGCCGGCAATCCGTTTACCGCGTTGTCACCCGCCTTGAACGAAGAGGCCGGAGCCTTTGTCAGCCTTCTGCTTCAACCGGCGGATCGGGTGCATGTCACGCTCGGTGCGCGGCTTAGCTTCTATCGCCTGAAGCAGATAGATCGAGCGGCCAGTCCCGCCCTAATAGAAGGCCAGCACTATAATGGCGTCCTGACGCCGTCTGCGGCGCTGTCCTATGATGTCAGGCCAGACATCTCGCTCTATGCGAGTTACGCGGAAATAAACTCCGCGCAGGGCGGTCTCCTGACGGCAGATATGAAATTGCTTCCGCCGCTTCTGGGTCAGACATACGAGGCGGGCATCAAGGCCGCTCCGGATGACGGCAAGCTCAATGCGTCCCTGGCGTTCTACTTCAGCACGCAACATAACCAGGCGTTATTTGCCGACTCTGTGGACGGCATTCCAAGCACGATCTGTTGTTACTCCGTTGTGGGCCCGAGTCGCAGTGCGGGAATCGATTTGCAGGTATCCGGTGAGATCATCCCGGGCTGGCAGGTGCAGGGCGGCTACACGTACAACACGAATGGCTTTCCGGCTGACGTCGAGAAAGCGATCGGCGATGGCTTGCTGAAGGGGATCGCGTTCAATTCCCTTCAGCCGAAGGATCAAATCAAGATCTGGACATCCTATGACGTTACCGGCGCATGGACGGTTGGCGGCGGCTTGCGGTTTGAAAGCAAACGCTATGTCCTGGGTTCCGTGTGCACGACGCCGGACGATCCGGATTGCGTGACCGGCACTGAATTGTCATCGGAGCTGGCGCAAGGCCCGTATGCCGTAATGGACCTGCGCGTGGCCTACCGTGTCAGCGACAATTGGGAAGCGGCCTTGAATGTGACCAATGTGGCGGACACGCGATACATCACGACGTCAAACCAGGTGACGAGCCAGAACTTCTACGGCGAGCCGCGAGCCCTTCTGTTCTCGGTGCACGGCCGCTACTGACCGGCGGCGAGCGCGATGAGGCGCGTGACGTGCTCGTCAGGTGTCGCGAAGGACAGCATCAGCCGGCCAAGAACGGTGCCGTTCTCCGGCACACCCCAATCGTAAAACACCACGCCGGCCGCGCGCAGCTTCTTCGCCAGCGCCTCCGGCATGCGCGCGAACACGACGTTGGCCTGCACGGGATGAACGATCGTCACCGCGCCCGTGTCGCGCAATCCCGCGGCAAGACGCTGAGCGAGCCCGTTGGCGCGCCGGGCATTGGCCAACCAGTGATCGTCGGCCAGGTACGCTTCGAGCTGGACGGAGAGGAAACGCATCTTGGAGACCAGATGGCCGCCCTTCTTGCGGCGGAATTCAAAGTCGGCAGCGTCGTCCGGATTGAAGAAGATCGCCACTTCCGCAGCCAGCGCACCGTTCTTGGTGGCGCCGAAGGACAGCGCATCGACGCCGGCCTTCCAGCTCAATTCCGCTGCCGTGCATCCGACGCCCGCAAGCGCATTGGCGAAACGCGCGCCGTCGACATGCAGCTTCATGCCATGCGCATGGGCGACGTCGGCGATCGCGCGCAGCTCGGCCGGCGTGTAGACGGCGCCAAGTTCGGTGGATTGCGTCAGGCTGACAGCGAAGGGCTGCGCATTGTGCACGAAGCCCTTCTGGAAATGCTTGAGTGTCTTCTCGATCGAGGCCGGCGTGATTTTCGCGTCGTCGCCTTCAATCGTCGCAAGGCGCGCGCCATGGGTGAAGAATTCCGGCGCGCCGCATTCGTCGGCCGCGATATGCGCTTCGGCATGGCACAGGATCGCGCCATGCTGCGGCACTAGCGTGGCCAGGATCAGCGCGTTGGCGCTGGTGCCATTGATCACCGGAAAGGCTGCGACCTTCTTCTCGAATATCTCATTCAGTCGTGCGCGGACGCGCGCCGTGACGGGATCGTCACCATAGGCGGCAACCGGTGCGGTACCCGTTGCGGCGATCGCAGTCAGGATCGGCGCCGATCCGCCGTAATGATTGTCGCTGGCGAAGTTCATTCACCACGTCCCTGTGTTCGGCATCGAGGACCAAGGCTCCTGTGGCGGCCTTGGTGCGCCCTCCTGCAACAATTCGATGGAGATGCCGTCGGGCGAGCGGACAAAGGCCATGTTTCCGTCGCGTGGCGGCCGATTGATGGTGACGCCCCCGTCCATCAGTCTTTGACATACTGAGTAAATGTCATCGACGCGGTAAGCGAGATGGCCGAAATTCCGGCCACCGCCGTAATCCTTCTCGTCCCAGTTATATGTGAGCTCGACCATCGGCACGCCGTCGCCATCGCCCTTGGTCGCATCCTGCGGTGCAGCAAGAAAAACAAGCGTGAAGCGCCCCGCTTTGTTCTCCACGCGCCGAAGCTCCTTCAGCCCAAGTTTTGTGCAGTAAAAGTCGAGTGCGGCATCCAGATTGCCGACACGGACCATGGTGTGAAGATAGCGCATCGGCCGCCTCGCGAATGATTGATCGTCGATTGGTCTTATCATCACGCGGGATTTCACGAAAACGCGATAGTCGATCGTATGCGGATGATGACAAGCTTCCTAATGATTGGATGACCGCCGCAGTTTGGCCACCAAGGGCGCCCAAGCTTTCACTGAGACGATGGGTGGAACGTTTCGCCGCATCTTTTGTGCAGCCAAGGTCCATCATGCGCATTATGACATCGGGACATGCTTGGATTCAGGTGCCTGCGACATCGCGCGGGCGCGGAATCCCAAGACTCTGTCCGTTTGTGCGTGGAAGATTGATGCGGCTTTGCTCGCATCTGCAAACTAAGTCCTGCCGTTGCGCTGTCTTGCCTTTAACGAACCGAAAGACTAGACCCCCCTTGCGATCCGTGATTACGTTGGCTTTAAGAAAAAAGCACCGGATGAACTGGTGCCGGGAGGGGTACGCGTACTTGGCCCAAGACCGTCAATCCCGGTGCCACTGCGCCGGGATTAGTTTTGTGTAGGCGACGAAAGATCCTATGGAACAACCAGCACACGACCTAAGAGCACACGCACCAACCATTCGCCAGAATACCGGGCGCAGGACAGCTATTCTTATCGGCGTGGGCATTCTCCATGTCGGTCTTGTATGGGCGCTTATTGCAGGACTGGCGAGCGGCCTGATCGAAAAGCTCCCGGAAGAAATCAAAGCTGAAGTTGTTCAGCCTAAGGACGATGTGAAGCCGCCGCCGCCGCCGCCGCCGGATTTGGCGAAGCCGCCGCCGCCCTTCGTGCCGCCGCCGGAATTGAATATCGCCAGCGATGCACCGGTCACCAACGCAATCACTGCTGTCCAGCCGAACGTGGCGACACCGCCCGCGCCAGTGCAGGCTGCGCCCGTGATCACGCCGTCCAAGGCTGTCGGCCGTTCGCATGACTGCTCGAGCTCATATCCCGAGATGTCGAACCGACTGAATGAACAGGGCGACGTGCTCATTCATTACGATGTAGGCGTCGATGGTTCGATTTCCAACGTGACGGTCGCAAAAAGCAGCGGTCACGATCGTCTGGATGCGGCCGCGGTGTCTTGTGTTTCCAGCAAGTGGCGCAATACACCCGCCATGAACGGCGGCACGCCTGTCGCCTCGCCTGGCCATGAAGCGATTATCCGGTTTGTCCCGCCACGGTAATCTCGGAACAAACTGTCTCTTTGACCAAACTCACTGAACTGAACACGGAGTATTAGGATCATGATCTCGAAGCATCTGACGATTGCAGCCGCTGTCGTCCTGGTCGCCGGCCTCGGTATGGGTTCGGCGATTGCGCAGGACAATACGGCGCCGGCTGCGACACCGGCTCCGGCGGCGATGGCGCCTGCCGCGACGCCTGCTCCTGCCGCTCCTGCTGTCAGCACACCGGCTCCGGCTGCCGCAGCTGCCCCGACTGAGAACCCCTATGGTCTCACGGACATCATCGCGAAGCACAACCCGGTCTCGATAACCATCCTGATCATCCTCGCGATCATGTCGATCGGCACCTGGTACATCTTCTTCATGAAGTACTTCGAGCAGCAGCGCATCCTTTCGCAGGCGCGCACGGTCGAGAAGCGCTTCTGGACCTCTGGCACGCTGGCCGAAGGCGTCGACAAGCTCCCGAAGAACTCCATGTTCCGCAGCGTCGCTGATGCTGGCATCCGTGCCAGCCAGGGCGGCACCAGCCTTGTCGGCCTGAACGACTGGATTGCCATGTCGCTCACCCGTCAGCTGGAAGACGCCAATTCGCGTCTCCAGAGCGGTATCGCCTTCCTTGCCTCGGTCGGTTCGACGGCACCGTTCGTCGGTCTGTTCGGCACGGTCTGGGGTATCTTGCAGGCCCTTATCGCCATCGGTGTCGCCGGTCAGGCCTCGATCGACAAGGTCGCCGGCCCGGTTGGTGAGGCGCTCATCATGACCGCGCTCGGCCTTGCGGCTGCCGTTCCGGCTGTGCTGCTGTATAACTTCCTGGTCCGTCGCAACAAGGTCATCAACGAGAAGCTTCGCGGCTTCGCTGGCGACCTGCAGACGTATCTGATCACGAAGAGCAAATAAGCCAGGGACGCGAGAGTAACGCGGAGAACATTTCCATGGCTATGAATGCTCAGGCGAGCGATCACGGCGACGATCCGGATCTGAATACGACCATCAACACCACACCTCTCGTGGACGTGATGCTCGTGCTTCTCATCATCTTCCTGGTCACCATCCCGGTGATCGTGAAGACGGTGCCGGTCCAGCTTCCGAACGCGAAGAACATCGCGACTGTCACGAAGCCGGAAAACATCGTCGTCGCGGTCGATAAGAACGAGAACGTTTATTACAACAACCAGCCGATCGATCAGAGCGAGCTGAAGGACAGGTTCGAGGATGCGCTGCGCCGTGCACTCGCCACGGGCCATCCGCTGCCGGAAGTGCATATCCGCGGCGACAAGGATGTCCGCTTCGAGGCAGTCGGCCGTGTCGTTTTGTCGGCCCAGATCGCAGGTATCCAGAAGGTCGGCTTCCTTCTCGAGCCGCGCAACGACGTCGCCCAGTAAACTCGACCACGCATAAAGGTACTGCCCAATGGCAATGAATGTCGGCAATGAGAGTGGCGAAGGCGAGGTCATGGTGGAGATGAACACCACTCCGCTGATCGACGTCATGCTCGTGCTGCTTACCCTTCTCATCATCACCCTGCCGATCCAGACGCACGCCGTGAAGCTGGACATGCCGCGTCCGAACACGCATCAGCCGCCGACACCGCCGGTCGTCGTCACGCTGGAAGTGGACTTCGACGGCACCACGCTGTGGAACGGCACGCCGGTCGATAAGAAGACGCTGGACGGCTACCTGCAGTCGGCCGCGGCGGACGATCCGCAGCCGGAAATCCACCTTCAGCCCAATCGTCTCGCCAAGTACGACGCCGTCGCGAAGGTTCTTGCCGACGCACAGCGCCTTGGCGTGACGCATATCGGGTTTACCGGCATCGAAAACATGCAATGAGTTGAAGGGTGACCGCGGGAATAGCATGCGGTCGCATGCGTCCGGGGCCGTGCCCTCCAGTAGAGGTCTCCAGATCATGATTCGCACTTCTCTCCGCGCCGCCGCGACGGCATTTGTTTTGGGCACCGCTGCGGTCGCCCTGTCGACTATGGCGATGACCGTGACAGCCGAAGCGGCCATCCGCCCGGCCGTTGGCAAACCCTTGAAGAGCGCCCTCTCGCTTGCAGGATCCGGCAATTACAAGGCCGCCCTCGGTCAGGTCGATGCTGCTGAATCGGTCGGCGGTCTGACGCCCGAAGAACGCTCGGCGATCAACCAGATGCGCAACTACATCGCGGTGAAGTCGGGTTCGGGCGGCGCCGGCGGTGTTGGCGTGAAGGCGAAGTTCGCGAACGACTACAATGCCGGCCGCTACCAGGCCGTGATCGCCGACGCCGAGGATCTTCGCAAGGCTGGCGCGCTGGACGCGCAGTCGATGCAGATCGTGGCCCAGGCCTATTACCTGTCGCACAACTACAAGGGCTGCACGAACTACCTGCAGAACCATTTCGGCAGCGGCGCGAGCGAGACGATCCTCCAGCTCCAGATGCGCTGCGCTTATGAAAGCCAGGACAACGCCTCCATGCGCGGCGCACTGGAGCAGCTGGTCTCGCGCACGAACAAGCCGGAATACTGGAACCAGCTGCTTTCGGCCGTGCAGGGCACCAAGGGCCTCAGCGATCCGCAGACACTCGACATCTATCGCATCCGGCTCATGACCGGCACGCTGGTGAAGCCCGATGACTATCAGCTGCTTGCGCAGCTCGGCCTCCAGCTCGGCTTCGCCGCCGAAGCGCAGTCGGTGATCCAGAAGGGCATCGACGCCAAGGTGCTCACCGGTGACCGCGTGAACCGCCTCATGAAGCTTGCACAGACCCAGGCCGCCGCGAGTGCTGCGAACTACGCCAAGGCTCTGGCCGCCGCCAATGGTGCCAAGAACGGCGACGCTCTCGTGAAGCTCGGCGAGGACAATTGGGGCCAGGGCAAATTCCCCGACGCGCTCAGCCTCATCCAGGCCGGCATCGCCAAAGGCGTGACCGACAGCTCTAACGCACAGGTCCGTCTGGGCATGGCCTATCTCGGACTGAAGCAGAAGGATCAGGCGATCCGCGCCTTCATGAAGGCCGATGGCAGCGATGCCGCCAAGGTGGTCGCCCACATCTGGGAGATCTACGCCCGCACGCACTAAGCGTCAGGCAAGTGAACAGACGAAAGGCCGGGCCGCGAGGTCCGGCCTTTTGTTTTGAGGGCCTCGCTCGCCGCGTTATCTCCCCCGCGATATAACGGGCCATGTTTGATTGGCTCACGCCCGAGGAAAGCCAGGCGCTCCTGCTTTCCCTCCGCATCTCGCTTGTCGCAGTATTCGCGGCGCTGCCGTTTGCCTTTGCAGCAGCGCTGCTGCTGTCGAGGACACGTTTCCCGGGCAAGACGCTGGTCGACGGGCTGATCCACATGCCGCTCGTCCTGCCGCCGGTCGCACTGGGCTTTATCTTGCTGACCCTGTTCGGCACCCGGCACGGTCTCGGCGCCTTCCTGTACCAGACCTTCGGCATCCGCTTCGTCTTCTCGTGGACCGGCGCGGCGCTGGCCTCGGCGATCATCACCTTTCCCCTCCAGGTCCGGGCGATGCGGCTGGCGCTGGAGGGCGTCGACACTGGTCTCGATCAGGCGGCCGAGACGCTGGGGGCATCGTGGTGGGACCGCCTAGCCAGTATCACGCTGCCGCTTGTGCTGCCCGGTATGCTCGCAGGCCTGATCACGGCCTTCGCGGCCAGCCTCGGCGAGTTCGGCGCCATCATCACCTTTGTGTCCAACATCCCCGGCGAGACGCGAACGCTGCCGCTCGCGATCTACACCGCGCTCCAGCAGCCGGGCGGTGAGGACGAAGCGGCGCGGTTGTCGGCATTCTCGATCGTACTGGCGCTGGTATTCATGACGTTAGCCGAGTTCGCGGCACGCCGCGCGCGGAAGGCGGCATGACGATAGAGGTCTGTCTCCGCCACGCCTTCGGCGCGTTCACGCTCGACGTCGCCTTCGCGGTGGCGCGTCCCGGCGTTACGGCGCTGTTCGGAGCGTCGGGTTCGGGCAAGACCACTATCATCAATGCGCTGGCCGGTCTCTTCCGTCCGGACGAGGGCCGTATCGTCATTAACGGCCGCGTGATGTTCGACTCTGCGAGCGGGATTTTCATCGCCCCGCGCGCACGACGTGTTGGCTATGTCTTCCAGGACGCGCGGCTGTTTCCGCACATGACGGTGCAGAACAATCTTATCTACGGCTGGAGGCGCGCGCCTGTCCGCGCGCCACAACAGGAGATCGATCGCGTCGTCGCCTTGCTCGGGCTTGAAGCGTTCTTGCACCGCAGTCCGCGCGCATTGTCGGGCGGCGAGACCAGCCGCGTCGCGCTCGGTCGTGCGCTGCTCGCGTCGCCGGAGATCCTGTTGCTGGATGAACCGCTCGCCGCCTTGGACAACGCACGCCGGGCCGAGATACTTCCCTATCTCGAGCGGCTGCGCGACGAGACGAAGCTGCCGATGCTCTATGTCAGTCACGCAGTCGAGGAGGTCGCACGTCTGGCGCAGGACGTCGTGATGATCGAGAACGGCCGGTTGGTCGCGGAGGGATCGGTGTTCGAGGTTCTGACCTCGCTCGATTTCGCGCAGCGCGCCGGCACCGCGCCGGTCGGCGCCGTGATCGAGGCTGTCGTCGGCGCGCATCGCGCGGACGATCTGACTGCGCTGACATTCGGCGACGGCGTGCTTTATGTCCCGGCTCTCAGCCAGCCTGCAGGAACGCGGCTGCGGCTTCGGATCGCCGCGCAGGACATCATGCTGGCGCTGGAGGAGCCGCGTGCCGTCAGTGCCAACAATGTGCTGTCCGCCCGGGTTCTCGCGATCCGAAGCGCCGGCACGGCGCATGCCGACGTCCAGCTGGCATTGGGCGCCACGCGGCTCATCGCCAGGATCACCCGCGCCTCGGCCGAACGGCTTGCGCTGGCCGAGGGCATGCCTGTCTTCGCCGTAATCAAATCCGTGACCATCGACCCCAGGATGCTCCCGCGCTTGTGATGGGCAGGCCGGACAGAAATCTGTAATACGGGCGCCATCCAGGGGATCGTCATGAGAAAGCTCACAGCAATTCTGGCCGGCCTGTTCGTGGCGGCCGTCATCGAAGTTGGCCAGGCCGTGACCGACAGCCCGTTTGGTCCCTGGGGCTTTGACCTCTCCGCGCGCGACCTGTCTGTGAAGCCTGGCGACGACTTCTTCGACTATGCCAATGGCGCCTGGCTGAAGCGGACTGAGATCCCTGCCGACCGCTCCAACTGGGGCATGCATGCCATGCTGGCCGAGCGCACGCTGGGCCAGCTGCGCGGCATCATGGAGGGGGCCGGCAGCGCGCCCGCTGGCACTGTGGCGCGCAAGGTCGGCGACTACTACGCGGCCTATATGGATGAGAAGCACGTAGAGACGCTCGGCGCCGCGCCGCTGAAACCGATTCTAGACGCGGTCCGCGGTGCGACGACACGTGAGCAGCTCGCCGCCCTGATGGGCCGAAGCAACAAGGATCTCGAAGGCTCGTTCTTCCAGATACTCGTCTCGCCCGATGCCAAGGATCCTGGTCACTACGCCGTGAGCCTCTCGCAGTCCGGGCTGGGCCTGCCGGATCGCGACTACTATCTCGTCGACTCATTCGCGGCGAAGAAGGCGGCCTATCGCGCCTACATCGCAAAGCAGCTCAACCTGATCGGCTGGCCGGACGCGGAGAAAAACGCCGATGCGATCGTGGCGCTCGAAACGAAGATCGCTGCCGCAAGCTGGACGAAGGTGGAAGATCGTGACGTCGACAAGCTGTACAACCCAATGTCCGTCGCGGACCTCGCGAAAATGGCACCGGGCTTCGACTGGCAAGGCTTCATGAAGGATGCCGATCTCGGCGCCATCGATCATGTGATCGTCGGAGAGAACACGGCTTTCCCGAAGATCGCAGCGATCTTTGCACAAGCTGACATTGAAACGCTGCGTGCGTGGCAGGCGTTCAACATCGCCGACAATGCCGCGATGTATCTCTCCAGTCCTTTTGTGTCGGCCTATTTCGAATTCCACAATCACGCGCTCGCCGGGCAGACCGAGCAGAAGCCGCGCTGGAAGAACGCCGTTCATGCGGTCGGCGGCGGCGACATCCTGTTCCTGCAGCGGAGCGAGAGTTATGGCTGCCTGCTCTGGGCGACGGGCGACCTTTATGTCGCAAAATATTTCCCGCCTGAAACCAAAGCCAAGGCTGTGGCGCTGGTCGAAACACTGAAGACATCGCTGCGGGCCCGCATCGCGCGCGTCGACTGGATGAGCGACGCGACCAAGGCCAAGGCGCTGGACAAGCTAAAGACACTCACCGCGTTGATCGGGTCGGGTCCTGACAAGCGCAATTATTCCGGACTCGTGATCACACGGGACGATCTGCTGGGCGATGCCCGCCGCGTCGGCGCGTTCGAATGGGCGATCCAGGCGGCGCGCCCTGGCAAGGTGGTCGACCGCGAGGAGTGGGAAGAGACACCGCAGACGGTGAACGACTACGAAGACCCGGTGATGAATCTGGTCGCGTTCCCGGCG
>DASZCC010000529.1:0-4742 GCA_035943485.1 Rhizomicrobium sp. | reverse complement strand
GGGCGGCAGCGAGTCCTCGTCCTTCTGGTTGTCGCGCAGTTCTGCGGAAGGCGGCTTGGTGATGATACGCTCCGGGATGACGCGACCGCTCGGGCCCATCGCGCCACGCGGCACCGCCTGGTTGCGCCATGCGGTCAGGCGGAAGACCTCGGTCTTGTAGATGTCCTTGAGGACATTGTAGCCCCCGCACATGTCGCCGTAGAGCGTGGCGTAACCGACACTCATCTCGCTCTTGTTGCCGGTCGTAAGCACCATCGGGCCGAACTTGTTGGAGATCGCCATCAGAATGACGCCACGGGCACGCGACTGGATATTCTCTTCCGTCGTATCGGCGCGCTTGTTGGCGAAGGCCAGCGCGAGCGTTGCACCGAATGCGTCCACCACGCCCTCGATCGAGACGGTGTCGTAAGGCACGCCCAGCAGCTTTGCGCATTCGGCGGCATCGTCGAGACTTTCCTGCGAGGTGTATTTCGATGGCATCATCACGCAGCGCACACGGTCCGCGCCCAGCGCATCGACCGCAACAGCGGCCGAGATCGCGGAGTCGATGCCACCCGACAATCCCAGCACGACGCCCGGAAAGCGGTTCTTGTTCACATAGTCGCGCAGGCCCAGCATCATCGCGTGATAGACGGACTGCGACCGATCCTCCTCCGGCGCGCGTTCGCCGGACGCGCAGACCCAGGTGTTGCCCTTGCGCGACCAGTCGGTGATCGCGAGCTTCTCTTCCCAGGCCGGCATCGAGAGCGCCGTCGAATGATCCGCGTTGACGACGACGGAGTTGCCGTCGAACACCAGCTCGTCCTGACCGCCCACCTGGTTGAGATAGATCAGCGGCAGCTTGGTTTCAGCCACACGCGACGCGATCAGGTTGAGGCGGACATCTTCCTTGCCGGCCTCGTAAGGCGAGCCGTTCGGCACGGCGAGTATCTCGGCGCCGGTCTCGGCCAGGCATTCAGTGACTTCCGATGTCCAGATATCTTCGCAGATCGGCACACCGACGCGCACGCCGCGGATGTTGAACGGTCCCGGCAACGGGCCGGGTGCAAAGACGCGCTTCTCGTCGAACACGCCATAGTTCGGCAGATCGTATTTGAAGGTCTTGCCCGCCACCTTGCCGCCATCAAGCAGCAGGAACGCGTTGTAGAGTTTGTCGTCCTGGACCCAGGGCGAACCGATCAGCACGGCTGGACCGTTGTCGGCGGTGTCTCTCGCGAACTTCTCGACCGCTTCGCGCGCGTCTTCCTGGAGCGCCGGCTTCAGCACCAGATCTTCCGGCGGATAGCCGACGATATAGAGCTCCGGGAACATGATGAGATCGGCCTTGGCGGCCGCGGCTTCGGCGCGCGCGGCGCGGGCCTTCCTCAGGTTGCCGGAGATGTCGCCCATGATCGGGTTGAACTGGGCGAGTGCAATGCGAAAACGGTCCGTCATGCCCCGTCTTTACCGCGCATTTCAGGGTGCCGCAAAGGCAGGCCAGCGCGTAGGACCTTGCGCAATATCGTTGAATAGACGCGGACTATAGTATATACTTCTCAGTATATACAGGAGTGTGCCATGGCGACGGCCAAAGTCTTCCAATCAGGCAACAGCCAGGCTTTGCGCCTGCCCAAGCAGTTTAGACTCTCGGGCACAGAAGTAGAGATATTTCGCCGTGGCGACGAGATCGTGCTGCGCGAGAAGCAGCGGTCCATGGCTCGCGCCTTTGAACTTCTGGCGAATCTCGGCGATGACGACGACGTGCGTCGCGATGCGCCACCCCAGAAGCGCAAGGGGTTGTGATGGCGCCGCGCTACATGCTGGATACCAACATCTGCATTTACATTCGGCAGAAGAAGCCGCCAGCTGTTTTGCGACGCTTTGAAAAGCTGGCGGTGGGTGACGCCGCGATCTCGGTCATCACCTACGGCGAGCTCTTATATGGCGCGGTGAAAAGTCAGGACCGCTCCGCGCGCCTACGCCAACTAGAGGAACTGACCAGTCTGATCCCGGCGCTACCCGTGCTTGCGTCGGTCGGCGCGGCTTATGGCGAGATACGCGCAAATCTCGAGCGCGCCGGCGAGGTGATTGGCAACAACGACCTGTGGATCGCGGCGCACGCCAGAGCCGAAGCTCTCATACTCGTCACGAATAACGAGCGCGAATTCAAGCGCGTGCCAGGGTTAAAGATCGAGAACTGGGCGGTGGCCGCTTAGCGGGCCGCCGCCACCAGTGCGTCTTCGGGGCGGACGCCGCGGGTGCGGTCGGAGGCGTCGTCGATCAGGAGCGCGGTCGACAGCGCGGTGCGCGCCTCTTCCGGACGGACCAGCGACTTCTCGCCATGCCGCACCGAACGCACGAAGGACGCCACGGACTCGCCCAGCGGATCGCCAAGCTCGAGCGGGCGCAGGTTGCGGGGCGTGGTGTTCTTGATCTTGCGGGTGACGAAATCGATCTCGATCACGCCGTCGCGATACTTGGCGCGCATGCCGCGGCGGCGGGCGTCGGAGATGCGGCTGGTCTCAAGATGGGCGACGGTGCCGTTGGCGAACATCACGCCGGCGGTCACTTCATCGGCAAAGCTGGTGTGCAGCGCGCGGGCGCGGGCTTCGACATTGATCACCTCGTGCGGCACGAGCTTATGCACGAGATCGAGGTCGTGGATCATGAGATCGAGCACGACGCTGACGTCGGCGCCGCGGCCGGTCCACGGCCCCATGCGCCAGCAGGAGATTTCTTGCGGCACGGCGCGATGATCGAGCAGGCCCGTGCCTGCGAACACGAAGCGCTCTTGATGGCCGACTGTCAGCACGCGGCCAGTCTCGGCGGCAAGCGCGATGAGCGCATCCGCTTCATCGACCGACGTGGCGATCGGCTTTTCCACGAGTACATGCGAACCGGCGTTCAGGAATGCACGCACGATCTGCGCATGCGTGACAGCGGGCGTGCAGATGGAGACGAGATCGACGGTGCCGAGAAGGTCGCGCCAGTCTGCTACGGCAGGCACGCCATGGTTAGCGATGGACGCGCCGCGGACTTCGGCGCTTGCGTCCGCTACGGCGACCAATTCGACGCCTTCTATGTGACGATATTTGGAAGCGTGGTGACGGCCAAAGGCGCCGGCACCGATCACAGCCGCCTTAAGCGGCCCTTCCTTGTGAATACGGAATGGAGACAATCCGAATCTCGCCGGGAATACAGGGACATAAGGTCAGGCCGGCCGGTCCAATACGACTCATAAAATGTTTCGTCTTGTTACACACGGAGCGGTTGATAGGTTACCGGCCATCAACATTGTGCCTCAGAACAACATAAGGAAAACGCCCATGAGCAACCAGAAAAACCGCGAAATACGGCTTAAATCCCGGCCGGTCGGCCTGCCGACGGCGGCGGACTTCGAGATGGTCGAGACGCCCGTCCCAAGCCCCCAGAATGGGCAGGTCCTGGTCCGGAACAGTTACATGACTGTGGACCCTTACATGCGCGGCCGGATGCATGACCGGAAGTCCTATGCCCCGCCCTTCAAGCTGGGGGCGGTCATGGAGGGTGGCGCGGTCGGCCAGGTGGTCGCCTCCAACGGCAACGACAAGTTCAAGGTCGGCGACTTTGTCCAGAGCGGAAACGGGTTCCGCGAGTGGTTCGTCTCCGACGGCAAGGACATCCAGCCGCTGACGCCGGACATCGGTCCGATCCAGTCCTATCTCGGCGCCCTCGGCATGCCGGGGCTCACCGCCTATGCCGGTCTGCTGCGCATCGGCGAGCTGAAGGATGGCGAGCGGGTCTTCGTGTCTGCGGCGTCGGGCGCGGTGGGCTCTATCGTCTGCCAGATCGCCAAGGCGAAAGGCTGCTACGTTGTCGGCTCGGCCGGCTCGGACGACAAGGCCGATCATCTGGTCAAGGATCTCGGCATCGACAAGGCTATCAACTACCGCACTTGCGGCAGTCTCGACGACGCGATCGGCAAGGCATTCCCCGAAGGCATTGACGTGTACTTCGACAATGTCGGCAGCACGCATCTGGCGGCCGCGCTCAACCACATGCGGGTGTTCGGACGCATTCCGCTTTGCGGCATGATCGACATCTACAATGCGACCGACCTGCCGGCCGGCCCGAGCAACCTGGCGCTCGCGATCGGACTCCAGCTGACCCTGCGCGGCTTCATCGTCTCCAGCCACTACGACATGCTGCCGGCGTTCCATCGCGACATGGCGAAGTGGATCAAGGAAGGCAAGATGAAGTGGCGCGAGACCATCCTCGACGGCATCGAGAAAGCGCCGGAAGCGTTCATCGGCCTCTTCAAGGGCGACAATTTCGGCAAGATGCTGGTGCGGGTGGGACCGGACAAGGCGGTTTAACGCGCAAACTCTCTTCATCTCACCAACTTCCGTCATCGCCGGGCTTGTCCCGGCGACCCATACTGCTCCGTGCTGCAATTGTTCGTATGGGTGGCCGGGACAAGCCCGGCCATGACGGGTGGAGTGGGGAGTGCAAACGCGAACGCCCGCGAGATGCGGGTGATGCGCTTGAAAGTTTTGCGGCCTTAGGAACGCACTCTCGTGCAGAACCAACAGGCACAGCGCTTTCGCCTCGGCCTCCAGTGACGTCTTCGAGATCTCGCTCGGCTGGGAGCAAGCTCAACCAGGTCCGCTCCATCTGTCCTTCGTCACGCGGATGCCCGTAAGCGCACCCTTGGCCTGTCTGGTCTCACGGCATCTCTAAAACATACGCACTCCTGAAGTTTGAGAGGCGTACATAAGAGGACA
>DASZCC010000528.1:0-1930 GCA_035943485.1 Rhizomicrobium sp. | reverse complement strand
CTGTTTAGCTTACCACCATGGCCGGAAAACTAAGGCATTAATTCAACGGCATTTAATGGCGAATTCCCTAGCTTGGCGGCCTCTGGGGGAAGGGTTCGTGGCAAGGGTCGAGCTAAACAGTCTGAAGGTGCTTGTCGTCAGCGCGGACGCGTTCGGCGTGAACGTCCTTCGCGTCGCGCTGCACCTTGCTGACATCCGCGATATCACTGTGGTGCGTGACGGTGAGAGCGCTTTGAAGCTGCTGCGTTCGGAAGACTACGCCGCGCTGTTCTGCGACGGCGATCAGCCCGATATGGGCGACATGCCCTTCACGGTGGCCGTCCGCCGCAGTGAGGGCGTGCACAATCCGTCGCTGCCGATATTCCTCGTGTCCGCTGCGCCGCGCCAGCGCCTGGTATCCGGCGCGCGCGATCGTGGCGTGAATGCGGTGCTGGCCAGGCCGATTTCTGCCGCCGTCATCGCGCGTAAGCTATCGCTGGCGATCAATGCACCAAGACGTTTCATCGTGACGCACGATTACTTCGGACCGGACCGCCGCTTCCGCGACAAGCGCCGCGGCGAAGGGCCGAGACGGAGGAAGACGGATCAAGAGACCGAAGGCGTGGTGCTGGTTCAACCGTAGGCGTTCTTGAAGCCCGCACCAGCTGTCATCCCGGAAGGCTCGCGCAGCGAGACTATCCGGGACCCATTCCGACATGTCGCGATGGGTCCCGGCTCTCGCTGTCGCTCGGTCGGGATGACAACGATTGGGACGGCAGGAAAATATGATAGTAATATTTTCCCACAACCTCTCGACATTATAGGCTGATAGTCCTATATACTCTCCAACAAAACGGAGGGTTTTCATGGGAATGGTCGAGGTTTTTCCGCCGCCGGACCTGGGGCCGTTGCGGGCCGGGGTAGCGCAGGTGCTGGTGGCGCACACCTATGGTGTGACGATCGACGACATGCTTTCGCCGTCGCGGCTGTCGCGCAAGGCGGCGTTCGCGCGGCAGGTGGCGATCTATCTGTGCCGCGCCGTTTTCCAGATGGAGAACGTGGATCTCGCGCATGCCTTTGTGCGTGACCGGTCGACGGTCAGCCTCGCGCTCAGGCATGTCGAGGAGACGCGCGCCGATCCGGAGTTCGACCGCACCTTGCGCTGGCTCGAGACCACGATGCGCTCTGTCGCCATGAGGCGCACATGAGCGTCGGCGAACAGGAACTGGAGCGCGAGGGGCGCCGCATCCTGCGCCAGCTGATGGCGCCGGGCGCGCGTCTCGTGCGGCGAGACGACGGCAGCTATGAGGTGTCGGTGAAAGGCGGATCGCCTGCCACGCGCCGCACGTGCATCTCGGCGGCCATCGCGCAGGGCTTCATTGCGCGCAAATGGGTGGACGGTCACACGGCGGTGCTTGTGCTGACCGACGCAGGGCACGCCTGGTTCCTGCGCGCGACGGCGCATGAGAATCCGTTCGCGGCCCAGCATCAGGTGCTTCGCCAGCGTGTCGTGACCGGGCCGGATGGCGCGGAGAGCGAGGTCACCGTCAACGAAGCGGAGTCGCCAATCGAGCGCCTGCATCAGCGTGGGCTGGTTGATGCCGCCCAGTTCGAGGCGGCCGAAAAATTCCGCCGCGATTTCACGCTGGCCCAGCTCATGCCACGGTTGTCGCCCGATCTCACGCAGCCCTTGGTGAACAGCCGCGGCGGCAAGCGCGTCGAGAACACGCTGAGCGACACGGTGATCATGGCCAAGCAACGTTTCAACCGCGCGATGAAGGCGGTGGGGCCGGGGCTCTCCGATCTCCTTTACGACGTCTGTTGTCATCTGCGCGGGCTGGAGGAGGCGGAGAAAGCCAAGGGCTGGCCGCATCGCAGCGCGCGCGTCGTGCTGACCATCGCGCTCGAAAGGCTCGTCGCGCATTACGGCCTTCGCGTCACAGGCCGCGGA
>DASZCC010000527.1:0-6113 GCA_035943485.1 Rhizomicrobium sp. | reverse complement strand
TGAAGACCAGGAGGCTGGCCGGCGTCTTGTCCTCATTGCGCGGAGCGATGGTGCGGTTGCGGGCTATGTTACGATCAACTGGCTGCCTGACTACCCGCCATTCCGAGACGCGGGCGTGCCCGAGATCCAGGACTTCAATGTGCTGCCCGCCTTCCGCCGCAGGGCGATCGGTACAAGGCTGATGGACGAGGCAGAACGCCTGATCCTTGAGCGCTCGTCTGTCATAGGAATAGGCGTGGGCCTGCACCGCGACTACGGACCGGCGCAACGACTGTATGTAAAGCGTGGCTATGTGCCGGACGCGCTGGGAATCACTTCGCATGGCAGGCGCGTGAACTGGGGCGACGAAGCGAAAATCGACGATGATCTCGTTCTCTGGTTTACCAAGACCGTTTCCTGAAACTTTCGGTCGGACGCCATCCCGATTGCGCAACAGCGCTTGATTGAATGTGTGCGAGGCGCCCGCTAGTTTGCCCCGAATTCTGAGGCAGGCGATGAGCCTCGACCACTGCAACGACCTGGCCGCCTTCTGGCTTCCCTTTACGCAGAACCGCGCGTTCCGGCGCGCGCCGCGCATACTCGCGCGGGCCGAAGGCATGCACTTCTTTGATGAGAGCGGGCGGGCGCTGCTCGATGGCTGCTCCGGTCTGTGGTGCGTCAACGCTGGACACGGCCGCAAGCCGATCGTCGAGGCGATCGCGAAGGCGGCCGGCGAACTCGATTTCGCGCCGACCTTCCAGTACGCCCATCCCGCCGCCTTCGCGCTGGCACGCCGCGTCGCCGACATGGCGCCCGAGGGCATGGACCATGTCTTCTTCGTCAACTCCGGTTCCGAGGCCGCCGACACGGCTCTCAAGATTGCGCGTGCTTATTTCCAGCGTACCGGACAGGCTGACCGTTTCCGCCTGATCGGACGCGACCGCGGCTATCATGGCGTGAACTTCGGCGGCATCTCGGTTGGCGGCATCCCGAACAACCGTAAGGACTATCTGCCGCTTGTTCCGGGTACGGAGGATCACCTTCCGCTGCCCTACGATCGCGAGACGATGGCCTTTACGCACGGTGAGCCGCAAGCGGGGGCGTACTTCGCGGACGCGCTCGATGACATCGTCACCCGGCACGGTGCGGAGACAATCGCGGCTGTGATCGTCGAGCCCTTCGCCGGTTCAGCCGGCGTGTTCGCGCCGCCGAAGGATTACCTGAAGAAGCTCCGCGCGCTTTGCGACCGGCACGGCATCCTTCTGATCTTCGACGAGGTGATCACCGGGTTCGGCCGCGTCGGTCACAGCTTTGCTGCCGAGCGCTATTGCGTGACACCGGACATCATCACCTTCGCCAAGGGCATCACCAATGGCGCGGTGCCGATGGGCGGTGTGATCGTGTCGGACAAGATCCACGCCGCTTTCATGCAAGGGCCGGAACACACGATTGAGCTGTTCCACGGCAATACCTATTCCGCGCATCCGCTCGCCTGCGCCGCTGCACTCGCGACGCTCGACGTCTATCGCGATGAAGATCTGTTTGCGCGTGCCCGCAAGATGGAGCGCGTATTTGAGGACGCCGTACACTCGCTCAAGGGCGCGCCGAATGTGATCGACATCCGCAATTGCGGTCTCGCCGCCGGCATCGACATTGCGCCGGATCCGAATGCGCCGGGCCGCCGTGGGCTTGAGGCGATCGGGCGCGCCTTCCATGACGAGGATCTCGTCGTTCGCGTCGGAGGCGACACGATCGCACTGGCCCCGGCGCTGATTGCTTCCGAAAACGATATCACCCGAATGGTGGACGGCGTGCGCGCTGTCCTGACCAGTCTCACCTGAGAGGATTCTTCCATGCGCGTCGGCGTCCCGAAGGAAATCAAGAACAACGAATACCGCGTCGGCATGACGCCGCCCGCCGTCCGCGAGTTGACGTCGCGCGGGCACGAGGTGTTCGTGGAGACCAATGCGGGCGAGGGCATCGGCTTGCACGATGAGCTCTATGCGCGCGTTGGCGCCAAGATACTGAAGACCGCTGACGAGGTGTTCGCCAATGCCGACATGATTGTGAAGGTGAAGGAGCCCCAGCCGGCCGAGATCAAGCGCCTGCGTCCCGGCCAGGTGTTGTTCACCTATCTGCATCTCGCGCCCGATCCGGAGCAGACCAAGGGCCTGCTGAATTCCGGTGCGATCTGCATCGCGTACGAGACCGTCACCGATGTGCGCGGCGGTCTTCCGCTGTTGGCGCCGATGAGCGAAGTCGCAGGTCGCATGTCGATCCAGGCCGGCGCCCATTGTCTGGAGATCGCGCAGGGCGGACGCGGCCAGCTGCTTGGCGGCGTGCCCGGCGTACCGGCCGCGAAGGTTGTCGTCCTCGGCGGCGGCGTCGTCGGCACCAACGCGGCGCGCATGGCGATGGGGCTTGAGGCGCATGTTATCGTGATCGACCTGTCGCTGTCGCGGCTGAACGAGCTCGACCAGCAGTTCGGCTCGCGCATGCACACGCTGTTCTCGACCATCGACGCGATCGAGGAGCAGGTCGTCTCCGCCGATCTCGTCATCGGCGGCGTGCTGCTCCCGGGTGCAGCGGCGCCGAAGCTGATTACCCGCAAGATGGTGAGCCAGATGAAGAAGGGTTCCGTGATCGTCGACGTGGCGATCGACCAGGGTGGATGCGCCGAGACCTCGCACGCCACGACGCATGCCGATCCGACATATGTGGTGGACGGTGTCGTGCACTATTGCGTCGCGAACATGCCCGGCGCCGTCGCGCGGACCTCGACCTTCGCGCTCAACAACGCGACGCTGCCGTTCACGATCGCGCTCGCCGAACGTGGCGCCGAAGGGGCGATGAAGGCAAACAAGCATCTGCTTGCGGGCCTCAACGTCTACAAGGGTGCGCTGACGTACAAGGCGGTGGCCGATGCCCAGGGTCTGCCGTTCAAGAGTGCGGAGAGCATCATCGGCGCATAGGGCTCAAAACAATAACGGACTTTTTCCATAGTGCGCACCGCGGCTCCGCGCGAACCACTTACGGCGCGTTGCAACCCATATCGCCCTCGGCGCAGTTGAGTTGCGCCTGAAGCTGCTTGATCCGGACTTCCGTCAGCGCCGCGTTGCAGTTCGTCACCATCGTGGAATGGATCGTGCCGCCAATCGTGCCCGCGGTCTCGTAACCGCACTCGTCGTCCATGTATTTGCGCCACGACCGTTGCGCGATCTGCAGCCGCTTCTTGTTGGCCGCATCGTATTTTGCATAGAGCTGGTTATAGAGAGCGACCAGTGCTGTGTAGCTTTTCTTGTAGTCGCGTCCGGCGCAGGTGTTCATGTCGTAGGTCGACTGCGGGTTCTTGCAGCCGACACTCGCATCGTCCTTCCAGTTCATGATCGCATCGGACAGGCCCGGATCAGTCGAGGCGATTGCCGGCGCGACCAGCAGTGCAGCGGCCATCACGAAAACAGCATGTCGCATGGCTATCTCCGGCAGTTCACGCCTCCAAGACTAGCGCGGTGCCAGTGCCTTTCCCATCCGCAAGATCGGAATCGTCACGCCAGACGATGTCGGCGCAGCGATCGCCTCGATTGGCGCATAACCGCAGGCGCGGTACAGCGGTTCGCCGGCGCGTGTCGCGCCAAGTTCCACGCGCGTGAAACCTTCGCGAGCCGCCGCGGCCTCGCACAGCGCAAGGATCAATCGTCCGACACCGCGCCGCGCGAAAGCCGGGCTCGTATACATCGCGCGCACGCGTGCCGCGTCCTTCGCGGGATCAAGCAGCGCGGCATCGCGTCCGGCCGAGTGATCGCCGCCGAACAGCGTCGCACGGCGGCTCCAGCCGCCGCATCCCGCGATCTCGCCGCCGTCCTCAATGACGAAGTAGGTGCCGTCGGTGATGAGCTGCGTGTCGAGCCCCATCACGTCCGACGACGCAGCGATCTCGGCTGCAGAGAGAAAGCCCTTCTGCAATTCCGCGATCGCACTTTGCATCAGGTGCTTCAGCGCCGGCACGTCGTCCAGACGCGCCGGCCTGTGCGCGAAGCCGTGATCAGGAGAGCGTGCCGCCATCGACCACGATGCTTTGGCCCGTCATCCACGAGCCGGCCTTGGACGCCAGGAACACGGCTGCACCTGCGATATCGTCCGGTTCGCCGAGGCGGCGCAGCGGCGTGCCGGAGCTCGCACGCTTCTCGCCTTCCGGCGTGTCCCACAGCGCTTTCGCGAAATCGGTCTTCACGAGACCGGGCGCGATGCAATTGACGCGGATATTGTTCGGCCCGTTTTCGAGCGCGAGGTTGCGCGCAAGCTGCAGGTCCGCCGCTTTGGAGATACAGTAGGTGCCGATCACCGTGGAACCGCGATAGCCGCCGATCGACGACACAATGATGATTGCGCCGTCCTTCTTCTCGGTCATGTCGGGCAGCACCATCTGGGCCAGCCAGTGGTTCGACTTGATGTTCGCGCCGAGGATCTTGTCGAAGGCATCATCCGAGATCGACGACATCGGACCATAGGCAGGATTGAGCGCCGCGTTGCAGACGAGGATGTCGATCTTGCCAAGCTGCTTGTGAGTCTCGTCGACCAGGTGCTGGAGTTGTTCCTTGTAATTGATGTTCGCCGGGATCGGCACGGCGACCTTCGCGCCGCGTTCCTTGTTGATGTCGGCCGCCACTTTCTCGCAGGCATCGGCCTTGCGGCTGGAGATCACGACCTTTGCGCCGTGCTCTGCCATGCGATGCGCGACGGCTTCGCCGATGCCTTTGGTCGAGCCGGTGATCAGCGCCACTTTTCCCGAGAGATCGAACAGGTTCATTTCCCCACCTTCTGCGTTATGGAATGTCGTTGCCTCACGATAGCAGGGACCGGCCGCATCGGCCAAATATCTGCCACTTTGAACCGGGAAAATTCCTGATGTTTCCGCGCTTGATGAAATCCTCGATCGTGCTCTTCGCACTTGCGTTGTCCGCCTGCGGCGGCGGTCCGCGCCCGATCTATGAGCCGCCGCCACCAGCGCCCACGCCCCATGCGCGCGCGTTGCCGCAGCCATCCGCCTCGCAGTCGCATGCGACGCGACCAGCACCTGTCGTGGTGGCGGCGCCGCAAGGCCCTCTCGTCACCGCGAAGGTCGAGAGTTACATGGACCAACTGGAGAGCGATCTGCGACACCATGTGCGCGGCGCGGGTATCGTCGTCGCGCGGCAGGGCAACAATATCAATATCGTCATCCCCAACACGGAACTGTTCAGCGAAGACGGCGGTGTGTCAGGCGACGACGTGCTGGAGCCGATGGGCGCCATCCTGCGCAACTACGGACACACTTCGATACAGGTGAACGGCTTCACGGATCAGACCGGAACGCCGGACCAGAACATCGCTGTGTCGACGAAGCGCGCGCGCCTGATCGCGGACGCACTGGTCCATGAAGGCGTGCCGGCGCAGCGCATCACGTCACAGGGGCTTGGCCAGACGCATCTTCGCATCGCGACCGGTGCGCGCCGCAACGAGGCACGCAACCGGCGTATCGAAATACTGGTGAAGGCCCGCCCGGGCTGACGCCGTAAATTGCGCGTGTACGCCTTGCTTCCATCAACGAAAGCGTGTGGATTGCCATCCAGAACACAAAAGGAAACACCCATGAAATTCCGTACACTGATGATGTCCGCCGTGCTGACGCTGACCGCCGCCTATGCCGCGGATGCGCCTCCGCCGCCCATGCTCGTCCGCGGCACCATCGCCAGCATTGATGCAAAAACAGTCACGATCACAAAGGCCGACGGAACGACCGTCACGGCGGCGATCGCGCCCGCGACATTCTTCGCCGCGGTCGAGCCGCGCCGCTTCAACCAGATCATGTCGTCGCAGTTCGTCGGCATCACATCGGTTCCCGGTCCGAACGGCACGATGCGGGCGGAGGAGATTCACATCATCCCGCTTCACGGTCTCGGCGAAGGCACCTACCCCTGGGATCATCATCCGGATGGCGGCGCCCCAACTTCGACCGGCAGCATGACGAACGGAACCGTCGCCGTCGTGCATAACGGACCTACCTCGGCCGGCAGCATGACCAATGGCACCGTGACAGCCTCGAAGGGCATGGAAATGAAGGTCACGTATCACGGCTCCGAGATCGTGGACGGCAA
>DASZCC010000526.1:0-2864 GCA_035943485.1 Rhizomicrobium sp. | reverse complement strand
TCGCCGATGATGGTCTCCGATGTCGGACGTACGACATACGGCTCTTCCAGCTTCGCGTCCGGATCCGGTTGCAGCTTGCCGTCGATGTTCTTCAGGCGGTGATGCGTGACGATCGCCATTTCCTTGGCGAAACCCTCGACGTGCTCGGCCTCCTTGGCGATGAAAGAGAGTGGTATGAACAGCGGGAAATAGGCGTTCTCGTGCCCGGTGTCCTTGATGCGGCGGTCGAGATCGCGCTGGATCTCTTCCCACACGCCGTAGCCCCAAGGCTTGATGACCATGGCGCCGCGCACGGGCGAGGGCTCCGCCATGTCCGCCTCGCGAACAACGGCCTGATACCAGTCCGCAAAGGTCGACCGGTTGCCGGTCGTCCTCGAAACGCTCAATGCCCGCTGTGCCATCTATCCGCCGTCAATTGCCGTCTAACCCAAGGTTTCGTAAGAAGGATTGCACCGATTTGCAAATGCTTGCCTTAAAGCATGCCTTGACCAACTGTATCTTATGGAATACAAATGGGAAGTCCGCGTAACCGACTTGTTTTTAGGTTGGTTAGAGGGACTTCGCGATGTTAGCGCACGCAGGCGGATTCAGGCGCGTATCGACCGTTTGGAACTGGGCAATGCCGGAGACTGCAAGTTTGTCGGTGCTGGCGTTTCAGAGATGCGGATCGATTACGGCCCCGGCTACCGCGTGTACTTCATGCGCAGGGGACGAACGGTGATTTTGCTCCTCGCTGGTGGCGACAAGAGTACGCAGAAGCGAGACATTGCCGTGGCGCTTGAGCTGGCGCGATTGGAAAGTGAGTAGACAATGCCAAAACTGAAAACGCGACCGTGGGATTCGGCAAGTCTTCTGAAAACGGATGAAGATATTTTTGGCTATCTCGAAGCGATATTCGAGGATGGTGACCCAGCTCTCATAGTGCATGGCATCGGTGTTGCCGCACGGTCGAAGGGCATGTCGCAGATTGCCAAAGACACAGGCCTTGGTCGCGAGAGCCTCTACAAATCTTTGTCCAAAGACGGTAATCCGGAGTTCATGACTGTCGTCAAGGTCGCGCAAGCGTTGGGTTTGCGGATTACTTTTACCCAGGCGGCTGCGTGAGCAATCCTCAAACAGCCATCGCCACTACTATTCATGGTGCTCCGGTCTCCGGCACCAAAGCAAAATCCGGCACGCGGGCGTTTGCACCGTTCGAGTGGATGATTGCGTTGCGCTATCTGCGGGCGCGGCGGACGGAGAGTTTTGTTTCCGTCATCTCGGGTTTCTCGCTGGTCGGGATCGCGCTTGGCGTTGCGACGCTGATCATTGTGATGGCGGTGATGAACGGTTTCCGCCACGACCTGCTTGCGCGCATCCTCGGTCTGCAGGGTCACGTGCTGGTGCAGGGTGTCGATGGCAACCTGCCGGACTTCGATCGGATCGCGACGCGGGTCCGCGCGGTGCCGGGTGTCACGCATGTGGCGCCAGTTGTCGACGGCCAGGCGCTGGCGTCAGGCGGAGGGATATCGCCGGGTGTGATGGTGCGCGGTATTCGCAGTAGCGACCTCAGCGATCTCACCAGCGTGGCGCGCTCGCTTTCGCCGGGGGCGCTGGCGAAATTCCAGGGTGGCGATGCGGTAATCATAGGATCGCGGCTGGCGGATCGTCTGGGCATACAGCCGGGCGGCACCATCACGCTCATCGCGCCCAAGGGCAACGTCACGCCGTTCGGCACCACGCCGCGCATCAAGACCTACACCGTCGTCGGCACGTTCCGTATCGGCATGAGCGAGTATGACTCGTCCTATGTCTTCATGCCGCTCGAGGAAGCGCAGCTCTACTTCAACATGAACAATGCGGTCACCGGGCTTGAGACGATGATCGCCGATCCCGATCAGGTGAAGTCGATGATCGCGCCCATTGCGCAGGCGGCCGGTCCCTATGCGCGCGCCCTGAGCTGGCAGGCGATCAGCTCCAGCCTGTTCCAGGCGCTGGTGGTGGAACGCAATGTGATGTTCCTGATCCTGACGCTGATCATCCTTGTCGCGGCGCTCAACATCGTGTCCGGCCTCATCATGCTGGTGAAGGACAAATCCGGCGACATCGCGATCCTGCGTACCATGGGCGCGACACGCGGCGCCGTGATGCGCGTGTTCTTCATCGCCGGCGCCAGCATCGGTGTCACCGGCACGCTGATAGGTCTCGTCATCGGCACGGTGTTCTGTGCGAACATCGAGGCGATACGCCAGTTTCTGTCGAACATCACCGGCACGACGCTGTTCGATCCGACAATCTACTTCCTGGAGGAGATGCCCGCGAAGATGGAAGTTGGCGACGTTGTCACCGTCGTCCTGATGGCGCTGGCGCTGTCGTTCCTCGCGACACTCTATCCTTCCTGGCGGGCGGCGAAGCTCGATCCGGTGGAGGCGCTTCGCTATGAGTGAAGCGGTCCTCGAACTCGCGCGCGTGACGCGCACCTATCCGGAAGGAACGGGCGTGCTGGAGATCTTCAGCAGCCTCGATCTGCAGCTAAATGCCGGTGAGCTTGTTGCGCTGGTGGGCCAGTCGGGCGCCGGGAAGTCATCCTTGCTGCACATTGCCGGTCTTCTGGAGGCGCCGACCAGCGGCGATGTCTTCGTCGGTGGTGTGAGCGCGTCCAGCCTGCCCGACAACGAGCGCACCGCAATCCGGCGCGACACGATCGGTTTTGTCTATCAGGCGCATCATCTGCTGCCGGAGTTCTCGGCGCTGGAGAATGTCGTCCTGCCGCAGCGTATCGCCGGCCGCAACCGCGCCGACAGCGAGCGCGACGCGGCGCACATCCTCTCGCATCTCGGCCTTGGCCAGCGCCTGACGCATCGCCCGTCGCAATTGTCAGGTGG
>DASZCC010000525.1:0-1898 GCA_035943485.1 Rhizomicrobium sp. | reverse complement strand
TCACAACATGCAGGGCATCGCGAGTGCGGCGACCTCGATCGTCATCGCGCATATCGCAGCCGGATCGAAAAGCATCAGGGTCGGCTCTGGCGGTATCATGCTGCCGAACCATGCTCCCTATGTGATCGCGGAGCAGTTCGGCACGCTGGCGCGCCTGTTTCCGGGGCGCATTGATCTGGGCCTCGGGCGTGCGCCGGGAACCGATCAGCTCACGCTTCGCGCGCTCCGGCGCACACCGGAGTCGGCCGAGAATTTTCCGCAGGATGTGTTGGAACTTCAGGCGTTCCTCGCACCCGCCGGTCCCAACCAACGCATTCAGGCCGTACCAGCGGCAGGCACGGAAGTGCCGCTCTGGATTTTGGGATCGAGCAACTTCGGCGCGATGCTCGCGGCGGAATTGGGACTGCCCTACGCGTTCGCGTCTCATTTCGCGCCGGATCTTCTTCTGCCGGCGCTCCAGATCTATCGCAGCCGGTTCAAACCGTCCGAGCAGTTGGCTGCGCCCTATGCGATGGTCGGCATCAATGTAATCGCGGCGGAAACCGATGCCGAAGCGCGGCGGCTGGCAACTACACAGCAGATGTCGTTTGCAAATATTTTTCGCGGCGCGCGAGGCCTCAGCAGGCCGCCGATCGACGACATCGAGACCTATTGGACTCCAGCTGAGAAGGCACAGGCGCAGCAGATGCTGGCGCGCTCCATTTACGGATCACGCAACACGGTTCGGGCCGGGCTGGATGCGCTGGTGGCGGAGACGGGCGCGGATGAAATCATGATTGTGTCGGACGTGTATGATCATCCGACAAGGCTACGGTCGTTCGAATTGATCGCGGAAGCCTATCGAAGCCCGCGATAATTCAGGACGTTGTCTGGACCGCTGCGCTCAGACCACGCTGAAGCGGTTCTGCCAGAAATGTCCGCACCAGTTCGACGGACTGTATCTCCCGGATGGGATCGTGTTGGTCCAGAAGCTCGTCGACACGCTGAGCGATTTCCGTGCCCCCGCGCGGCACTGCGAAGTACCCGGCGCGGAGAAGCCAGCCACCGATGCCGGGTTCGCTCACCAGTTTCGCAAGCGGAATGGAGATCGCCGGGCCTAGCAGCATAGGTACGAGCCAGCCGAAGCCATCTGGCAGCCATCGCCAGACCATCGCACCAACGATGATCGCGATGATCGTATGCGGCGCGAAGTAGATCGCCACGGATGCGAGGCTGGTGGCGCTGTCGCCGCGGCGCGGCGGTGTCCAGGCTATGCCCTTGCCGAGGAAGGTATTCAGGATGAACCAGCTGTGCGTAATCGCAGCGATGGGGGCGTAGATCGCGGAGAACAAGGATTCCAGAACGATGTTTCGTGTGAGCCGCAGGATGCCGCCGAAGCCGCGCCGCTGCACGGGATCGCGCATGACGCCAATAAGGGCGACGAATTTCGGGCCGAACAAGAGAACCGACGTCGCGAAAATCAGCAGCAGAATCTCCGTCGCGTGTGACACGGGCAGATTCAGGATCGGATACTTGCCAATATAGAAGAACGAAGCAGGCGCCGTTGAGCGGCCCGCTTCAATTAGCGCGAGAACGAGCAGCAACAGCCACAGGGGCGATGAGACATAGCTCATGATGCCGAATATGAAATGCATGCGGCTCGACGGTCTCAGTCCTTGCGCGAACAGGAGTCGGATGTGCTGCATGTTGCCCTGGCACCAGCGGCGGTCGCGGGTCAGATGATCGATGACTCCGGAAGGCGTCTCTTCAAAGCTTCCGCCAAGCTCCGGCACCAGCCACAACTTCCAGCCGGCTTTCCGAAGCAACGCAGCTTCCACAAAATCGTGGCTCAGGATTTCTCCGCCTAGCGGTGCCGCACCGGGAAGTTTCGGAAGGCCGCAATTCTCGACGAAGGCCTG
>DASZCC010000524.1:0-10886 GCA_035943485.1 Rhizomicrobium sp. | reverse complement strand
CCTCGCTCTTCACGCTGGTTTCGGCCTGCTCGACGGCCTGCTCGAGGCGCTCCGGTGCGATGCGGTAGTTCTGAGTAATAAACGTCTTCAGCGCGTCTGAAACGAAATCGCACATCCGGCTGGCGAGGACAGGCGGCAGATCAGGGCGCTTCGTGAGTGGTTCTTGCAGGCCGGCGATCGACCGGGACTTCTCGATTAGCGCTTCATAAGTGGCCGTCGAGATGCGTGCGGTGGCATTGCGCACCAGGGCGACGAGGACCGGTTCGTGCGGGCTCTTTGAAAGTGCATCGGTGACAGGCTCGCCGATATGGGCGCGCGTCGCGACGGCTTCGTGATGATCCTTGGTGCTCTCTGCGATCAGCTTGATCATGTCGGCTTCGGTGAGAAGCGGACTGCGAAGCAGGAGTGGACGCGCGACTTCGATCTTGTCGTCGACGAGCAGGAGGATCAGGTCGTGCGGTGCCTGCGTGTCATCGGCCAGGCGTTCGGCGAGGGCGATGCGGATCGCCATCTCGACGTCGCGCGTCAGCCGGCGGAGGATTTCATGCATCAGCGCGCGCTCGCGCTGATTGAGGCCCGTGCCCTGGATGCGATAGAGCGAAGCCACGGCGAGGTATATCTCCTCGCGGCTGGTGCCTTGCGGATTCACTGCGAGCTGGGCCAGGCGGCCCATATCGCTCATGTCATGCGCTGTCAGGCCCACATTCTGCCCCAAATGCGTTCTGCACCGGCCTTCTGGCCGACTGTTTCATCTAGCAGAAAAGCTGTTAACGGGGTGTTAAGCTAACGTTCCGTTAAGGGATTCGCCCTGCACGCATGGCTGCTGACGCTCCTTACATCCTCTCGATCGATCAGGGGACGACATCCACGCGCGCGATCCTGTTCGATGCGCAGGCACGACCTGTAGCGTCGCACGCGATTGAGTTACGCCAGATATATCCGGCCAACGGATGGGTTGAGCATGACGCTGAGGAAATCTGGCAAGCGACGTTGACGGCGTGTCGTGCTGCACTGAAAGGCGTTCCCGCGAGTGATGTTGCTGCCATCGGCATTACCAACCAGCGCGAGACGACTGTCATCTGGGACAGGAAATCGGGCAAGCCGCTCTACAACGCGATTGTTTGGCAGGACCGCCGCACGGCCGACCGGTGCCGCGCGCTGAAGGCACGCAAGTGGGAGCCGAAGATCACGGCGAAGACAGGGCTTCTGCTCGATCCCTACTTCTCGGCGACGAAGATGGCGTGGTTGCTGGACCACATTCCGGGTTCGCGTCGTCGGGCCGAGCAGGACGAGATCGCTTTGGGTACCATCGACGCGTGGCTGATCTGGCGGCTGACCGGCGGCCGTGTCCATGCAACCGACGTGACAAACGCCTCGCGCACCATGCTCCTCAATCTAAGGACGCTGGACTGGGATGCCGATCTGCTGAAGCTGTTCGGCGTGCCGCGCCAGGCGCTTCCGGATGTCCGCGACAGTTCCGGCACATTCGGACAGACTGACGATGCGTTGTTCGGCGGGTCGATCGCGATCACTGGTGTCGCCGGCGATCAGCAAGCCGCTGCTTTCGGACAGGCCTGCTTCTCGCCAGGCGACGTGAAATCGACCTATGGCACCGGCTGCTTCGTGCTGGTGAACACAGGACCCAAAGTGCCGTCGTCGAAGAACCGGTTGCTGGCGACGAGCTTCTATCGTTATGGCCGCAAGACTGCCTACGCGATCGAAGGCAGCATATTCATCGCTGGCGCCGTCGTGCAGTGGCTGCGCGACGCCCTGGGCGTGATCCGCAGCGCAGAGGAGATCGAGGCGCTCGCACGGACCGCCAAGGATGCCGAAGGGCTTTACTTCGTGCCCGCCTTCACCGGCCTTGGGGCGCCGTATTGGGATCCGGACGCGCGTGGTGCAATTGTCGGCCTCACGCGCGACATGGGTGCGGCAGAGATCGCGCGTGCCGCGCTGGACGCGGTGTGTTTCCAGACGCGCGATTTGCTGGAGGCCATGGGGAAGGACATGAAACGCTCGGACCTGCGTGCGCCGCGCCGCATCAAGGTCGATGGCGGCATGGTGCGCAACGACTGGTTCTGCCAGCGGCTGGCCGACATCACCGGGCTGCCGGTCGACCGCCCGCAAGTGACGGAGACGACCGCGCTGGGCGCGGCGTATCTCGCCGGACTGGCCGTCGGTCTTTTCAAGGACACAAAGGATATCGCAGACCGCTGGGCGCTCGACCGCCGGTTTACGCCGGAGATGAAAGCCCCTCTGCGCAACACGCTTTATGACGGCTGGAAATCGGCCGTGAGGCGGGTTCGTTAGGTTTGACTGGCGGGCAGGGCGGGTCCAATCTTCTATTTCGCTATCATCGAGACGGCCGAGGACATTCCATGAGCAGTGCAGCGCGAAAAATGCCGGAAATCGCCGACATCCCATCCCTGAAGGGCAAAGTCAGCGCTGAAGAGTGGGCAGTGCGCGAGGATCTCGCAGCGACCTATCGGCTGGTCGCGATCCACGGCTGGGACGACATGATTTTCACCCATATCTCAGCGCGCGTTCCCGGTCCGGAGCACCACTTCCTGATCAACCCGTATGGGTTGCTGTTTGAAGAGATCACGGCGTCGAGCCTTGTGAAGATCGATGTCGAGGGCAACAAGATCGGCGAGTCGCCGTTCCCGGTGAATGCGGCAGGCTTCACGATCCATTCGGCGCTCCATATGAATCGCGAAGACGCGGGTTGCGTCATCCATCTTCACACAACGGATGGCGTCGCGGTGTCGGCGCAGAAGGAAGGTCTTCTGCCGCTTGACCAGCATGCGATGATGATCGCGGGCGAGCTGGCCTATCACGACTACGAAGGCGTCGCGCTCGATCTCGATGAGCGCGATCGCCTCGTCCATGACCTCGGTGACAAGAACGCGATGATCCTGCGCAATCATGGGACGCTTGCGCTCGGCAAGAATTGCGCCGACGCGTTCCTGCGCATGTTCTGGCTGGAGCGGGCCTGCTCCATGCAGGTTCGCGCGCTGGGCGGCGGCGCGGTGCCGAACTGGCCGAACCAGGGCGTGCCCGAGAAGACGGCAATGCAGGGGCAGGGCGCGTTCAACGGCATGGTGGGTGCGCTCGCCTGGCCAGCGCTGCGCAGGAAGTGCGACCGCATCGACCCGAGCTACACCAACTGACGCCATCACCTGCGTTATCGAGATACCTGTCCGCGCTTTGCGCGACGTTTGCCATTGGAGTTGAGCAATGAAATTCGGTGTGGGTCAGTCGGTCAAGCGCACGGAAGACATCCGGTTCATCACAGGGCAAGGTCAGTATACGGACGATCTGCGGTTCGACAACGAAACCTACGCCTGTTTTCTGCGCAGCCCGCATGGTCATGCGAAGATCAACGCGATCGACATCACGGCCGCAAAGGCGGCGCCCGGCGTTGTCGATGTTCTGACGTATGCCGACGTGAAAGCAGCCGGTGCCAAGCCGATGCCGTGCATGGCGCCGGTGAAAAACCGCGACGGGACTTTGACGCGACAGTCGGCCAAGCCGATCCTGGCAGACGGCAAGGTGACGTTCGTGGGTGAAGCAGTGGCGATGGTGATCGCCGAGACCTATGCCCAGGCGAAAGATGCCGCGGAAATGGTCGAGGTCAATTACGAGCCACTCGATGCTGTCGGCACGCTCTTGGCCGCGCCGAACGGCCCACAGATATGGAGCACTGCTCCCGGCAATGAGAGCTTCGACTGGAGCGATGGCGATGAGGCCGGTGTGAACGCCGCCTTCGCCAGCGCCGCCCATACAGTCGAGCTCGATATGGTGCAGAACCGTGTCAGCGCCATGCCGATGGAGACGCGCAATGCAATCGGCGTGTTCGACGCGGCGACCGACGAATACACAATCTATGTGACATCGCAGGGCGCGGCCAATCTTCGGGGTGGTCTGGCACAAGGTATCCTCGGCGTGCCCGCCGATAAGGTGCGCGTGATCACCAAGGATGTCGGCGGCGGCTTCGGCATGAAGGGCTTCCTATATCCCGAACAGCCGATGGTGATGATCGCGGCGAAGAAGGTCGGCCGGCCGGTTCGCTGGAGCGCGGAGCGGACCGAGTCATTCCTGGCCGACGATCACGGCCGTGACATGACCCATAAGGGAGAACTCGCGCTCGACAAGGACGGCAAGATCCTCGCGCTGCGCATCACAGGCACCGCGAACATGGGCGGCTATCTCTCGGTCTATGCGCCATTCATCCCGACGCTGGCCGGCGGCCGCATTTTCGGCGGCGTATACCGGGTGCCCAAAGTGTTTGCGAACATCAAAGGTTACTTTTCGAACTCGGCGCCGGTTGATGCCTATCGCGGCGCGGGCCGTCCGGAAGCTGCGTACCTCATGGAGCGGATGATGGACGCGGCGGCCGCGAAAACCGGCATTGACCGGGTCGAGATCCGCAAGCGCAATCTGCCGTCACCTGCGGAGCTCCCTTATCCGAACTGGGCCGGTCTTAAATTCGATTCCGGCGACTATCCGCGCCTGCTCGAGGAAGGCCTGAAGCGTGCAGAGTATGCGGACTTCGCAAAGCGCAAGGCGGAGTCGGCGAAGCGCGGCATGCTGCGCGGCATCGGCTTCGGGTATTACGTCGAGATCACGGGTGCGGCCGGGCAAGAGCCTGCTGCGATCAAGTTCACGGAGAACGGCGGCGTTGAACTGTATTGCGGTACTCAATCGAACGGCCAGGGCCACGAGACATCCTTTGCGCAGCTCGTGGCGGAGAAGCTTGGCGTGCCGTTCGAGTCCATCACAGTGAAACAGGGCGATACGACCTGGGTGAATGGTGGCGGCACCGGCGGCTCACGTTCGCTTAACATGTCGGGTGGTGCTCTTCTGGTCTCCTCCGATGAGGTCATCAAGAAAGGCAAACAGGCTGCTGGACAGGTTCTGCAGGCCGGCAGCAACGAGGTTGGTTTCGCGGTTGTGGAGGGCACCGGCACGTTCGCTGTCAGCGGCACAGGGCAGAAGATCACGCTCGGTGAGCTGGCGGTTACGCTGAAGCGTGAGAAGCTGCCGGGTTTCGAGGAAGGTCTCGACAGCGACGGCCTCTATCAAGGCCAGGCGCCGACCTTCCCGAACGGTTGCCATGTCTGCGAGGTCGAAATCGATCCCGATACGGGGCACACCAAGATTCTCGACTACACCGTGCTGGACGATTTCGGCCGCATCATCAATCCGATGCTGGTCGCAGGGCAGGTCCATGGTGGCATCGTTCAGGGCCTCGGCCAGGCGATTCTCGAGAATGTCGTGTACGACGAAACCAGCGGTCAGCTCCTGACTGCCAGCTTCACCGACTACGCGATGCCGCGTGCCTCGGACATGCCGGACATCAACTTCGCGTATGAAGAGATTCCGTGCGTGACCAATCCTCTGGGCGCGAAAGGCTGCGGCGAGGCCGGCACGGTCGGCGCGCTTCCGGCCGTGATGAGCGCCATCGCTGACGCGATCGGCGTGCTCCACATCGACATGCCGGCGACGCCGGAACGCGTCTGGCGCGCCTATCGCGAGAACAGGGCCGCGTAGCTTACTGCGCGGCCGTTGGCGTCGCCGCCGGTGCTGCGGCGGCCGTCGGCGTTGCGGCTGGTGCGGCGGTTGCGTTGGTGGCCGGCGCGTAAGCCGATATCGCCTTGGTCAGCGTATCGCGCTCATCGCAGCCTGACGGACACAGGCTCGCAAGCGTCTCAAGTTCGTGCTGCGCTGACGGCATGTCGTGCATCTGCAGGTACAACTCGCCAAGGTATTCGTGCACGCCCTTGTGGTCGGGATTGATCGCCAGCGCGCGCTTGTAATAGTCGAGCGACGCGGTGTAGTCGCCGATCATGCGGTGGGTGTAGCCGAGATAGTTGAGGACATCGGCGCTGTGCGGCCGGTCCGCCAGCGCCGCATCGAGATGGGGAATCGCTTCGGCGTATTTCTCGTGCCTGATAAGCCGCACGGCTGCCGAATACTCGTCGAACGTCGCGCCGCCCGAAGGGCCCATACTGTATCCACCGCCGCCACCGCCGCTCATTCCGCCCATGGAGAACGAGGGTGTCGTCAGTGCAAGTGCCGTCATGATGCCGATGGTGAGCGAGATGGTGCGCATCGTCTTTCTCCCGAATGCCTGCGCCAGTTTAGCGTTGTCCGTGCGCGGACCAAAGCCTCTCATTGACTTAAGGCGTAAACGCGAGGGAAGCTCCCGGAATGGACACACTAGACAAAACCGCCACGGACCAGCGTCCGGTACGCCGTAAGCCAGAAAGCCTGGCGAAGCTGAAACGCGCGGCGCGCAAGCTGTTCGTGGAGCGTGGCTATCACGCGACCCGGCCACAGGACATCGCGCGTGAGGCCGGCCTTGGCCATGGCACGTTCTACCTACACTACCCGGACAAGAAGGCCTGCTTCCTCGCCTTCGTGGACGACGCGCGCGAAGAACTGCACGAGTACATGATCGCGCGGCAGCCGAAGGACATCACGCTTGAGAACATGATCGCCGCAAACCTCAAGGCGATCTATGCATACTCGGCAGAACATCCTGGCGTGCTCGCTGCGGCAATGACCGACGAAAACGTGATCGATGCCGAGGGGGTGCAGGCGACGCCGTTGCTCATTCGCTGGGGCTTCGACTGGGCCGAGATCATCCGCGAGGCCGCCGCCAAAGGACTCGTCTGCAACGACTACAATCCGGAAATCGTGGGGCAGGCCATCCTGGGTGCGATCCACCAGGTTGGAAGCGAGGGCGCGCGCTCCCAGCGCGAACGTGAGGAAGTCATCGACAACCTCACGCGCTTCCTTGTGAAGGCGTTGAAGCCTTAAGCTCTATTCCGCCGCCTGCGCGAACTCCAGGCTGTCGAACGTTGCTGCGAGGGCTGCACCGTTCGGCTTGCCTTTCAGTCGTGCCATGATGTTCTCGCGCGACTGATTGCGGGCGAAATTGGCGTTCGTCACGGCATGCCATTCGATCATCTGGTTCCACACAGGATCGATGATCTCTTTGCCCGGCACGTGTGCGCCATCGATCGTCTTGATCGTCAGGCTGCGAAGCTCGGAAATCGCGGTTGCCAGATAGGCGACGTGGATTGCCTCATCGGTGCGGATGCGCTCGACGAGATCTGCCGCGTGATCGGCGGCAGGGCGACGATCCTTGAAGTTCGCCGGATCGCGCATGAGATGCTGGCAGAAGGAGAAGAAGCTCTCCGCTTTCACCTCGATCATCAGCACGTTCATCAGCAGAAGCACCCAGTCTTCGTGCTCCTTCGGAATCTGTGGCAGGCGGCGGCCGGTCTCGGGACGTCCGATGCTCGGCGGTACCTCCGGGATCGGATAGGCGTCCTTGCCGAACAGTGCGTCACGCACCGCGAACCACATATCGTCATGGCCGCCGATGCCTTGCGCCTTGGTGCCACCTTCATCGTAGCCATGTGAGACGAGCAGGCCCTTGTTCAGATGGCCGAGCGCCTTGTCGGAGATGTCCTCGACGATGATGTCCTGGAAGTCGGGCGCGACAGCCTGGGCGAGCATTCCACCGCGCGCTTCGATGATGCCGGTGATGGTCAGTGAATTCCACAGCGTCTCGCCGAAGCCGTGACCGAGAAGGAAGTTCTGCTGCTCCACGGTCGGATAGGGGCCGCGCTTCAACAAGCGCGTCGTAGCGTCGATGACGGGCGCGTTGCGCTTTCCGAGTTCATCCTGCCAGTTCTTCACGGCTGGCCAGCGGTTCAGCGTGCGCGGAGAGATGTAGGCACCCGATGAGTCAAAACCGCCATGCAGCCGGTAGCCGGCTTCTATCTGGAGCTGCGCGTAGTCATGGTCGGCCATGATCTCGTCGCGTGTGTAGGTGAGCTTTGTCATGGTTCGTTTCCGCCCGGATTTTGGCTGATAGTTTGTCAGCGCGGCTGCCAAGTCAACGCGCGGGTTACAGCGCGGCAAGCTTCCGGATAGGCAAGTCTGCAACAAATCGTGCTGTTCTTTGAAGGCCTTGCGAGGTTTGCGACACACTTTCGCGACAGCACAAGCTCACCTTCGCAGGGACGGCCGCGCGCACAGTCGCGTCAAGTGCCGTCCCAACCAAAAGGAAGAAGACGATGAGAGCACGACTCTTGACTGTGATTGGTTTGGCTGCGGCGTTGAGCGCTAGAGCCGCGTCCGCCGGTGGGCCAGGCTATTACGTAACAGGTGAGGGCGGTGTGTCGCTGTTGCCCGACCTGCATCTTGGAAACGATACGGGCGTTCAGCACGACAGCTTCGGGACAGGCATCGCTGCCGGTGGCGCTCTTGGCTACGACATGGGCAATGGCTGGCGCGTGGAACTTGCGTCACTCTATCAGCACTCCGATGTCGACAGGCTGAACGGAACGCCTGCTGATGGTCATCTGTCATCGACAAGCCTGATGGCCAATGCGACGTACGATCTGATGCCCAACACATTCGTCACGCCATATATCGGCGCTGGTCTGGGCCTCCAGAATGTCGGAGGCGAAGTGAACGCGCTTTCAGGCCGTGCGTGGGAGCCGGCTTATCAGGCCGAAGCCGGTCTGCGGCACGAGGTCAGCGATCGTGTGTCGATGTTCGGGGAGTATCGCTTCAGCCAGAGCGAATCCGTGACGATGTCGGACGCAACGGACAGTGAGCACCAGCACTTCTCGGATCATGCGCTGCTGGCCGGCCTGAGTTTCAAACTGGACTGACGCATCGGCCGGGGGATCTTGGGATGAGATCTCCCGGCGGGGGCGGCTTCAAAGTTGGGCCCACAGGGCAACAGACATGCCCTTCTCGTCGAGCGCGTTCCGACCCGCAGGCGAGAAAAAGGTGGAGGACTGCAGCGACCAGCGGTCCGTCAGTCTTTGCACGAGCGAGAATTCCAGCTTGTGGGTCCTGTAGGGTGTGTAAGGCGCTATCGCATTTCCACTGATGATGTTGAAACTCTGCGCCATGATCATGGTCCGTGGCATGAGCCAGAGACCGGCAGTCAAATCGACGAGTGTCTCATCGGGCCGAGGACGGCCGATGAACCGCTCGCCCGCTTCGATGTCCACGAATCCATCATCGTCAAGTAGCTTGTAGTTCGTCCCATAGAGCAATCGGACGTCAATCTGCTGGCCTGACTCATGGTCGGCCGAGACGGACATGGCAAATGCGCCGGCACTCTTATACGTCGCCTGCATCGATAATTTTCCGGCGCGACCGAACAGGAGAACCCGCCCGCCTCCCTCATAAGAGACGCTGTTGGAATGTTCCGCTCTGGCGCCAGGTGTGGCGATATCAGCCATGACAAGAGTCGGTGCGAACAGGAGCGTGATCGATCCGCTCAGGCCGTACTCCGCGAGAGTCTCGGCCGACATCTTGTTGAACGCAGTCGGGATAGTCGCGTGCCCCTTGGCGTCGAAACTCATCTCTGCGTTGCTGGACGTGAACGTGGTGATGATCTGTGCGTGCCCGTTGTGTTCGGTCCATGCGCCAGCTGTCGCAGCCCACGGCATGAATAGAAGAATGATGATGTACCGTCTCACGATTGGGCCGCGAATTTGCTCACGCCGTGTTCGGTTTTCTCCCAGTAGAACGGTTTTGTGATGAGCTGCCACAGTCCGCGATAGGCAGCGAAAGAGACAAGCGCCCAATAGAACGTCGCCGTGAGCGCATAGGGGACAAGGTCATGCCAGCCGCGGCGGCGCGGACTGATGATCGCCAGCATCGTCAGCACGGCGTTGCCGCCGGCAAGCCCGCCGATTGCCAGCCATCCGGGCGACGGTGCCGTCAGGACGAAATGCACCCAGAGGAAAGGATTGAGAAGCGCAGATGCGATCGTTCCGCCAAGAAACAGCTGGAAAGCAATCCAGCCGCGCCATCCGATGCGCCGTCCAAGCCCGATCGGCGAACGCATATGGACGAGCCATGTCTGCATGTAGCCTTTCAGCCAGCGCGACCGCTGTCTCATCCACGCACGCAGGGTGATAGGTGCTTCCTCGAAAGTCGTGGAGTCGATCAGCGAGACGCGATGACCGAGCTGTGCGATGCGAAACCGAGATCCGCGTCCTCGGTGACATTGAATGGATCCCAGCCGCCCAGCGTCTTCAGCACGCTGGTGCGGAAATGGTTCGAAGTGCCGCCCAGCGGCATGGGCACGCCGAGCCGGTCGAGGCCAGGAAGCAGCATGTCAAACCACAGGGCATAATCGAGCGCGAAGAGCCGTGTCAGCGCCCTTATGGCGCATATCCCGGAGGAATTTTCTTGGGGCATTACAGCCGCCGCCTAGATTGGCGTCATGAACGACCTCGGAAATAAGTACGCGCTCGCCGCCCTCAAGGATAAGCGAGCCACGCTGGCAGGCGAGATAGCCGACCTCAAGAAGCAGGTGGCTTGGCGAATTGAAGCCCTGAGCCACGTTGATGCGTCCCTGCATTTGCTAGACCCGCAAGCCAATCCAAATGGCATACCGCTCAAGCGCCCACGTCGGCGTGTGAAGCTGTTTAGGCAGGGCGAACTTGGCAACTTGATCCGTGACGCGCTTCGGCGCGCAGGGAAGCCCGTAGGCTTGAAGGAGATTGTGACCGCGCTCTTGGAGGCGGGCGGTCATGGCGAGTCCGCACGGGCCGCGCTGACGCCACGGGTGCGAGGTAATCTCGCATATCTAGAAAAGGCTGGGACGGTCTCAAAGACGGGACAGGCTACCACCGCCAAATGGCACCTCACCTAGTTAGCGCCAATCGCTTTTGACGCGAGAGCCTGTCTCCTTCGATTGCTTTCTTGATCGCCGCTGCGCTGGTTGCCGTTGCGCGCTCGCACTGTTCGTTTCCAGTGCAATTCTCATCTTCTATTCGCTCGGCGGAGAGGGCTTCTGCTGCCATGACAAAGGACAGGTCAGAAATCGGAAACTGATC
>DASZCC010000523.1:0-6789 GCA_035943485.1 Rhizomicrobium sp. | reverse complement strand
CACCTCCTCGCATTGCAGGAAGACAAATGCGGCGCGCGGGCCCTCATCGAGGATGCCGTGCACGTGGAACAGCCGTGCGCCGACCGTGATGCGCTGTCCGGCAGCGAGATCGGGGCGGCGGCGCAAGGTGATGCGATAACGGACACGCGCCTCCTGCCGGTCGGCATCGAAGTCGTCGAACGCGGAAAGCGGTGCGAGCGCGATCCAAACCGTGGCTAAAGCGATCCAGCTTTCGCTGAACCCGCCACCACCATCAGGCGTGCGTGTGGGCGCCAGCAGCGTGGCGCGATTGGTCAGGGTGGAGAGCATGGGGGTCAATCCTCGCTGTCATCCCCGGCCGAGCGACAGCGAGGGGAAGGGATCCACGACAAGGCCCGTGCCCTGTCGTGGATCCCCTTCCCTCGCCGCTTCGCGGCTCGCCGGGGATGACAATGGAGTTAGAGTTTCAAAATCCTGTACGGCGCCAGCAGCGCCAGGGCGTCGAACGGAAGTTCTTCGGGCGCCTCACCGCGGTTCTCGTAGAGATAGGCCGCGATGCACAGGATCGCTTCGCGCACCGGCGGTGGCAGCGTGTCGTCGCCTGCGGTGAAGGCGATGGCGATCGCGTTCATCCGACGAACGGCACCGAGCGAACCGGTCAGCACCAGTCGCGCTGGTACCGACACTGCATCGACCTGATATTGGCTCCTGTCGAGCGTCCGGGCCGTGTCGTCTGGTGCGTACAACACAATTGACGTCACGGCCTGCAGCGGCGGCAACGGAATCTCGACTAGGCCATCCACTGGCCAGCGATCGAGCCACAGCGTCCAGCTCTGCGGCGTGAACGCACGGCCGGTGTACCACTCGGCGCGGATGCGGGCGGCGGCGATCATCTGCGTGATCAGCGCGTCGTCGTCTGCGGTATCGACCTTGAGATAATTCTTCGCCTCCACGAGCGTGATGGGCTCGTCGCCGGAAGGAGATGTGAGTTCGAGAGGCATGGGTGGTCCTTATAGAACGAATGTCATCCCCGGCCGAGCGACAGCGAGGGGAAGGGGATCCACGACTAGGTGCGGTGCCTGGTCGTGGGTCCCCTTCCCTCGCCGCTTCGCGGCTCGCCGGGGATGACAGGTAGGGAAATTACGACGCGCTGAACTTCATCAGCTTGATCGCTTCATAGTTCTGCACGCCGCCGCCGACTCGCTTGGTCGTGTAGAACAGCACATAGGGCTTGGCGCTGTACGGATCGCGCAGGGTGCGGATGCCGATGCGGTCGACCACCAGATAGCCGCGCGCGAAATCGCCGAACGCGATCGCGAGCGAGGCCGAAGCGATGTCGGGCATGTCCTCGCACTCCACCACCGGATAGCCCAGCAGCGTGGGATGCTGTCCCGCGACCGACGCCGGCTGCCAGACGTAGTGGCCGGCCGCATCCTTGAACTTGCGGATGGCGCTTTCGGTCTTGCGGTTCATCACCCAGTTGCCGTTGGCGCGATAGGCCTGCTTCGGCGCATAGGACAGAGTGATGAGCGCATCGGTCGGGCTGGCTGCCGCGAACGCGCCGTCGGCGCCGGATGCGATGGTGCCAGTCTTGCCCCAGACCCAGTTCGCGTCGGCCACCGTCGGCACGGTGAGGAAGCCTTGCGGCTGCGAGGTGCCGTTGCCGCTGACAAACGCCGTGCCTTCCTGCTGCGCAAACACCATCTGCACTTCCTGCGCCAGCCATTGCTCGATATCCACCTGGCTGTCGTCGAGCAGATGCGCGCTCGCCGCAGGCATGGCGTAAAGCTCCATCGCCGGGAAATCGATCACCGCCAGCGGCGGCGTCGCGGTTTGCGGCCGCGCATCGGTCTCGGCCACCCAGCCTGTCGCCGCGCCGGCGATGGCGATCGGCTTGCGATAGACGCTGCCGGAGATCTGCTGCACCGAAGCGATGCCGCGGATCGGCGACGCATTCTTCAGCACACGGTCGATCGTCTGCGCCACTTCAAGCGGCACGGTATAGCCGCCATCGGCCTGCGAACCGACGCTCATCGCCTTCAGTTCGAGGGCGTCGAGGCCGGCTGTGTCGCCCTTGCGGACATAGCGGTCGAAGGCACCACGGCGCTCGCGCAGATCGCCGCTGTTCTTGCGCTCGCCGCCAAGCGCGGGGCGCTGGGCATCGAGCAGCAGCGCGTCGAGGGCACGTTTCTGGTCATCGAGCGCCTTGTTGATGCGGTCGACCTTCTCCTCCGTGACGACGTCGGCGGAGCGGCGTTCGAGCTGGTCCAGCCTTTCGTCATTGGCGGCTTTGAACTGCTCGAAGGCATTCAGGAATTCGTCGAACACCGCGCTCGCTTGCGGCGTGATGGCTTTGGTTTCAAGTTCCATTGTGTTTTCCGATGGCCGTGACCTCACTGCCGGCGAGCAACGGGAAGGTCACGACCGATATTTCCCAAAGCTCGATTTCAAGAAGTGTCCGGGTCTGCGCCGCGGCGTTGCGCCGGGCGCGCAGGGTGCGGAAGCCGATCGACAGCCCGTCGAGCGCGCCGTCGGCGATGAGCGCGCGCACATCGCGCACGCGCTCGACATCCAGGTTGAGGCGGCCGCGCACGCGCAGTCCGCGCGCATCCTCGGTGATGGATTCCCACACGCCGATCGGCTCATGCGGCGAATGCTGATAGAGCATCCGCACGCAGGAAGGCGGCCGGCGGCGCAGCGAACGGGCGAACGCCCCGGGAGCGACGATGTCGCCCGCACCGTCGGCCACGTGGAAGAGCGAGGCATAGCCTACGAACTCATCGCGGCCGAGCGCGCCGAGACGCGCAGGCGTGTTCGATCGCATGAGGCGTGACCTCATGCGTTGGACTTGCACAGTCATGGGTTGGCTATTCCTCGTCCTTGTCGGCCTGGGCGAGCTTGTTCTCGATGCGCGAGAGCGAGGCGCGGATGTCGGTGATCTGCTCCTGCATCACCGCGATGTGCTCGATCGCCGCTTGGTGACGGGCGTCGCTGCGCTCGAGCACCGCAAGGCGCTCGGCGGCTGAGCCCGCCCAGAACAGCGCACCCGCCGTCTGCAACAAAAAAGCCGCCACGAGGGCGGCCGGAAACTTCGCGCCGGAAGGCACTATGTGTTCGGTCAGATGGATCATGTCAGGGGTTGTCCTGGAGACTGGCTTTGAGGTCAGCGGTGATCGCCGTGACGCGGTCGAGCGCATGCGGCCGGTTCCACCGGCACACATCGCGCATCGCATTGGCGAGGGAGACGAGTTTGCCCGGCGGCGAAGACGGCAACGGGCTCCATGTCTGGCCGATGTGCGGTTGCCCGTCGATCATCATGGAGAAGAAATAGATCGCGCCGTCCACACCTTCCGAATCGACCTGTGTATGGACGCGCAGGAGCATGCCTTTCCAGACGCCGAGGATGTCGGTCGCGAGGTCGGCGGTGATCGGCAGACGGCAATCATTCGCGTTGATGCCGGCCACCGGCTTCTGGTCGTTCAGCGCCGTCCACACCTGCTCGCTCGCCGTCAGCCCGAAGATGCGATACTCGTCGCCGTGCTTCTCGATGCCGACGGCATATTCCGGTTCGAAAGACGGCTCGACGATCGCGCGCACCACGACCTCGGGCCCGAACGCGGCCTTAAGCACGCCAGTGACCGCAGGCTCATAGCCTTCGACCGTGCCATGCGCCGGCTCGAGCGTGTCGCCGCCGAACGCCGGCGTGGCGAGCAGAACTGCGGCGGCTGCGAACGCCGTTATGGTCTTAGTCATCCTTCCGCAGCTCCCGCTCGAGGTTCTCCGTCTGACGGCCAAGCTTCGTGAGAGCCGCCGGGCTCCGCCCTGCGCAATAGTCGAGCGCAAGCTGACCTATCGCGACGAGCTCACCAGCAGTGCCCGAGAGTGGTGTGCCGGTCTCGCCTTCAAGAGGACGGTAGTCATTTTCGCGGCTCGACGAGAAGATGAAATCGCTTCCGTCTGCTGTGACGATGACAGTTTCAAAGCCCGGCTGCGGCGGCGGTGGCCGTTCATAGTGTGTCCGATAAAGCATCTCGCGCCACACTGCGATCAGCCGCGTTGCAAGGGTGCTATCCAAACTCGCGACGCAACGACTAAGCGGAACACCGTTGAAATCTTGCGGATAGCCCGCCCGCGCATCCCGACGAACGGGCCGATCAGGCTTGGATGCGGGCAGCAGGTTGCCGTGCTCATCCATTTGAAATCCGGCATACGCGTAGAGCGGCGCCGACAGCTCAACACCGACAAGCTCGTAGCCAGAGGCAACCTTGCGAATGCCGATGGCGCTGCCAGGTCTGCGCGATTCAAGCGCGATCATGCGCGCCTCGACGTTCCTGGCGAGGACGTCCTTGAAGACATCCGCCATTGCCTTCTGATCGACCAGACCGTCGAAGTCCGTGGAGACGGGCTCAAGCCAGTCCGCGCCGCTCGCCGGTCTTGCGAGCATGAACGCGATCAGCGCGACTGCAGTGAGATGTTTCATCATCGCCCCCGCCTCACCCTAGCACATCGCCGCCTGCGACCGGGGCGTAGCCGGCGGCGGTGCGTTTCTCGTTGAGAGTCAGGAAGGTCGCGGCTTCGAGCCGCTGCCAGGCGGTCTGTCGCGCTTCGGCCAGGGCGTCGATGCCGTCGCTGTCGAAGCCGATGCGCAGGCCTTCGCCGAAGCGCGGGGCGAGCCAGCGTGTCAGCGCCGACGCCGTGCGCGCGACCAGCGGCAGCACGCTCTGGCGCCAGAAGTTCAGGTTCGCCTCGGCATAGGTCGAATAGGTGTTGTCGCCCGGGATGCCCAGCAGCATCGGCGGGATGCCGAAGGCGAGCGCGATCTCGCGCGCCGCCACCTCGCGCGTGTTGGCGAAATCGAGATCGGCCGGCGAGTGGCTCATGCTCTTCCAGTCGAGACCGCCTTCCAGCACCATCGGCCGGCCGGCATTCGTCGCGCCCTGATAGGCGTCTTCGAGCTCGCGCTTGAGGCGGCCGAACTGGTCGTCGGTCAGGCCGGGAGCGCCGTCCGGGCCCTTATATATGAGCGCGCCGGAGGGCCGCGCCGCATTGTCGAGCAGCGCCTTCGCCCACGCCGCGCCGGCATTGTGGACGTCGATCGCGTTGGCGGCGGGCGCGGATGGCGACAGGCCGTAATAGTCGTCGAGCGGATGGAACAGCGTGCCGTGCAGCACGGCGTCGCGCGCGATGCGCGTCGTCGTGCCGTCGACCGTGTAGTCGTAAGCCGCCGGCCAGCCGCGTGCGCCGGGCACGATGCGGATGCGGTCGGGACGCAGCGCATAGAGGGCGCGGACGTCACCTCCGGCCAGCGCCGCCTCGATGTAGGAATTGCCGGCGCTCTGCAGGAAGCCGTACCAGCACGCGAAGAAGGCGTGGCCGTCCTCGTCCGGGTTAGGCCGGCGCAGCAATGCGAGCAGCGCATGGTCGTCGCGCTCGGCCTCGCCTTCGTAGAGCAGGAACGGCACCGAGGCGGCGGCCTCCGCGATCATCCGCACACAGCGGTAGACGACGGGATTCTGCATCACGCCCTCGCGCATGAGTCCGGCGGTATCGCGCGTCGACCAGCGCGCGGTGCCGCCGAGCTGGAGCGCGATGAGCGGCGAGGATTTGCGCTCGGGCGGCTGGCGGCGGAGGAATTCGAACATGGGTCGTCCTTTCTTGACCTCCCCCTTGTGGGGAGGTCGATAAAATCGCGCAGCGATTTTTCGGGTGGGGGTGATGCAGGGCGTGGAGTGTCCCCCCACCCGAAATTTGCTCGCGCAAATTTCGACCTCCCCACGAGGGGGAGGTCGAAAAAGTTAAATGCTTCTCACCCGCGGCCGCGCTTTTGCCAACGGAAACAGATCCGCCAGCGCCCAGACCAGCGCATCCATCCGGTCGGGACTGCGGCCCGTGCCGTCGTAGTTGCACATCTGGTCCTCGAGCTCGGGCAACGCGCCGATGTGATGCACGCGGCCGCTTTCGTAGAGCGTCGCGAACGGTTGCGCGCGCGTCGTCTTGTTGCGCGTGGCGCGGACGAGCTTGATCGGAAGATCGCGCTCGCTCTGCGTCAGCACGGCCTTGACCATGTCGCCGCCCTGGTTGGCTTCGGCGATCACGGCATCGGCTTCGAATTCGGCAAAGGCGTCGGCGACGCGTGCGGCCCATTGATGTGGTGTGCACCCGCCTGCCGAGCGATCCGCCAGCACATAGCCCTGATCGCCGGCGCGGCCCGCCACCACAATGCCGGTCTCGTCGCCTTTGACGCTCGCCGCCGGGTCGACCGCGACCACGACGCGATCCAGATCAGGCGGCGCTTCACGCTGCCGCGCCTCCTCGATCCAGGCGCGCCGCCAGATCGCGGCGTCGTTGTCCTCGATCAGTTCGGCGTCCAGCTCCTGGCGTCCGAGACGCGAGCCGCCATAGCGCCGCTCCATCGCCTCGACGAAGCCCGGCGCGAGATTGCCGGCGTTGTCGCGCGAGGTGCTCTTCGCCACTACGACGTCGCGCGAAGCGAGAAGATCCTTCACTGCCTTGATCGCGCGCGGCGTCGTGGTGATCGCCATGCGCGGATCGTCGCCGAGGCGCAGCGCCATCAGGATCATGTCGAGCGCGCCTTGCGGATCGCTCCATTTGGCAAACTCGTCAGCCCAGACGGTATCGAACTGATGGCCACGAATACTGTCCGGCTCGTCGGCCGACAACACGCTTGCGACCGCGCCGTTGCTCCACAGCACGCGGCGGTTCGACGGCTCGAACACCGCGGCGTTGCCCGCGACGCGCGCCAGGCCCGACTCGCCTTCGATCATCACGGCGCGCGCGTCGTGGAAGGTG
>DASZCC010000522.1:0-2512 GCA_035943485.1 Rhizomicrobium sp. | reverse complement strand
CGACAGTCGCGACTTCAAACCCGATGGCGAAGAAATCTCCGACGCCCGCTGGCTCACACGTGACGACGCTCGCAAACTTCTGGCGGGAGAGAAGATGCCCGACATCTCGCTCCCCGGCCCCGTCGCGATCGCGCATCATCTGGTGAAAGCTTTCGCGGAGGGATGAAAATAAACTCCGAGCGCTAGCGATCACAGGGATTGCTTGCGATGTGGCGTTCGATTGATGTGAGACGGCATCACCGGGCGTTTATTGTTTGACCATCACAAAGCAAGCAGCCCGAAAAGCGCGCTACAAGTTATTGCGCACAATATTCACCACGTACGGATACGCGCTGGTCGGCGCCGCTGCGATCCAACCGTTAACTGCGGTAGCCTCACCCACTCTAACAGGCGGACAGGCAGCCTCACTCGCGTTAGGCCTTCTGCTACAGCTCGTGGCGTTATATATTGCTCCGCAAGGAGACTGAGATGGACCCGCTCACGCCGCTGCTCATTGGATCGATACCAGTGGTCGCTCTCGCGCTGTATGTGTCGTGGCTCAAATGGCGCGAGGATCACGCTTCGCCGAACCATCCTGCGGAATAGTGGCGCTTCGTATTCGTCAGGCTCAGGAGACAGACTACGACGCCCTCGCCCGTATCTGGGCGCAGGGATGGTTGCTGACTGATCCCGCTGCGCCAAAGCCCCCTGATGATCTTTTGGACCAACTACGCTCCCGCATCTCACGGGAGATGCGATCCGGTGAGTGGACTCTGTTCGCCGCGGAAGATGACGGCCGCGTCGCGGGCATGATTGCGATCAAGCGCGCCGACAATCATCTCGATCAGATCTTCGTGGCCGACGACCGGCGCTCGCAGGGCGTCGGCAAGGCGATGCTGGACTTCGTTAAGGCCGAGATGCCGCACGGATTCTGGCTGCGCACCCACGCACTCAACACCGATGGTCACAGGTTCTATGCGCGCGAAGGCATGATCCATACGCGCACGGAGCCGCATCCACGGTTTCCGGAGAACATCGTGCGCATTTATGAGTGGAAGCCTTAGGGTAGCTCGTCGCGCAGCTTGTGCCCAGGATAGATGCCCAGGACTGTCAGCTTCGACGTAAAGAAGGCTAGTTCTTCCAGTGCCAGCTTCACGTTGCGGTCGTCGGGGTGACCCTCGATGTCGGCGTAGAACTGCGTCGCGTTGAATGAGCCGTCGAGCTGGTAGCTCTCCAGCTTCGTCATGTTCACACCGTTCGTCGCGAAGCCGCCCATCGCCTTGTAGAGCGCCGCGGGCACGTTGCGCACGCGGAACACGAACGTCGTGATGATGCGCGATCCGTCATTCGGCGCATCGTCAGGTTCGCGCGACATGATGAGGAAGCGGGTGCGGTTGTGGCTCTCGTCCTCCACATTCGCCTTGATGATCTCCAGACCATAGAGATCGCCGGCCAGCGACGACGCAATCGCGGCCGCGGTCGGATCCTTCAGCTCCGCCACATGGCGCGCCGAGCCCGCGGTATCGTGCCAGTTCTCCGCCTTCAGCTTGTGGTCGCGGATCAGCTTCAGACATTGCGCCAGCGCCGGTCCCTGGCTGAACACGCGCTTGATGTCCGCAAGCTTGGCGCCCTTCAGCCCGAGCAGCTGATGCCGGATCGGCAGGAAATGCTCGCCGACGATATGCAGTCCGGCATCTGGCAGCAGGTGATGGATGTCCGCGATACGGCCCATCAACGAATTCTCGACCGGGATGATGCAGAGATCGGCATCGCCTTCGCGCACGGCGGCGACCGCCTGTTCGAACGTCGGGCGCGGGATCGCCATCGCATGCGGCAGCGCTTCGCGCGCGGCGAGATTGGCGTAGGCGCCGGGCTCGCCCTGGAAGGCGACCTTCTTGGCGTTCATGATCGTGGGCGTGGACATTTCTACTTCAACAATCGTCGGGCTTTTTTGAGATCGGCCGGAGTATCGACGCTGAGCGGCACGCTGTCCACGCGGGCGACTGCAATGCTCATCTGCGCTTCGAGCGCGCGCAACTGCTCAAGCCGCTCGCGCTTCTCCAGCGGCGATGGCGGCAGCGCGACAAATCGCGTCAAGGCGTCGCGCGCGAAGGCATAGATGCCGATGTGGAAGCACAGCGGCCCTTCGCCCGTCGGCGCCGTCGCACGCGTGAAGTAGAGCGCACGGCCACGGCGGCCATCGGCGTCCCACGCGACCACGGGCTTGGGCACGTTCGGGTTGTCGCGATCGGCCGGATCGTCGATCAGCGCGGCCAGCGTCGCCATGTCGGATCCAGGCAATGCTTCGGCCACGGCCTTCACGTAGGCTGGATCGAGCGCTGGAAGATCGCCCTGCAGATTGACGATCACATCGTGCCGGCCCGCCGGATCAAGGCTTTTGAGCGCGGCGAAGATGCGGTCTGTCCCCGACGGCAGATCGGGCGGCGTCAGCACCGCACGTCCGCCTGCGGCCACGACCGCCGCGACGATTTCGGGCTCGGCCGCGGCGACCGCCACAGGGCCGATCCCGGCT
>DASZCC010000521.1:0-22823 GCA_035943485.1 Rhizomicrobium sp. | reverse complement strand
CCCCGGTCTTCAGGCCCAGCGAGCGGAACAATTGCGCGCCCTGTTTCGTGCGCTTTTCGAGTTCGCCGAAACTGACCGTCTCGCCGGTCGAAGCCATGATAATGGCGGGCTTCTCCGGCGCCTTTTCGGCGATGAGCGATGGATGCATGAGCGTTCCCCGGCACTTTTTTTGAATATTGTTGCCGTTTGTAGGCGCGGCAGCGCGGCGCGTAAAGCGCGCTCGCGGCAAGGATAAGGTGAAGATGCCTAAACGAGAGGCGGCAATTCGTCTGCCGCCGGATCGGGCAGCGTGTCGCCGGTGAACTGCGCCGCAAACCCCGACGCTGTGTGGCGGACTACGACGGCTATGGTCCGGCCGAACGCGATTTTCTCACCCACGGGCGGGCGGGAATTTGTACGAAACGACGCGCCACTAAGTGCCACGTCGATCACTTCGCACTCGACTGACTGGCCTGACTGCAGCGTAAAGTTGTGCAGGGCCGTGCCCGGCTCGATGCGGCCCCGGCCGCGCGCCGCCGTGGGGTCAACTTTTCCGTGGCGCAGAAATTCTGCGATCTTTTCGGCGACCTTCGCGCGGCGCTCGGCGGTCTGGCGGAACTTCAATCCGACGCGCAGGCGATTGCGCTGGGACAGGGTGCCGTCGAACCGGCCAAGCCCGTCGACATACAGAACGACTGGCGCGCCGATCGGCACCGAGCACGAAGCCTTCACGCCCGCGCCATCCGGCGACAAGTCCAGGACCGTGCAATCTTCCTCATAGCGATGGTTGGGAAAGAACAGCTTGCCCTTCACACTGACCGGCGCGCGCTTTCCAGCGCGGCGTTCCAGCGTTCCGCGCGATGTAGCCTCGACGTGACGGCTCGACAGCGCCATTCCTGAATGGTCCTTCGGTGCGAGAAGTCTGCGGTGTGAACATATAAGAAAGTCTTTCACGAAATCGTCGATTGGACTGGTAAGTATCGGGCAACCATATTTCGCCAGCGATTGACAGGCGCCGACCAAGCGGCCAAACCGCAAAGGGGATGATCGAACCTGAACGAAAGCCGGTGGCGTTGCCCGATGGCAGCGTATCCACCCTCGAGTGGGGCGCAGATGCGCCCCTTCTACATTTCAGCCATGCCAATGGTTTCAATGCGCAGACCTATCGCGCGCTGCTGAGTCCGCTGGTCGGTCGGTTCCGCGTCGTCGCTTCCGACATGCGCGGCCATGGCTTCTCCACTCTGCCCGCTATTCCCGACATGCAGGACGGCTGGCGCATTTTCGGAAGCGATCTCGCTGCCGTGCTGGACGCGCTCGATCCGAGACCAGTGATCCTTGCCGGACATTCGATGGGCGCGATTGCGAGCCTCATGGTCGCGTCGCGCTTTCCCGCTCGCGTGCGCGGCATCGTCCTTGTTGAGCCCGTGCTGGTGCCGCGCTTCTCCCGCATATTCCAACGGCTGATCCGGATGATGGGCATCACGCCACCACCGGGCACAGATCTCGCGACGATGGCAGACAAGCGGCGCTCGGTATTTCCGTCATTTGAGATGGCGCTCTCTGCCTATCGCGGGCGCGGTGCCTTCAAGACCTGGCAGGACGAGACGCTCGCAGACTACCTGCGCGGAGGACTGATTGAAACAGGCAACGGCACAGAGATGCGGCTTGCGTGCGCGCCGGAATGGGAAGCAGCGAGTTTCCGCAATGCGCCATCCGGCAGCGCGTCCATCGCACGTGGGGTGCGATGCCCCCTGACACTGATCTATGCCGGCAATGGCACGGCGCGTGAACACCAGGTCCAGACCGTCAAACGTTTCGTTCCGGCCGCACGTCTCGTGCAGGTGCCTGGCACGACGCATTTCCTGCCGATGGAGCGTCCCGATATCGTACGCGAGGAGATTGCGCGGATCGCGTCCTAGACCGCGAAATGCTCCTCAAGGCGCGCGAGCAGTTCGGCGTCGCCAAATCCCAGCGCTGCCAGCCGGCCGGATCGCGTCAGGAGCGCGAGCCCGGCGACCGCAGCGGCCACGAGCACGACATCGCACTGGCTCTCGCGGCTGGCCGCGCGATTGCCTGAGGCATCGGACAGCGCCTTCAGCACGGTGATAAGGCGGCCATTGAACAGCCTTTCCGCATCGCTGGCCGACAGCGCGGCTGACAACGCACCTGGTGCTGCCGCGATTGTCTCCGTGCCGCTCAGAAGTGCGAGAGCAGCACCGGCAGCTGCCGTGAGCTTGCTGCGCCCATGTGCCACCGACGCCGCATCGCGCATAGCACGTGCGAGTGCAGCCAGATCGTCAGCTGCAAGCGCCAGCAATAGATCGTCCTTCCTGGTGAAATAGCTGTAGAGCGCAGCGGGCGCGAACCCAGCCTCTGCCGCAACCGCGCGCAGCGACAACTCGCGCGCACCATCACGCGCCGCAACGCGTCTTGCAGCATCCAGGATCGCGCCGCGCGTGGCCGCATGGGCCTGCGCGCGACGTTGCGTGCGCTGTTCTGCCGTCGCCGTTCTCGCCATTGCGCGATCATAGGCGATTCGTTCGATGTCCGAAGGACAACTGATGGAGTCGCGATGAAATCAAGCGGGAAGCGATTCGGCTCTGTTAGAACGATCGCGCTGTGACAATCCACGTGGCTGCCTTAAGCATCACGCCGTCCGGCCCATCATGCTCGGCCAGTGCCGCGCGCACCGGTTCAGCGACCGCAGCACGCAGCTCTGGATGTTCGCGCACGATCTTGCCCAGAGACCCTACGCGCAGTGCCAATTCCAGCGCAGCTTCAAGGTCCCCGCACTCGACCTTCGTGTCATACGGAACAATCTTGATATCCATAAAACCGGCAGCTGCGAGCAGCCCTCGCACCTTGTCAGCATCGGCGCAGGAGAAAGGACCAGGTGCATTGGGATCAAAGGCTGCCTGCGGTTTCAGGAAGGGGCGAGCGGCCCGCAAGGGTACGTCGTCGACGTCATTTTCAGCCTCAGTTCGCCAGCAGACGAAGGCGAGACGGCCTTCGCGTTTCAGCGCGCGACGGATATTGCCAAAGGCCGCAATTGGATTCGCAAAGAACATGACGCCGAATCGCGAGAAGGCAGCGTCGAAGGCGCCGGCCTGGAAGGCAAAGGTCTCGGCATCACTCCGGACGAACTTCAGTTGCGCGTGGTGACGGCCTCTTTGTCCGGCCTGCTCCAGCGCAACGGCCGAAACATCGATGCCGAGTACCTCGCCGGCTGTTCCCACTATTTGCGCCAGTTCAAGCGATGTCTGGCCGGTGCCGCAACCTAGATCGATGACACGCTCACCGGCTTCTGGAGCAAGCGTCGTCATCGCACGCTGACCCAAAGGCGCAAGCTGCCTGTCGAGTGCTTCCTGCACCTCGACGCGAGCCTGGGCCGCAAGGTCACTCTGTGTAGGTGTTTCCGTCTGGTTCATCGGCTCAGCGATACGCACAAGAAAAAAGGGCCGCGACGAAGCGCGGCCCTGCCCGTTCGTCGCGTAACTGGATCAGCCGGCGGGATGCTTCGCCTTGTAGGCCATGACACCGGCATTGTACTCGCCGCCGACCTTTTCCTTCAGCAGCTGGTTGGCGTGGATCTTGTCGTTGACGCCCGCTTCGACCGACGGGTCGAGATCCTTCTTCGCCTTCACGGCGGCGGCCTTCTGGCTGGCCAGATCGGTCAGCAGGCAGGACTGGTAGTCGTCCGACTGCTTGATGAAGGTCAGCACATCATCATGCGCCTGGCCCATCTGGGCCGGCGTGGCGTTGCCGCCATCGATCGCCACAGGCGGAATCGGCTCCTGGCATGTGCCGTCAGCAAATGCGGGCCCCGCCACAAAGACCAATGCCACTGCCGCGAAACCAAATATCTTCATGTTCATGAACGCAGAACTCCCTTGAATACCTCGACCCGGCCGGAGTGAAGCACAGACAACGGGGCAGAAGAAAGGGCGGGAATTGCGGCAATCAGGCCTTGCGAACCTTCTTGGCCAGCCAGGTGTCGATCCCCAACAGCAGGACCGCCAACAGCAGCAGACCCAGCGAAATCTCGGCCCAGACATCAGTGTGCTCGTCACCGTTGAGACGGACGAATGCCGCAAACGCGAACGAGAGCCAGAAATAGGTCATGGCCACGGTCTGCATCGCACGCGCGATACCACCTTCCTGAGATCGAGACCGCCCACGCACCGTCCCCACCACCAGCACGAACAGTATCCCGGCAGTAAAAACGGAATACAGGATAGATGCGAAGGCATGCGTGGCCGATGTCATGGCCATGGGCGCGGAGAGGCAGGCGAGCGAGATCGTCATGACGCCGGCAAAGCCCAGTGTCAGTGCCGCGCGCTCGCGGCCGAGCCCGTGGAGAAAGCCGAACGACAATCGTCTGTCCAGCGGCTGGACGATAAGAATGGAGACAAAAAGCAGAAGTGCGAAACGGCTCGTCAGATCACCGGCAAGCAGCAGACCGTGATCGGTAAGACCTTTCCAGACAAAGGAGCCGATCACCAGCAGGAAGGCGACGACAAGCGAGGTGCCTGCAATCCAAGCAGGATGGCCCGGGATCGACACGCGATCCGCAACATTATCGACTGCTACCATTTTCAAGAATCCAGTTGGGCCATTAACTAAACGCGCCGGGAGGCCCATCCCCGCATCCGGATAAAACGCATGGAACTCGAATTGGCTGCTGTCAGGCCTTGTGCAGCGCGACGGCGAAGCCTTCGACCGGCGTGCCGGCTTCGCTGCGTGGCGAGCAGGCCAGCAGTCCGGAGATCTCAAATCCGGCAGCCACCGCACGCTCGCGGAGATAGTCCTGCGCGTGGCGCCAACGTCTCTTGGGCCCCAGGGTGAAGCAGCCATCGGGATTGGATTCGACAGTGAAAAGAAAGAAGCCGCCAGGTTTCAGACGACGGAAGGCGCCCTCAAGTGTTGGCGTGAGATCACCCAGATAGACAAGCGTATCGGCGGCAAGGATCAGATCGTACTCCGCGCGACCAGCCGACAAGGCCGTCTCGATATCAGCGACGGCGAGATGATGATACACGCCGCGGGCCCTCGCCTTCTCGATCATCTGTGGGCTCAGGTCGATACCGTCGAATGACGACGCGATGTCGCCGAACGCTTCTGCAGCCAGACCGGTGCCACAGCCCAGATCCAGCACAGTCAGGTCCTTCGCGCCCGGCATGACGAACGCCGCCATCTCGCGAAGGATTTCCGGCGCTCGATACGAAAGCTGCGCCCGCATGCGCGAGTCGTAATCGGCAGAGAATTGGTCAAAGAGATGGCGGACATAGCCGGCATCCGAACGCTTCTGGCCGCGCATCGCCTCGGCACGCGCAATCAGCGGCAGCGCAGCCGCCGTCGCTGCCTCGCGAAGCTGCTCAAGTGCCTTGTCGGGTTCGCCGGCCTCAAGCCACGCACGACCAAGGGCCAGCCGCGCTATCTCGGACTGCGGATCGAGACGCAAGGCGCGCTGGAATTCGCCGATAGCCGAAGGCAGGTGCCCAGCCGCCATAAGGGCTTCACCCAGCATCAGCAACGCATCCGGTATTTCGGGATTGAGCGAAGCCGCTTCGCGTGCAGCCTCCATTGCCCCGTCAGCATCGGCCGATGCGAGAAGCGCACGAACAAGCGCCAGGCGCGCTAGCAGACCGCCGCGTCCTTCGCTCAATCGTGTCCGCAACAGCGAGACGGCGCGTGCCGCCTCGCCTTTCGCGATCAGATCGTCCGCCTGCTCGATGGGATCAGCTTCAGTTTGCAATCGTGCAGCGCCCGTTGTTGAGCACGACGACATCGCGCTCTTTCAGCTTGGAGCGATACGACACGACGCTTCCATCCACCCACATCTCCGTCACAATCGTCTCGCCGGGAAACACAGGTGAGGAGAAGCGCACGTCGAAACTCGTGATCTTCTTCGGGTCGTATTTGCAGATGGTGGAAATGATCGCGCGGCAAGCCGTGCCGTATGAGCACAGGCCATGCAGGATCGGCCGCGGGAAGCCCGCCATCTTTGCGACCTTGGGATCGCGATGCAGCGGATTGCGGTCGCCCGACAGTGCATAGATGAAGGCCTGGTCGGCGCGCGTATCGCATTCGTGCACAAGATCGGGCGCGCGGGTCGGCAGCTGGTGCGGTTCGGGTGCGCCGTCTTTCGGGCCGCCGAAACCGCCATCGCCGCGGGCGAAGGTCGTCCCGATCAGGGTTGCGAGCTTGTCGCCGGTCGACTTCTCTTTGATCACGCGCTCATTGACGATGATGGCGCCTTTTTCCTTGCCCTTGTCGTAGACACCGAGCACGCGCATGTCCGAGATCACCTCGGCGGCCGGCGGAAGCGGCTTGTGGATCTGCACGCGCTGCTCGCCGTGCACGACCATCAGATAGTTGATACCCGACATAGCGCGGCCGCCGCTGTCGCCGCTACGCGAACGACCGGTCGGGATGACGGTGGCGAAAGTCGGCACGACCTGAAGGTTGTTCTCATAGGTGAACGGTAGCTCCGCCTCGTTCATCGGGTCGCGCTGGAAGCCAACGCCGAGGGCATACAGCATGACTTCGCGGTCGCCATAGCTCGCCTCGAGCCCGGTCGATTTCGACTGCATCATTTCGTCATAGTTGATGGGCATGGCCGTCCTCCCTTTATCGGTTTGGCCGGAGACTAGGTTAGTGGAACGCTTTGCGCCAAGTGGGGCGCTGTGCTTTGCTTAAGGCAACAATACTGCCGCTGGGGCACACATGACCGACACCGCACCCGCTACGCCCGGACCCATTCCGCCGCCTCCGCCACGCCGTAGCCATGGCTGTCTCTGGGGTTGCCTTGGAGCTGCGCTGCTCGCCATCGTCGTCGCAGGCGGCGCATTCGGTTATCTCGGCTGGTATCTCTACTCGGGGTTCAAGAGCGACGCGACGCTGCAGACTGTGATGCGCGTGGTTTCCGGCGACCAGGTTGCCCGCGCTGTTCTCGGGAACGATATCACCGTCACAAATCTGGAAAGCTCGAGCGTCAACGCCGATCTCAGCGGCAAAACAAATTCCTACGTCGCGCATCTCAAGGGCAGCAAAGCCGAGGGGACGTTGTCGGCAACCGTGGTCACGCCGCATGGCGGCAAGCCGGCGATCACCACCCTGCTGCTCACCGGTCCGGATGGTCATCAGTACAATCTGCAAACCGGTGGCGATGGCGCCGTGCCCGGGCCAACCAATATCGATCACAAGTCCGGCAATGGCCCGGCTCAAGGCGGCGATGCGGGACAGGCTCATCCGCGGCCGGGTGATACTGTCGCGCCTCCTGACGACAATCAGGGCGGTTCCGGCGACGACAGCGGCGGCGACGTTGGCCAAGGTGGCGGTCACGGCGACCAGGGCGATGGCGACAGTCAGGGCAGCGGCAACGATGACGGCGGCCAGGATGGTGGTCAGGATGGCGGCGGCAACAGTCATCCGCACAGCAACAATGGCAACCAGCCGATCTGAGGACATGCCGAACGTCGATATTCGCACCGCGACGCAATTCCGCCGCGCACCGACCTGACCGTCGAGTAACGGCGCTGGTGTGGTAGCCGCTCCCATCGGGTGCTAGCGTTCCTTCGGATGCAACGACTTCCGCTGAGGAAACTACGATGGCCTACCGCTGCTTCAACGTTGAGATCGCCAATCAGATCGCGCATATCCAGCTCAAGCGCCCCGAGGCGATGAACTCGATGGTGCCGGAGTTCTGGACCGAACTTCCCGAGATCGTGAAGGAAATCGACGACGCGGCAAGCGCACGTGTCATCGTGATCTCGTCGACCGGCAAACATTTCTCGGCGGGAATGGATCTCGCAGTTTTTACCGGTGGCAATTCGGCGGGCACGTCCGCGTCGCGTTCACCGCATGAGAAGGGCCGCACGCGCGCCAGCCTTCGTCTCAGCGTTCTCGACATCCAGGAATCCTTTAATGTCCTTGAACGGGCACGCGTACCTGTTCTGATCGCGATCCACGGTGGCTGTGTCGGCGGCGCGGTCGACATGGCCAGCGCATGCGACTGCCGCTACGCGACCGAGGATGCCTTCTTCGTGATCCAGGAGATTAACATCGGCATGACCGCCGATGTCGGCACCTTCCCGCGCCTGTGCAACCTGATGCCGACCGGTATGGTGCGCGAGCTCGCTTATTCCGGCCGCCGGCTCACGGCAAAGAAGGCGCTCGAACTGGGCCTCGTCAACGAGATATTCCCGACGCAGGAGAAGATGCTCGAGCATGTCATGGGACTTGCAAAGGACATCGCGGAAAAATCACCGCTCGCCGTCTATGGCTGCAAGGTGATGATCAACTACGCGCGCGACCATTCTGTTGCCGATGGTCTCGACTACATCGCGACCTGGCAGGCCGGCATGTACTTCCCCGAAGCCGACATGATGGAGGCCTTCAAGGCCAAGGCCGAGAAGCGTCCAGGCAAGTTTGAGGAATTGCTTCCGATCAGAAGGCGAAAGCTCGGCGCCGATTAGGCGTCCCTACTCCGCTGCCGCATGCGTGTGGTGTTCCACGGATACCGCCGGGCCTTCGCTCCACACATCCGTCAGCGGAACACCGTGCAGCTCGATCATGCGCAGAGCATGTTCGTATCCCTCCGCGACACAGCGGTCGAAGGCACGCCAGTCACGCAAGCCGACGCCAGCGAGCGGTGGCTCGAACATATAATCCGCGTGCTCCCGCGCCAGCTTGCGCTGCACGTCCGAACCCACAGTACCGGACCGCATCAGGATCGACACGATTGACGGCGTGCCGTTCATCCGCTGCGCAATCAGCCACCACCAGGGACGCTCACCATAGCGGTCGTCTTCAGCCTTGAGATCGATTTCACCGGTGACGTCTGACGCGATGATCGGGCCTGACTTGCGTTCCGCCATGATGTCGACCGGCAGGTTGTTCATCACACCACCGTCGACGAGCAGGTGCTGATTGTACGTCACAGGCGGCAGGATGCCCGGCAACGCCACGCTGGCGCGCAGCGCGCGCCACAGCCGGCCCGTCTTGTGGATCATCACCTTGCCAGTCGTAAGGTCCGACGAGTTGCAGAAGAAGGGCTTCGGCAACTCCTCGATCCGCATGTCCCCATAATTCTCCTGCAGAAGGTTCGAGACCTTCTTGCCGCGCACCAGCGCGATCAGTGGCAATGTGTAGTCGTTGAGCGGATTGCTCTCGACGAACACGCGCCGCATGCGCGCGGTCAGTTCCTCGATGCTCCACTCCGCCGCAAGCCCTGCTGCGACCAGCGCGCCCATGGACGTGCCGCCAATGTTGTCGAACGGCACACCCGACTCCATCAGCGCCTTGACCACGCCGATATGAGCAAAGCCGCGCGCGCCACCACCCGCCAGCACAAGACCAACAGCCCGGCCAGAAATAAACCGCGCCAGTCGGCGGATATCATCGACGTTTCCAGAGCGGACATGGTGATGGGATTCAAACATGCCATCACGAATGAGAAGATGCTCCGTCGCTGTGTTCGCCCCGTCCTCCGGATGGAGCAGCAGCAGTTGCGGCAGACCGCTTGCCCGCTCCTTGTAGGCAGGAAGATCAGGCCGCACGGGAATCGGCTCACCGACGCGCGCAAGCAGCAGCACACGATCGGCCTGTCTCAAGCACTGATGGGTCCAAGCGCTGTCTGGCGCATCGCCGCGATAGAAGACGATGTCGTGCGCCGCCTCGAAATTGGCGAACCATTCGCCTGGCTGATCTGCACAGCTGGAGTCCAGCACCGCGGCTTTGGAACCCATGGCAACAAGCGCGGCCGCGACCCGATGGGCAATCGGTGAATGTTCAAGGCCGAGCTGCAACGGCACAATGGCAAATGTCTTGGGCTGGTTTGCGTTCTCGGTCCCCTTGGTGGTGTCCTGCAGACGCTTCACCAGGATGCGCATCAGATTGAGCATCACCCGTGGATGGCGCGCGGTGAGCGCATCGAAGGCTGCCGCCGGCACGCGCAGGAGCTCGCTGTCACGAAGCGCAACGATCTGGGCACTGTGCTCAGTGCTGCCCGAGATCAGCGACATCTCGCCGACCGTCTCACCAGCCGAAACGTGCGCGACCTGGCGGCGCTTGTCGCCCTCCTCCACAAAGACGCCGAGGCTGCCCGTGCAGACGAGGAATATGGCCTTCTCGTTCTCGCCGTCGCGCCGCAGAAGCATGCCGCCCGGCAGACCAAACCAGTTGGCTTCCGACAGAAGCTTCTTGAGAGCGGCGTCATTCACATCAGCCAGTAACGGGAAGCTACGCAGGCGGCGCAGCAGGTCCTCCGGATAGACGGTATCAAGTCCGACCCTGAATGATGAAAGGAACGCCATGGTCATCGGCAGAGGTTGCCCCTCCTTCTAGCTCACCAGGCGGTCCAACCGCCATCGACAGGGAGCGCGGACCCGGTCACATAGCCGGACGCCTTTGACGCCAGAAAAAGCAAGGGCCCAGCGATCTCTTCAGAGTTTCCGAGGCGTCCCAGCATGGTCCGCGCAGCCAGGCGACCGGCAAAGGCGGGGTTCTGCCACTGCACTTCTTCGCGAGGAAACGCGCCCGGCACCAGGGCATTCACCCGGATGTTGTCAGGGCCAAGCTCGGCTGCGAGATGCCGGGTGAGCTGAATGAGCGCCGCTTTGGCCGGCCCGTAGTGGAACGGGCTTTGGCCGGCTCGGTCGTCATAGAGCCGTCCGTCGGGCGACACGGTGCCGTACATTGAGGCGATGTTGATGATGCTTGCGTCACCGGTCTCGCGCGCAGCAGCGGTGAGTGCCGGGCGCGCGGCCCGGGTCATCTCGAAGGCGGCGGTCACGCTCGACGCATAGGTCTCGGCGAAGTCGGACGGCTGGAGTTTGTCGTACGACTTCACGGTCATGCTGATGGCGTTGTTCACCAGGATGTCGAGCCGCTTCTGCTTTCCAAAGAAGGCGCGCGCCTGTTCGACATCGGCGACGTCGAACGCGGCACGCTGGACTGAATGACCCTCGGAGCGAAGCGTGGCTTCGAAGTCCTTCAGCCGCGCATCACTGCGCGCGTTGAGGATCACATGTGCGCCGGCACCGGCCAGCACACGCGCCATGACGGAGCCCAGATGTCCGGGCGCACCCGAAACGAAAGCGGTGCGGCCGTCGAGACGGAACATCGCTTCGCGCGCCAGATGCCCATCGATGCGGGGCGTATCGCCCATGTCGCTTTATCTCCAGAACAACAAAGGATGTCATAGAGGAGTAAACGGCGCGTTAGCATGAACAAAGCGTTAATGCGCTATTCAGGTCCGAGGATCTTCCACACGCTTGCCGCGGAATACACCGCATTGTCAGCGACAGTGAATTCGCCGCGCAGGAAGATCATCGTCCGCGTCCGCTTCACGAGCACCGGTTCGACCTCAAGAAGATCACCCGCGCGCACTGGACCGAGGAACTGGTTCTGCATGTTCAACGTCACGACATGGGCATGATCACAGGCGTCCCAGGCGGCCTGGCCGAAGGCCGCATCGGCGAAACTCATGAAGGTCGCGCCGTGCACGACGCCGCGACCGTTGAGATGCCGCTCGTCGATGCGCAGCGCGAACCGGCGCGCGCCCTTCTCCCCGCGTTCATAGATCGGTCCAAAATGAATCTCGTAGGGATCGATAAGTAGTGTCTCGGTGAACCCGTCTGGCGCGCTCATGCGATCTTCCACATGCCGGTTGCTATCGCGAGAACACGGCCTCCTTGAATGATCTCAGCACTCAGGAAGACGAGTGTGCGGGTCTTGCGCACCGCGCGGGCGCGCGCCTCGATCGGTTCATTGTCCTTCCCGGCACCGGCAAAGTCGCAGTTGAGCGACACCGTGGCCGACTTTTCGGAACCCGACACTGCGCGCGCCGTCCGGCTCATTGCGACGTCGGCAAAGCCCATCAACATCCCGCCGTGAATGTTGCCGGAGCCATTCAGATGCTTGCGCTGCGGAACAAAGGCGAAGCGATGCACTTCGCCCTCCGGCGGCAATTCGTAGATGGGGCCGTTGTGAAGATTGAAGCCACGGTGCGAGATGTTTCGCGCTTCGGGCGGAAGACCTGCTGGTGGTTCAGTCATGCCTCTTAGTAATGCAAAATCGCGCTGCACTGCAACATCATGTACGCGTCACATTGGATTGTTCGTCGTGCCACACTAAAGTTGCAAAGCCACACAAGATGCGCCATGCGAGGGGTCGCTTTAGCGCACGCTTCCAGCCAAAGAGGAATTCCATGAAGAAGCAGTTTGTTCGCGCCGTCGTCACGGCGTGCCTGTTGGGATCAGCCGCTGTTATCGCGCCTGTCGCATCGCTTTCGCCGGCCATCGCCGCGAGCGGACCAAGCGTCACCGCACCCGTCGGCAAGATACTTGTCGATGCGCAGAAGGCCTATCAGGCTAACGATTTCGCAGGCGGTCTTGCTCTCACGAAACAGGCCCAGGCGCTTCCCGATCGCAGCGATTTCGACAACTACACGATCAACAAGATGTTGATGATAGGCTCCGCCCGCACGAACGATCTGGCAGGCGCATACACCGCGGAACTCGCCGCCGCGGAATCGCCGGTACTTCAGGATGCTGACAAGCCGGACATCTATCGCCTCGTAGCAATCCTCGCCAACGCGCAGAAGCATTACGATGTCGCAATCAAATACGCGAACCTGTACCAGTCAATTCCCAATGCGCCGGTCGAGATGACGGTGCTGACCGCGCTGGCCCAGTCGCAGTATTTCACGAATGACTTTGCCGGCGCCGAAGTCACGTCGAAGAAGGCGATCGACGCCACGCCGGCCAATGCAGCACCGGATCTTGGCGTCATGGAGATTCTGTTCAGCGCGCAGGCCAAGCAAAACAAGACGGCCGACGCGACAGCCACATTGGAGAAGGTCGTAACGTATTATGACGCCCCGGATGACTGGGCGGAGCTCATCGGTTCGTCGATCGGCATCAAGGGTATCAAAGATTATGAGGCGCTCGATATCTTCCGCCTGATGATCCCGACCAAAGCTGTCGGTCCCGCTGACAACTACACGACGCCCGCGAGCGTCGCGATGAGCACAGCCCTTCCGGTCGAAGCAGAAGCCTTCCTGAAGGCAGGCGTCGACGCCGGCAAGCTGACCAACACCGGCCCGACCGCTGCGCTCATCGCCAAAGCTCATGCCGCTGCAGCACGAGACCGCGCGACGATCGGACAGTTTGATGCCGAAGCCCGCAAGTCGCCGAATGGCGAACTCGACGCCCGACTGGCCGATACATATTTCGGCTACGGACGGTATGACGATGCCATCGCCGCCGCGCAGCGTGCCCTCAAGAAGGGCGGACCGAAAGTCACTCCGGATCAGATGAACATGATCATTGCGATGTCCCTGACGATCCAGGGCAAGACGGCAGATGCCACCGCTGCCTTTAATACCGTCAGTGGTTCGACGGCAGCGCTCGCGAAAGCAAAACATCTGTGGCTGCTCTACTTAAATCGCAAGACGACGACGGCTTCGGCTGCACCGGCGCCTGCCCATTAAGTTCGAGCGCCGGGACGGTTTGAAAGCCATCCCGGCGTCTCGTTTCTCGGAGCGCCGGCCATGAATCTGGTGCTTGGCTTCGTACCATTCATCCTTTTCGCCGTTCTGATGGGCCTGTCGGTGGACCTTGCCCTGTGGGTGGCGTTCGCCGCCGCGTTCACGCTTGGAATCCGCTCCTTTCTAGATACCCGCGTCCTCAAGACGCTGGATGCCGGCAGCACCGCGCTGTTCGGCAGTCTTGCGCTGTTCAAGGGTTTCGTTGCGCCCAGCCTGCCCCTCGGCATTGTGCTGCTGGCCGTCGACGGCGGCCTGCTTGCGGTCATGCTGATCTCGCTCGTCCTGCACGAGCCATTCACACTTCAATACGCACGCGAGCAAGCAACGCCGGAGCTATGGCAGGAGCCGGATTTCCTGCGCACCAACTACGTCGTGACCGGGGTATGGGTGCTGGCCCTGGCGCTGATGACCGCGATTGACGCCGCCGCCATTTTTACGGGCCGGATTTCTTTGACCGTCGCTGTCGGCGCAGGTCTTGTAGCCTTGGCCGGAGCCCTTACTTTCAGTGCGAGATATACGGCCTACACACGTGGTGGGTCGCCTCACTAGGGGTGTCCGAAGCCATGCACTTTTTCCGTGCGTTCAAACCCATCGCGCTCGACCTCATTGCAACGATCTTCTTCGCCGTCCTTTTCTGGGCAACCGGCAATATCCTGCTGGCAACGCTGGTGGGCGTCGCCGTCGGTATCGGGCGCTTCATCTATTTGAAGATGAACAAGCTGCCGATAGGGCCTCTACAATATCTCAGCGTTGTGCTGGTTATCGTCGCCGGCGTCACCACGCTGATTACCAACAACCCGCAGTTCATGATGGTCAAGTCGTCGGTCGTGACTGCAGCCGTCGGCATCGTCATGCTGACGACGAACTGGATGGCCCCTTATCTGCCGCCGATCGTGACCGAAAATCTTGATCAGAAGGTGATCAACTTCGCCAGCCGCGGCTGGGGTGTCCTGCAGATCGTACTCGGCGCCGCCAATGCGTACATCGCCCTGAATTTCAGCGTGGCGACCTGGACCCTGTACACGTCGTTCGTGCCGACGACCGCGACCGTTGCCACTTTCGTGCTGCAGTATGTTGTCTTCCGTGTGCTGATCCGGCGCAATATCATCGCGAAGGGCGCGGCCGGCGACGCTGCACCGGCTGCGACCCGCTAGCCTTTGCGCATCTGAGGCACTGGGCTAGGTTCCGCAAGACTCAGCCGGGGCTTTGCGTGAAATCCATAATTGCTGCCGCTCTCGTTCTGCTGCTTGCTGCGTGCGCAATCGTCCCGCGCCAACCGCCTCGCCCGCCGGATCCCAGGACGCTTATGCCGGCGCTTGAGGAGCGCATCGCGGTACTCATCGACGACGAACGGGGCCGGATCGACCCAAGGGCCAAGTCGTTGATGATCGACCCCGAGTTGGTGCGCATCGCGCGTGAGCGGACCATAGACATGGCCACCAAACACTACTTCGCGCACAGGGCGCCCAATGGCGACACGTCGGCCACGATCCTGATGGCCGAAGATGTCCACTTCCAGGGTCTGCTCGGCGAGAACATGGCTGCACAGCACTACACGCCGGCGATCGGGGTGGACGTCGAGAAGTTCGCCCGGGCCTTCGTCGACACGTGGCTGAAGAGCGCGCCGCACAGGGAGAACCTGGCCTTCCCGGACTATGACCGCACCGGGGTTGGAGCAGCGGTGAACGGCGACACCGTCTATGTGACCCAGCTCTTTTCGACAGACCTTGGCCTCGGCCCGCACAAGGACGATGACGCGCCCTCTGTCGTCACACCGCTCACGGCACCCAAGGATGCCGAATCGCCGCCGCCCTCCGACGGTTTTAAGATGCGTGGTGGCGAAGGAGTGCACTGATGGTCGACGCGCCGGCGAATCAGCCGATTCGGTCGTATACGGAGTTTTGGCCTTACTATTTGCGTGAGCACGCCCGGCCGGAGACCCGCGCACTGCATTATTTTGGCACGACGGCAGCTGTCCTGGCGGTGCTCGCGGCACTCGCGACAGGGCGTTTATGGATCGCTTTGCTTGCCCTTGTGGCAGGCTATGGGCCTGCCTGGATCGCCCACTTTTTCGTTGAAAAGAACCGTCCGGCAACCTTTACTTACCCAATATGGTCAATACTCTCGGACTTCCGGATGACCTGGTCTTGGGCCACCGGACACCTTGGCGAGGAGCTGGTTCGCGCCGGCATCAGCCATGAGCGCCGCTAACTGATCATTAAGGTTGAATCGGCAATCTAGGGTCGAACCAGCGGGTAGACGGAGGGTCCGTAGGTTTTCGGGGCGTTAACCATTCTTTACACAACATCTAGCTGTGGGTACTTTCTACAGTGGGTGCGGTGCTGAGTGAGTCGAAATGCGACCTGACATTCCCTGGAACGTGGCGGGTATCCCGCCCGAAGCCCGTGAAGCTGCAAGAGCAGCCGCCAGAAGGGAAGGTCTGTCGATCGGCGAATGGATGACCCGACGCATTTTGCGCAGCTTCTCCGATGCTGGCGATGACGACATGACACCTACTCGCGATCATTGGTCCACCAACGCAACCGCGTACGCGACGATCCCGGAGCGCCGGTCACCCCGGCGCGACACCGAGGACATGCTCGCACACGTGGCGCGCAGCGAGACCGAAAGCAGTGATGCTTTCCGCAGGATCGAGGAGCAGCTGCGCGGCGTAGCCCGCAGACTCGAAGCAACCGAGCGCAGCCAGTCCGAGAGCAGCCGCGCCGTAAACAAGGCGACGACCGAAATCAACATCGCCAGCCGCGAACAATCCCAGGCCGTTGACCAGCTCGGCGGCAGCGTAATGAGCCTCGCCGATCGTCTCGCCCGTGTCGAACGCACGGCCGAGAACGACAGCATGAAGGATGCTGTGAAGGGTCTTCATACCGGTCTCTCGCGTCTCGCCGATCAGATCACCGCGACAGCCAACCAGTCCGCAACGCAGATCTCCTCGCTTGCCGGCAATCTCGAAGCCGTCGCCGGCCGTGTCGGCAATCAGCGCGGCGAGATCGAAGACCTGCTTGCGCAGTTCGATCAGCGGCTTGCCGAATTCGACAATCGCATGCGCACGGTGGAACACGCCGCGCACACCAACATCGAAGCCATCCACCAGACGCTCGAAACAATCGAAGCGCTGAAGGAGGAGGAACACTCCGGCTATCAGCGCGACACCGATAATGCCAACGCGATCGCGCGTCTTGAAGATCATCTCAACAAGCTCGAGACGAGCGACACGCGTCCCGCCATTGCGAAGCTCGAAGAGCATCTTGCCAAGCTCGAGCAGCAGATTCCCGATCCGGCGATCGCCAAGATCGAAGAGCAGCTCACTAAGCTCGAACAGAAGGGTCCCGATCCGGCCATCGCCAGACTCGAAGACCACATCGCCAAGCTTGAAGCGCGCGGCCAGGATCCGGCAATCGCCATGCTTCAGCAGCATCTGGCAAGGCTCGAGGCCATGGGTCCCGATCCGGCCATTGCGCGCCTTGAAGAGCACATCGCCCATATCGAGACGCAGATTCCAGATCCCGCCATCGCGCGCCTCGAACAGTCGGTCCAGCATCTCGAAGCCAAGGGCACCGATCCCGAGCTCGATCGCCGCCTGTCCGGCATCGAGCGCGGCCTGACCGACATCGTTCAGCACATCGAGACTCGCCCGCAAAGCGGCATCGAAGACACGCTGAGGACTCTTGCCGATCGTATAGAAGCCGCGGAATCGCGTCAGCGCGATGCGCTCGCTGAACTTCGCGCGGCTGTCACGGAGACCTCGGGCCGCATCGCCGCGGTCGAGAGCGCTCCGCACAGCCTGATGCACGAACCCGATCATCATTCGACGTTCGACGCGCCGCCCTTCGCTGCGACGACGCCGGCACCGGAACATCCGGCGTTCGCGTCGGCTCCGGAACATCCGGTGTTCACGCCGGCACCGCCGATCGCGCAGCGCGACGCATTTGATCCGTTCGAGACCACGCCGGCGCACGACGCGCCGGCCAATGAATTCGAAGCACCCGCACAACGGTTTGACGCTGCCGCCGAGGCATCGCCGGGCCTGGGCAGCGAGACGCTGCATGGCGAAGACGCCTTTGCCTCGGCCGATCCGTTCGCTTCGGCCGAGACGACGGCGACACCGGCCGTCGACTATCTCGCCGCCGCACGCCGTTCGGCACGCGCCGCGGCGCAGTCAGAGACAGAGCGCGCTCCGCGCGGCACATTCTCGTGGGGCTCCACCGCTGCCGCACCGGCAGCGGCTGCAGCGGCCACAGCACCGGCAACGCCGACCCTTGGCGACGCCATCGGCGGCGACACGGCGAAGGTCGCCGAGCCGAGCCGCAACAAGACCTATCTCTGGATCGGCCTGATCGCTCTTGTCGTACTGGTGTTCGCGGCCGCCGCATTCCTCAATGCACGCCTGTCGGCTCCCGAACCCGCTGTGAAGCCGGTCGGTGATCTGTTCAACAAGCCGGTCGCGCGCAAGGTCGTGAAGATCACACCGCCGAAGACAGCGCCGAACGCGGTACATGTGATCAGCGGTCAGCCTGCGGTCGTTCCGACCACCATCGCTACGGCTGTTGCTCCCGCAACAGCCACACCGGTCAAACCTGTTGCCACGTCGCCGGCCGCTGTGGCGGTTGCGCCGACAGCCCCGACCGTGAAGCCGGCAACCAATGCGCATATCGTCAAGCCCGCGCCTGATCACAAGGTCGCCGCGCCGGCCACGCCTGCCAAGGCGACCGCGGTCCCGGCTGCTCCGTTGCATGGCGCTGCTGCGGCTCCGCATCCTGGCCAGCATGTGGCCTCGCTCTCGCCGCTCGACAGGCTCACCGCTCTCGCCAATGGCGGAGACGGCAAGGCACAGCTCGTCGTCGGCCTGAAATATCTCGAAGGCGACGGCGTTACCGAGAATGACGCCGATGCCGTGAAGTGGCTCGAGCGTGCGGCCGAACAGGGCCAGCCGGTCGCGCAATTCCGTCTCGGCACGATGTTCGAGCGCGGTCGCGGTGTCGCCGCTGATCCGGTCAAGGCCGTGCACTGGTACACGCTCGGCGCACAGGCCGGCAATCGCAAGGCGATGCACAACCTGGCGGTTGCACTGACCTCGGGCTCCGGCACCACCAAAAACCTCGCCGAAGCCGCACGCTGGTTCTCCAAGGCCGCATCGCTCGGCCTGCCGGACTCGCAGTTCAACCTCGCCGTTCTCTACGAGCGCGGCATGGGCGTGCCGCAGAGCCTGCTCGACGCCTACAAGTGGTACGCGATCGCGGCCGCGACGGGCGACAAGGAGTCGAAGGCGCGCATCGATGCGCTGTCGACGCAACTCTCGGCCGACGATCGTGCCGCCGCACAGCACGCAGCGGACTCGTTCAAGCCGGTGCCGATGTCGCCGGAAGCGAACCTGCCGCCGACCATGAAGGACGTCGCGGGCTAACGCGACGTCCCTTCCAATCATCATCCATGCGCGTTCGCGGTTGACCGCCAAAGCACGCGCGCGCACAGTCGGACAAGGCTGAAAGCGCGTCGCGGCGTGATTTCATCCGCCCCGTCCTCCGTCTGAAGCGCCCGATGGAAATCTATCTGCCCATCGCCGAGATGTCCGTCCATTGGCTGGTCATACTTGGCATGGGAGGCGCGATCGGTTTCCTCTCGGGTCTGTTCGGTGTCGGCGGCGGCTTCCTGCTGACACCATTGCTCATCTTCTACGGCATCCCTTCCGTGGTCGCCGTCGCGACAACATCGAGCCACGTCACCGCCTCGTCTATCTCCGGCGCAATTGCGCAGTGGCGCAAGCGCGCACTCGACATCAAGATGGGTCTCGTCATGGCGGGCGGCGGCCTCGTCGGCACGACATTCGGCGTGTGGCTGTTCGCCTGGATGCGCCGCCAGGGCCAGATGGATCTCGTGGTCTCCGCGAGTTACGTCATCCTGCTCGGCACGGTCGGCACGCTGATGCTGCGCGAAAGCCTGGCGACCTTGCGCGCCGCGCGCAGCGGCAGGCCGTCACCCAGTCTTCGCGGCAGCCATCACAGCTGGATCCACGGCCTGCCACTCAAGACGCGCTTCCGCGAGTCGCGCCTTTACATCAGCGTGATCCCGCCGGTCGTCATTGGCTTCATCGTCGGCACGCTGGCGGCGATCATGGGCATTGGCGGCGGCTTCGTGATCGTCCCGGCGATGATCTACATCCTGCGCATGCCGACCAATGTCGTCATGGGCACTTCGCTGTTCCAGATTATTATCGTGGCGGCGGCGACCACCGTGCTGCAGGCGACGACCAACTACAGCGTCGACATCGTACTGGCCGCATTGCTGATCATCGGTGGTGTTGTCGGCGCCCAGTTCGGCGTGCAGGTGGGGGCCAGGCTGCGCGGCGAGCAGCTGCGGCTTCTGCTGGCTCTATTAGTGCTCGCCGTTGGCATCCGGCTGCTGCTCGGCCTCGTTTGGCCGCCCGATGATCTCTACACCTTGGCGCTCTCACCATGAGAGCCACCGCCGCCGGCATCGCACTTTTACTTGCCGCTGCACCTGCTGCCGCGACGGAGAACCTTGTGGCGGGACTGTCGCAGGACACGGTCGAGATCACATCCAACTACACCGGCACCGACATCGTCGTGTTCGGCGCCATCGAGCAGGCGGAGGCCGGCGGCAATGATGTCGTGGTCGTCCTGCGCGGTCCGGACACCGACATGATCGTCCGCAAGAAGGACAGCGTCGCCGGCATCTGGATCAACCGCGATCAGGCGCGGCTCTACGGCATGCCGGCCTACTACTTCATCGCGAGTTCAAAGCCGCTCGCGAAGATCGCGGACACCGATGCGCTCAAACGTTACGCCATCGGACTTTCCAATCTGGCCCCGGAGCGGATTTCCAGCCACCACGATCCCAAGCCGTTCATCGCAGCACTGGTCCGCCATGAGCAGCAGGCCGGGCTCTATGGCGAGAGCCCCAGCGGCGTCGAATTCCTCAGCCCGACTTTGTTCCGCGCCCATGTGCCGGTGCCCGCCAGCGTGCCGCGCGGCCAGTACAACGCCGAAGTCTATTTGTTCCGCGGCGGCACAATCATGAGCGCGCAGTCGACGCCGCTGTTCATCGACCAGACCGGTCTTGAACGTCGCCTGTTCGAGGCAGCGCATTCCTCGCCACTGCTCTACGGACTGTCCACCGTGCTGATGGGAATCCTGATGGGTTGGCTGTCGTCGATCGTGTTCCGCCGCAACGCCTGACGCGTCACCTGTGGCCGTCCACGCGCCGCAACCGCATAAACGCGCCGGCCGCCCAGCATGTAGGCCGCGAATGCGTCCGCGAACAGTTGCGCGATCGGCTCCTCGCGCACGTCGAGGCCGCCGGCATAGGCGCCGAAGGCCGGCATCACCATGCGAAGACCGTCCGATGCGAAACACCGGCGGCGCAGGCTGCGGCCACGCAGTGTGATTGTGGCACAGGGGTGCAGATGCCCGGCAATCTCGCCCGGTTGAACCGTGCGCGACGGTTCGTGCCGGAAAACCAGACCGCCAATCGCAAGCTCCGCCGTCACGCTGCCGCCAAGCCACGCTGGCGGATGCGGATCATGGTTGCCCTCGATCCAGACCCAGTCGGTGCAACCGACAAGCCGGGCCAGCGCGCCACGCTCTTCATCGTCGAGACGATTGGCGGCCTCGGTGTCGTGAAAGGAGTCGCCGAGCGCGATCACGCGACGCGGCGTATAAGCCGAGATCACCGCTGCCATCCGCCGAAGCGTGATCCGTGTATCGTAAGGCGGCAGCAGCGCACCGCGCCGCGCAAACGACGAACCCTTCTCGAAATGGATATCGGCGAAGATCAGCGTGCGCTCCGCCGGCCACCAGGCCGCGCCCGCGCAATCCAGCTGCAACAGTTCGCCGTTCACTTCGGCATGGGCAATCTCAATCGACACGCATGGCGTCCCTGATCAACTCTTCCTCGGCCTCGTGCAGGATGTCTTCGTGCGCCTCGCCGGCCACCATTTCCTTGCTGATCTCCAGCAGGGCAGGCACGGCCAGCGGCGACACGCGGTCCAGCCGTCGAACCACAATCCGATTCCGGATGCGTTTCAACATATCCGCCAGCCGCTGGATGTCGAGCAGGCCGGTGCCGGCATCTTCATATGTCGCACGCAGCAGGATGTGGTCGGGCTCATGTTCCCGCAGCACATCGTAGATCAGGTCGGATGAGAAGTTCACCTGCCGGCCCGTCTTCTCGTGGCTGTGCGTGCGACGTTCAATCAGTCCCGAGATGATCGCGCAGTTCCGGAAGTGCCGCTTGTAGAGACTGGAATCTGCGAGCCATGCATCCAGGTCGTCGCCCAGCATGTCCTCCGCGAACAGCGCACCCATATCTGCGCCTCCCATATCGCGCAGCGCCCATACGGCCAGCGCATATTCGTTGGCGACGAAACCCAGTGGCCGTAACCGCAAGCGCTCAAGCCGGCGCGTTAGCAGCATGCCCAGCGTCTGGTGCGCCAGGCGACCCTCGAACGGATAGCAGACGAGATATTCCTTCGATCCGCGCGGAAAGGTTTCGACCAGCAACTCGCCGGGCTTGGGGATGACGGAGCGGAACTCCTGGATACGCAGCCATTCCTGCACCGGGTCCGGCAGCACGTGCCAGGATTCAGGCTTCGAAACCATCTCGCGCACGCGCTGCGCCAGAAATGTTGAAAGCGGGAACTTGCCACCATTGTAGGAGGGTATCTGCGCTTCGGCGTCGTTGGAACGCGAGACATAGGCGCCATCCTCGCGCATGCCTTCGAAGCGCAGGACATGGCCGGAAAAGGTGAAGGTGTCGCCCGGCATCAGCTGTTCCAGAAAATACTCCTCCATCTTGCCGAGCACGCGACCGCCGGCACCGGTCGGCCGCCCACGCGCCTGCATGCGGATGTCGACCATCGGGTCTTCGATGATCACGCCGACGTTCATCCGGTATTGCTGCGCCAGCCGCCACAACCCTTCCGGTGTCTGCCGCAGCTTCGCGTAGCGGTCGTATCGCCGGAGCGCGTAGCCGCCCGTCGCCACGAAATCCACCACCTTGTCGAAATCTGCGCGTGTGAGATGCGTGTAAGGCGAGGCCGAACGCACTTCGGCGTAGAGCTGTGCGGCATCGAACGGCTTTGAGCACGCCATGCCGAGTATGTGCTGCGCCAGCACGTCGAGGCCGCCACGCTTGAGCCGCTCACCGTCGAGTTCGCCGGCCATCACAGCGTCGCGGGCGGCATTGCACTCCAGCACCTCGAAACGGTTGGCCGGTACGAGAAGCGCCTCCGACGGCTCGTCCAGCCTGTGATTGG
>DASZCC010000520.1:0-1596 GCA_035943485.1 Rhizomicrobium sp. | reverse complement strand
CGTTGCGGTCGGTGGCGACGATCTTCATGCGTTCACACCCAGCTTCTTCTGAAGGTTCGACGATGACGTCGTGTACTGGAAACGCAACTTCTCATTCGGCTTGCAGATATGGAACGCGGCCTGCGACATCAGCGCCGCTTCATGGAAGCCTGACAGGATCAGCTTCAGCTTGCCGGGATAGGTATTGATATCGCCGATGGCGAATATACCCGGCGTCTGGCTTTCGAAGCGCGCGGTGTCGACCGGCACTAGGTTCTCGTTCAGGTTCAGACCGAACTCGGCGATGGGACCGAGCTTGATGGTAAGCCCGAAGAACGGCAGGAACGCATCCGTCTCGTGATGCCATTCTGTCTTGTCGGCGCCGGAAAGCGTAACGCCAGAGAGCTTGCCGTCATCGCCATGCAGCGCCTTCACGCTGGCGACATGGAATTTCACCTTGCCCTGCTTCTCCAGCTCGCGCATCTGGTTGACGCTGTGCTGCGCGGCGCGGAAACCGTCGCGGTGATGAACAAGCGTGATGCTGTTGGCGAGCGGCGCAAGGTTGATCGTCCAGTCGAGCGCGCTGTCACCGCCGCCGGCGATCAGGATGTTCTTGCCACGAAAGGTCTCCATCTTGCGCACGGCATAGTGCACGCCGACGCCATCGCCCTTGTTCTCGAAACCTTCGATGCCCGGCACGGGCGGGCGCTTCGGCACGAAGCTGCCGCCACCGGCCGCGATGACGACGACCGGCGCGATGATCTCGGTGCCGGCGTCGGTCTTCAGCTTCCAGCGGCCGTCGGGCAGCTTCTCCAGCGCCGCCGCCATCTCGCCGAAATGGAACGTCGGATTGAACGGCTTGACCTGTTCGAGCAGACGATTGGTGAGATCCTGGCCCGTCACGATCGGCAGACCGGGAATGTCGTAGATCGGCTTCTCGGGATACAGCTCGGTGCACTGACCGCCGGGCCGGTCAAGGATGTCGACCAGATGCGCTTTCAGGTCGAGCAGTCCGAGCTCGAACACGGCGAACAGGCCGATCGGGCCGGCTCCAATGATGGCGACATCCGTCTCAACAGGCGTGCTCATGCGTAATTCCACACTAGCTTGATGTATGACCTGGAAAAGTGGCGTTCCTATAATGTGAAAATAGGGAGGCCAGCAACCCTTTCAATCGAGGGGCCGCAATCTGACGCAGCGCACAATCCCCGCCAAGGGCTTACCTGTGGCCCGGATAGCAAGGGCTGACTGCCGATGGAATATCTGACCGCCGCCCAGTGCCGCACCATGGCCGACGTTCGGGCCGAGATCGACCGCCTCGACCGGGCACTCGTGAAGCTGCTGGCAGAACGGCAGAGCTATATCGAGCGCGCTGCCGAGATCAAAACCGACCGCAACGTCGTCCACGATCAGGGGCGCATCGACGATGTCGTCGCGAAGGTGTTGGCCTCGGCGAGGCGCGAAGGGTTGAGCGCGGAGATCGCGGAACCGGTGTGGCGCATGCTCGTCGATCGCTGCATCGCGCATGAGTTCGCGATGTTCGACGCGAAGGCTTAGTTGGCGAGATAGACGCGGATGAATTCCTGCACGGCAGCCGAGCGGCGCTGCAAGGCTTTC
>DASZCC010000519.1:0-5932 GCA_035943485.1 Rhizomicrobium sp. | reverse complement strand
CATATCGGCAGCCAGATCACCGATCTCGCGCCGTTCGAGGAAGCCTTCACCAAGGTTGCCGAGCTTACCGCCCAGCTGCGTGCTGACGGCCATGCGATCTCGCGCCTCGATCTCGGCGGCGGACTGGGCGTGCCTTATGAGCAGACCAACACGCCGCCGCCCGATCCGGCTGCCTATGGCGCGATGGCGACCCGCATCACGAAGGATCTCGGCGTGCAGCTGATCCTGGAACCCGGCCGGCTGATTGCGGCAAATGCGGGCGTGCTGGTGTCACGGGTGATCTACATCAAGAAAGGCGAGAACAAGACCTTCGCCATCATCGATGCCGGAATGAACGACCTGATCCGGCCGGCGCTCTACGATTCCCATCACGATATCGTGCGTGTGCACGAGGCAAACGCCCTCGACGGGCGCGCTCGCTACGATGTGGTCGGCCCGATCTGTGAAACCTCGGACACTTTTGCTGCGGACCGCGAAATGCCGGCGCTGCGGGCGGGCGATCTGGTCGCGATCCTGACTGCCGGCGCCTATGGCGCGGTGATGTCTTCGGCCTACAATGCGCGGCCGCCGGCGCCCGAGGTGCTGGTTAGGGGCGACCTGTGGAGCCTAGTGCGCCCGAGATTGGATGATGACGCGTTATTCGGATCCGAACGAATTCCGGACTGGCTCCAGAGCTGACGAAACCAACCGGTTCGTCGCCGCGTCGCGCGCTGCGCTGCTGTGGGAGCGCGCCTGGCCTGCGCTGTGGCCGGCCAGCGCAATCGCCGGCGTGTTCATCGTGCTGGCGCTGTTCGATCTGTTCGCACCGCTGCCGTGGGTCCTGCACGCGCTGATCCTCGGCGGCACCATCACCGCGATCGGCTTGTCCCTCTATTTTGGCTTCCGCAACTTCCATGTTCCGACATGGTTCGACGGCGCACGCCGGCTTGAACAGACGAGCGCGATCGCGCATCGCCCGATCTCCGAACATTCCGACACCATCGCAGCCGGACGCGGCGATCCGCTGGCGGAGGAATTGTGGAAGCTGCATATGACGCAGCAACTCGCACGGATCGGCAAGCTGCGCCTCGGCTGGCCGTCGCCCAATCTCGCGCAACGCGATCCGCGCGGCTTGCGCCATATCATCGGCCTGCTGCTGCTCGCGGCACTTGTCGTCGCCGGCGCCGATATCGGCCGCCGCCTGTGGGCCGCGTTCAACGACACCGGTGTTGGCGCGATAGCGACGGTCGACGCCTGGATCGATCCGCCGGCCTATACGGGACAGGCACCCGTCTATCTCACCCCCGGTCTTCGTCTTGCCGTGCCGGCGGGGTCGACGCTGAACCTGCGCGTCCACGGTGCCGGTCACGCACCGGCGCTGGCGCTCGACTCGGCGACCGATGCCAAGGCCGGCTTCACCGGCGGCAATGGTGAATATGCCGCGACCTACACGATCGGCAGCGACGCGGGTGTGCGCGTACGGAGCAATGGTCGCGCGATCGGCGACTGGAACATCACGTCGATTCCGGACAAGCCGCCGACGATCGCTTTCCTCGACAAGCCGGGCCAGACCGAACACGCGGTGCTCAAGCTGCGTTTCCATGCGGCCGACGATTACGGCGTCGTCACGGTGCATGCGGTGATCACGCCGATCAAGGGGCATGGCAAACCGCTCAATGTCGACATCGCATTGCCGGATCAGGCGCGGGTGATCAACCAGACGAGCTATACCGATCTCACCGCCAATCCCTATGCGGGGCTCGACGTGAACATCGCGCTGGTGGCCGGGGATGCACTCGGCCAGACGTCTGCCACGGCGCCGCAACGGATGCGCTTGCCCGCGCGCGTGTTCACGAACCCGCTGGCACGCGCGCTAATAGAGCAGCGGCAGAGTCTCGCCGTCGCCAACACACCAGGCGATCTCAATCGCGTGGTGCGCTGGCTGGATGCGCTGACCTTCAAGCCGGAGCTGTTCTTCAAGGGCGGGTCGGGTCCCTACACCGGCATCCGCGCCGCGCGCTGGAGCATCGCGCTTGCAGAGCGGCCGTCTGATGTCGAGCATGCGCAGGATCTGCTGTGGCAGATTGCGACCGGCCTTGAACGCGGCGGCATGCTGAGTGCGGCGGCCGAACTGCGCGCGCTGCAGGCGATGATCGCGCAGGCCTTAGCGCAGGGCGCACCACAGGAAGTGATCGACCAGCTGCTCCAGCGTTACCAGGACGCGATGCATCGTTATATGGAAGCGCTCGCCGCCAATCCCGAACAGGGCAACGCGCCGCCGCCTTCGCCCGACACAAAGGTCCTGAGCCAGCAGGATCTCGAAGCTCTGCTGAAAGCGATCCAGCAGCTGGCGCAGAGCGGTTCGCGCGAACAGGCGCAACAACTGATGGCGCTCCTGCAGAACCTGCTCGAGAATCTGCGCCTGTCGAACGGCTCAGGCAGCGGCGGCCCAGAGACGCCGCAGCAGAAGGCGATGCGCGATGCGATCGGAAAGCTCGGCGACCTGATGGGTCAGCAGCGCGGCCTGCTCGACAAGACGTTCAAGGGCCGTCAGGGCAATCCGGTCGATCCGAAGGACCTGCAGAAGCAGCAGGGCGATATCCAGAACCAGCTGAACGGCATCCTCAAAGGCCTCGGCGACCAGAAGATCCCGGCGCCCGACGACCTCGGCCGCGCCGGGCGATCGATGGGACAGTCGGGCCAGGAGCTTGGCAGCAACGACCTGAACGGCTCAAGCGTCGATCAGAAGAACGCGCTCGATGCGCTGCGCAGCGCGGCCAACACGCTCGCCAAGAAGATGATGGAAGGGCAGCAGCAGGGCAGTGGCGAAGACCCGATGGGCCGCAGGACCGGCGGCCAGCCCGATCTCGGCGACAGCGTGAAAGTCCCGGGTGCATCGGAAATGGAGCGCGCACGCGACATCCTGAAAGAACTCCGCCGCCGCGCCGCCGAACGCGGCCGTCCGCAGCAGGAGCTGGATTATATCGACCGGTTGCTGAAGCAATTTTAAGTGTTGAGCGCGAAGTCGCGTGAACTTTCCTATACCTGTCATCCCGGAAGGCTCGCGCAGCGAGACTATCCGGGACCCATTCCAACGCATCGGGATGGGTCCCGGATCGGCGCGATGCTGACGCATCGCTTGTCCGGGATGACAGCTTGAGTTGCTCAGCACGCCACACTTCGCGCAATTGCAAGAACGCAACCCCCATACCCACATCGGCCCCTTGTACCGAGTCTGTGCCGGCACCATTTCTCCCACATCCCGCAAGGTGTGCCCTAAGCCGATCGTGAAAACCACGGTCGGCTTCTTTGTACCAATTGCTCAACTTGAGATCGATACCATGAGAGCCCGCGAACCGCCTTCGCGCGTCTGAACACGCGAAAATTCTTTATTTGTGCAGCCAGAGTCCCAGCCCGGACTCCGTCTGCCATTCAAATAAAGAACGTCGTCCCGATGGGGACTCTCAATGTGTCCGGAATGAAGCTGAAAATGAAAATGCAAAGTTCAGAAGACCGGTACGGCCTACTTCACCTTGCCGATATACGGCAGCGCGCGCGACATGCCGGCATCGTCCATGCCGTAGCCGATGATGAAGTCGTGCACGTCGACGAACGCGGCGTGATCAGCCTTCAGCAGCGCTTCCGGCAGCCGCTTGTCGACCACGACCGCCGTCGTGACCGATACCGCGCCGGCTTCGCGCAGCAGCACGCTTGCCCGCGCCAGCGTCGCGCCCTTGTCGAGCACGCCGTCGATCAGCAGCACCGAACGGCCGCGCACCGCATCGCCGGGACCGACCAGCGTGCGCACGTCGCTGCCCGACCGCTTGTCGCCATAGCTGCGCAGCCAGAGGAATTCGATCGGCAACGACAGGCCTTCATCCACCAGAGCGCGCACGAGATCGGCGGCGAAGACGAACGCCCCAGCAAGCACCGGCACGACAATCTGGGGCTTCGGCCCTTGCGCGATGTCACGCGCCATAGCGCGCACACGCTGCGCGATCTCGTCGGCCGGAAACAGGATGTCGTGCGTACTCACTCGCCCGGACGCGCGAAAGTGACTTCGGCACTGCGCGTCGCCTCCGGCGGATTAGGGAGCCTGGCATGGAATTCCGAAAGGCCGCCGGGACCAAGCGTGGTCGCGGCCGGTGCGACGTTCCAGTGATAAAGTTCGTGACGGTTGCCGTCGAACAGCGCGATGCGCACCGCAGGCACGGCAAGTTCATGATCGCCGCGGTTGACGACCTTGCCGCTGACGACCAGCACCTTTTGCCCGCTTTCGATCTGGTAGGTGTAGGAGGGATCGGCGATGTCCATGCCATTGGCGTTCACCGGCAGTCCCGCAGCATTGTAGATCGCGGCCGTGCGTGGGAGCCACGCAGCCACCGCATCACGGAAGACGACGGCCGCCCAGCCGACGACGATGATCAGCGCCACCAGCATCAGCCAGCCACCGGCGATCACACCGCGGCGGACCCATACGCTGTTGGGCACCGTGCGCGTCTCGGGCTCGACAGTGACGGCCGCCGGCGCCATGGCGCGGATCGAAGACGGCGTGGACAGGTCGGTGGAAGCGGTGGCCATCGAGGCCGGTCCCGCCGCCGGCGTCGGATCATGGGCGACGATCTCCGCGTCCGGATCAGGCTCCGGCTCCGGACCGATCTGATGCCAGACATGGCCACACTTCGCGCAACGCACGCTGCGCCCGGCCGCGGGGAAATTCGCCCCGTCTACCTGGTAGCGGGTCGCGCATTGCGGGCAGGTCAGAATCATTTCGGAAGGCGTCTCCTGAGCGCCGAAAATAGAGGCAACGGCCATTTGCTAGCAATGGAAAGGCCGCCGCATCACAGGATTATCGCATCTTCTCATTAACGCGTGATGTGGGGTGGACAGACACCAAGCATAACCGTCATGGGCGGGCTTGACCCGCCCATCCATCACGCGAGCGTCCGCGAGCAATGAGTCTCAGACGCGCAATGCGCGTCTGATGGATGGGCGGGTCAAGCCCGCCCATGACGGGGTGGTGTAATGGACGACCACCCGAACCGTTTCCACTTCCACCCGACGCCCTTTATGGTCCAACACCATGGTTCGCTTCGAAAATGTCGGCATGCGCTATGGCGCCGGGCCTGAGGTGCTGCGTGACGTGACATTCACGCTCGAGCCGGGATCGTTCACATTCCTGACTGGGCTGTCGGGTGCCGGCAAGACGACTCTGTTGAAGCTGATCTATGTCGCCGAGCCACCATTGCGCGGTCTGATCACCCTGTTCGGCAACGACATGGCCACACTGGAGCGCCGCGACTTTCCCGCGATCCGCCGCCGGATCGGTGTCGTGTTCCAGGATTTCCGGCTGCTCGATCACCTCTCGTCCTTCGACAACGTCGCGCTGCCGCTGCGCCTCGCGGGCCGCCAGGACGGCGAATATGAACACGATGTCGAGGAGCTGCTCTCCTGGGTCGGGCTGGGCGACCGGATGCAGTCCAAGCCGGCCACACTGTCCGGCGGCGAGCAGCAGCGCATCGCGATCGCGCGCGCCGTTGTCGCGCGGCCCGATCTCCTGATCGCCGACGAGCCTACCGGCAATGTCGATCCGGAGATCGGCGCGCGGCTGATAAGGCTGTTCGGCGAACTCAACCGGCTCGGCACCACGGTGCTGATCGCGACGCATGACCGGGCGCTGATCGAAAGCACCAAGGCACGCGAGATGCGCCTGGTCGATGGGAGACTGGTCGAGCTCAGATCGGCGGTGCGGCCATGAACCGTTCGTCCGGAAGGTTGCTGCCGCGCGAGAAGGGGGCCGCGCCGCTCGATGTCGTGATCGGCGTGATGGCGTTCCTGGCGGCGCTGGCGCTGGGCGCCTCGCTGGTCGCCGAGCGCGCCTCGGTGGGCTGGCGGGCGGGCCTGTCGGATCGTTTGACCGTGCAGATTTTGGTGCCAGAGCATGGCGATGTTG
>DASZCC010000518.1:0-2012 GCA_035943485.1 Rhizomicrobium sp. | reverse complement strand
CCCGGCGACGACGATCAGCAAGGTCTGCGGCTCGGGCATGAAGGCGGTGATGGTGGGCAGCGATCAGCTTGCGCTGGGCCGCGCCGACATCGTGGTGGCCGGCGGAATGGAGAGCATGACGAACTCACCCTACCTGCTGCCAAAGGCGCGCGGCGGTTATCGCATGGGTCATGGCGAGGTGAAGGACCACATGTTCCTCGACGGCCTCGAAGACGCTTATGAGCATCGCCTGATGGGCACCTATGGCGAGGACGCGGCGCGGCAGTATCAGTTCACGCGCGAGATGCAGGACGCCTATGCCATCGAGTCGCTGAACCGCGCCAAGCGGGCGCAGGGCGATGGCTCGTTCGACGGCGAGATTGTCACGCTGACGGTCCCGACGCGGAAGGGCGATGTTGAGGTCTCGAAAGACGAACAGCCCGGCAAGTCTGATCCGGCGAAGATCCCGACGCTGAAGCCCGCGTTCGGCAAGGATGGCACAGTGACGGCCGCCAGCTCCGCTTCGATCTCCGATGGTGCGGCGGCCCTTGTGCTGGCGCGTGAGGACGTGGCCAAGGCGCGTGGCCTCAAGCCGATTGCCCGCATCGTGGCGCAGGCGAGCAATGCGCATGAGCCGCGCTGGTTCACCACCGCTCCCGTCGGTGCGATCCAGAAGGTGCTGAAGCTTGCCGACTGGACCAAGGATGAGGTCGACCTGTTCGAGATCAATGAGGCGTTCGCCAATGTGCCAATGATCGCGATGCGCGATCTCGGTCTCGATCATGCCAAAGTCAATGTGAACGGCGGCGCCTGTGCGCTGGGCCATCCGATCGGCGCATCGGGTGCGCGGATCATCGTGACGTTGTTGAACGCACTCAAGAAGCGCGGCCTGAAGCGCGGCGTGGCGTCGCTCTGCATCGGCGGCGGCGAGGCGACGGCCGTCGCGGTGGAGCTGGTGTGAGTGCTCTGAAGTCGGCGATTTCGCCAAACAGCGCCGGGTTCAAGTCAAACGCCGAAGCGATGGGCAAGCTCATCGCCGATCTGAAGTCGCGCATGTCTGTCGCGGCGCTGGGCGGCGATGAGCGGGCGCGCACGCGGCATACCGAGCGCGGCAAGCTGCTGCCACGCGATCGCGTGGAACGGCTGCTCGATCCGGGTTCGCCGTTCCTGGAGCTGTCACCACTCGCGGCCAACGGCATGTATGACGGCGATATCCATGGCGCGGGCATCATCACGGGCATCGGCCGCGTGTCGGGCCGCGAATGCGTGATCGTCTGCAACGACGCGACGATCAAGGGCGGTACCTATTATCCGGTGACGGTAAAGAAGCATCTGCGGGCGCAGGAGATCGCGCGCGAAAACCGGCTGCCGTGCATCTATCTCGTCGACTCCGGCGGCGCGAACCTGCCCAATCAGGCAGAGATATTCCCGGACCGCGAACATTTCGGTCGCATCTTCTTCAACCAGGCGACGATGAGCGCGGCGGGCATTCCGCAGATCGCGAGCGTCATGGGCTCGTGCACCGCCGGTGGCGCTTACGTGCCGGCGATGAGCGACGAGACCATCATCGTCAAAGGGCAGGGCACGATCTTCCTCGCCGGTCCGCCGCTGGTGAAGGCCGCGACGGGCGAGATCGTGACCGCGGAAGAACTCGGCGGCGCAGAGGTGCACACGCGCCAGTCGGGCGTGGCGGATCATCTCGCCAATGACGACACACATGCGCTGGCTATCGTGCGCCAGATCGTGGGCGGCCTGAACCATCGCAAGCAGCCGGACATTCCGATTGCCGCAGCACGCGCCCCGGCATTCGACACATCCGAGCTCGACGGCATCGTGCCGCCGACGCTGGCGACACAATACGACGTGCGCGAGATCATCGCCCGGCTGGTCGATGGTTCGGATTTCGATGAGTTCAAGAAGCTCTATGGCACGACCATCGTCACCGGCTTCGCGCATATCGAGGGCATGCCGGTCGGCATTGTTGCCAACAACGGCATTCTATTTTCGGAGAGCGCGCTGAAAGCAGCGCATTT
>DASZCC010000517.1:0-9129 GCA_035943485.1 Rhizomicrobium sp. | reverse complement strand
CAGGCCGAAGAGGCTCTTAAGAATGTTCGAGAGGCTCCGCGCGGCACACTCAAAATAACCGCGAGCCACGGCATCGGCACCTATTGGCTCGTTCCGCGCCTGGACGAATTCCTGAAAGAATATCCTGAGGTCGAAGTCCATCTCGTGATGGAGGACCGCGAACTCGACCTTGCCCAGCGTGAGGCAGATATCGCCATCCGCATGCGTGCGCCGGTGCAGGCTGACCTCATTCAGCGCAAGCTGTTCACCGTGCACTACCACATGTACGCGACGCAGGAATATCTGGACAAATACGGTACGCCCACGTCGCTTGATGATCTCGCGAACCACACGGTCGTCGCCTATGGCGAGACCGCGGCGCCGGAGATCCGCGAGGTCAACTGGCTGCTCGATCAGACCCGGCGCCGGATGAATGGCACAGGACGCACAGTCCGTATCAATAATGTGACAGGCATATTGTGCGCGACAGAGGCCGGTGTCGGCGTGGCAGCAGTGCCAGATTATGTCGCGGCAGACCGTCCACACCTGATCCGTTTGCTGCCAGAAGTGCCAGGACCCGCCTTCGATGTGCATCTTGTCTATGCGGATGCGCTGCGTCAGTCGAAGCGTGTTGCAGCTTTCCGCGATTTTCTGGTGAAAGCATCAAAAGACTGGAAATTCTGACGCAGGCTCTCTTGAAGCCTTGTTTGTCGAACTTATGTCGGGTGTGCGGGAGGCCGTCCCCCCAATTTCCGGCCTCTGGCACAGCCGTCCCAAGCGGCTGGCGCGGGCTCCGCTCGTGCAAACCCAAGCAAGCCTGACGCCGGGGCGCCCCAAACGCTCCGGCGTTTTTTTGTGTCGAATGCTTGCTATGGTGTCTGGAATTCCGAGGGAGAATTCCGATGCGCCTGGACGACCTCCGCCCATCCGACAATGTCGACGATCGCCGCGGTCAAGGTGGTGGTGGTGGCGGCTTCGGCCCTCGCATGGCGGTAGGAGGCGGCGGCTTCGGCATCATCGTCATCATCCTCATTGCACTGTTCCTGGGAGTTGACCCAAGCCAGCTACTCGGCGGCGGGGGAGGCCCGGTCTCGCCGGTCCAGCAGACGCAGCCCTCGTCCGGTCCGCGCAGCGACGACGCCTCGTTCCAGTTCGCCCGCAAGATTATCGGATCGAACGAAGACATCTGGAAGGCCGAGCTCGCGAGTCGCGGCGTGCAGTACCAGCCGGCGATCTTCACACCCTATGACAACGCAACTTCTACCGCCTGTGGCGCAGGGCAGTCGGCAGCGGGGCCGTTCTATTGCCCGGGCGATCAGCGCATCTATATCGATTTGTCGTTCTTCAACGAGCTCGCGACCCGCTTCGGCGCGCCGGGCGATTTCGCCCAGGCTTATGTGATCGCGCATGAGTATGGTCATCACATCCAGAACCTGCTCGGCACGATGCAACGGCAGCGCGGCAACCTCTCGGGTCCGCAATCCAAGGGCGCGACCGGAGCGAGTGTGCGGCTCGAGCTGCAGGCCGATTGCTATGCCGGCGTGTGGGCCAACAAGGCGCAGGCGCGGTTCAACATTCTGCAGACCGGCGACGTGGAGGAAGGTCTGCGTGCTGCGAGCGCCGTCGGTGACGACACGCTGGAGAAGCAGGCGCAGGGCTATGTCGTGCCGGACTCCTTCACCCACGGCTCGAGCGCGCAACGCGTGCGCTGGTTCCAGCGCGGCTTCCAGACCGGTGATATAGATCAGTGCGACACGTTCAACGCGTCGACGTTGTAAGCAGAGCGCGCATCACATCATCGTCATGGCTGGGCTTGTCCCGGCCATCCATACGCACAACTGAATCACGGAGTGTATGGGTCGCCGGGACAAGCCCGGCGATGACGTAAGTGTCTAGTGCGATGCTCTCACCCCGCCGCCTTCGCTGCGCGCGAGATGAAGATGTAGCCCATCCCGGTCGTGATGAAATTGATCCCGAGCAGGATGCCCAGCAGCACGAGCGAGATCGCCGGCCAGCCGGCCGCCACGAACGCCGCCATGACGATGCTCGCGACACCAGAGACGAGCATCCATTGCCAGCCGGGATGCGGACGCGCTTCGAAGGCAAAGACGATCTCGAAAGCGCCCTGAAACAGGAAGATCACGCCCAGAAGAAGCGTCAGCGCGATCGCGCCATGGAGCGGATTGAAGACCAGGAAGACGCCGGCTGCGAATGATATGAGCCCCGTCAGCATCGCACCGAAGAACGGTCCGGTGCCGTGGATCGAGAACGCACCGATGAACGTGAGCACACCTGCGAAAAGCAGCGTCCACCCGGCGAGCAATGTCGCGACCAGCGTCGAGATCATTGGAAAGACCAGCGCGACGACGCCAAGCAGCAGCATGATCACGCCGAGTATCAGAAGCTGCGTGGAAGAGGCACGCAGTTTTCCGTGAAACGGCGTGCCAATCAAAGACGTGTCGCTCAAGGTCCCCTCCCAAGGAAAACGGCGCCCCGCATGTCGAGGCGCCGCTTCACGTTAGCACAGCTTCAGGCGGCCGCCTTATGCTCTGCCACAACCTGGTCGGCCAACTTGCCGGTGAACTCGGCCAGGTGATCGAACTCCATGTCGAAGGTGCCGACACCCTGTGTGAGCGATCGGAGATCGATGATGATGTCGCTTACTTCTGACAGCGGCATCTGCGCTTCGACGGTGTCCCAGCCCTTCCAGCCGTCACGAGAGTCAAACCCCAAGATCTGGCCGCGGCGCCCGCTGACGACCGCGTTGACCCTGGCGGTAGCTTCGCTCGGAGCATGGATGCGAACCCGCATGATCGGTTCGAGCAGCACAGGCGAGCAGCCTGGCATACCTTCCGTCATCGCTACGCGCGCAGCGGTCTGGAAAGCCGCGTCGGAAGAATCAACGGCGTGGAACGAACCGTCGACGAGCGCGACACCGACATCCACCACGGGGAATCCAAGCGGTCCACGCCTGAGATAATCGATCACACCCTTCTCGACTGACGGTATGAACTGTCGTGGGACAACACCGCCCTTGATCTGATCCTCGAACACGAAGCCGGTGCCGCGCGGTAGCGGTTTTATGTCGATGTGCACATCGCCGAACTGTCCGTGACCGCCGGACTGACGCTTGTGGCGGCCGTGCTGGCGCACCGTCTTGCGGATCGTTTCCCGGTAAGGCACCTGCGGCTGGCGCGTGTGAAGCTTGAGGCCATATTTGTTGGCGAGCTTCTCGACCGCGACCTTCAGATGGATCTCGCCCTGCCCGGCCAATGACATCTCCTGCAGCGCCGCGTCCTGCCGGAAATGCAGCGACGGATCCTCGTCGCGCAATTTCTGGATTGCAGCCGTCAGCTTGACCTCATCCTTGCGGTCGGCCGCCTCTATGGCGAGACCGTAAACGACCGGCAACTCCTCCACTTTCACCTTTGGCAGCGCGATCTTTGTCGAGGCCAGCGTTTCGCCGGTCGCCACGCCTTCGAGTCTTCCCAGCGCCACGGTGTCGCCGGCCTTTGCTTCAGATAGCTTCGTCTGCGCCTCGCCCTTCATCGCGAAGAGGCCGCCGATGCGCGCATCGCCGCCATCCCGCCGATGCAGCACCGCACCGTCCTTCAACGATCCCGACAACACCCGCACGAGACTGAGCCGCCCGTGATTGGAATTGTAGGTCTTGAGCACGTGTACGACAGCCTCGCCGTTCGTCTTGACGCCGAGCCGCGCAGCGGCAGCCGAGACATCCGGCACTTCGTGGCGCAGCGCCTTCAGGAGACGCCGCACCCCATTGTCGCCGTCCGCTGAGCCAATAAGCACCGGTACGACGAGACCCTGCGCCAGCTCCTTCGCCAGATCGCCAAACACTTCTTCCCTCGGCGGATCGATGTCGGAAAGCAGCTCCTCCATCAGATGCTCGTCATAGTCGGCCAGCTTCTCCAGCATCGCGAAGCGCGCTTCCCTCTCGCCATCCTTGTCGGCGATATCCACGATTTCGCTGGCAGCATGGGGGCGGTAGATGTAGGCGCGCTCGAGCGCGAGATCGACGAAGCCGCTGATCGCACCGTTCTCCCAGATCGGCATCTGCCGCAGCAGGAGCGGCGAGTCGCTCGCATCCTGAAGCATCGTCAAAAGCGCGCGCAGCGATCCGCCGGCCTTGTCGATCTTGTTGACGAACAGGAAGTGCGGAATGCGCAGATCGCCAAGACGCTTCAGGTATGGCTTCAGCATCGCGAGCTTCGCCGGCTCCGGCTCGCACACCACGACGGCCGCATCCACACCGGGAAGAACGTTGAGCGTCTCCTGCAAAAATTCGATGGAGCCGGGGCAATCGAGGAAGGTGAAACTCTGGTCGAGGAATTTGGTGGTGGCGGAGTTCACCTCGACACTCATCTGTCGCGCGCGTGCCTCGGGGCTCGCATCACCGACGGTGTTCTTCTGCGCCACCTGGCCTTTTCGCTGCACCGCGCCCGTAATGGATAGAATGCTCTCAAGCAACGTGGTCTTGCCGCTGCCATAAGGTCCAACCAGGGCCACGGTGCGTGGTCCTCTGCCTGTTGTATTTTGTCCTGACATCGCGCGCCTCCTTCGGGCTCCCTCGCGGGAGTCCGGGGGCGCGGCGGGCGCTTTTCCCGGGTCTTCGGGCCGCGTCACGCGCCCCACACATAAAGGATCGTCGCTCTGTTATTCGCCCGGAGCAAGGCCGCCCGAATCAAATATCGCTTGCGGCGCCGATGCTTGAAGCGATTGCCTTTTTCCCGCCGCAAAGCGCTTCATCGAAAGAGGAACTTAGGTCTCAGCTGTCCGTTTTCGATACATGACCATCTACACTCACAGCGACAGGCACTACATCCCGCGCGTCCGTCGCGCGCGCGCACCTGTACAGCCCTACTCACCGCGCGCGGTCTGGTGGACGGCAGTCGCGCTCAGCGCCGGCTTCTGGACGCTGATCTATTTCGCGGCGCAGACCGTTATCGGCCGCTAACGCAGGCTGGCGCAGAAGCGCTGGATGCGCCGGCACGCTTCTTCTAACGCCGCGTTCGACGTCGCGTAGGAAATGCGGAAGAACGGCGAAAGACCGAACGCCGCGCCGTGCACCACAGCGACGCCCTCTGCCTCAAGCAGCTCGCCAGCAAAATCCTCGTCTGTCGCGATAACCTTGCCGGCTTCGGTCTTCTTGCCGATGAGCTTGCGCACCGTTGGATAAACGTAGAACGCGCCCTCGGGCTTCGGACACTCGATTCCCGTCGCCTGGTTTAGCATCGACACAACGAGATCGCGGCGCTCCTCGAACACTTTCTGAAATTTCGGGATGAAGTCCTGCGTCCCGTTCAACGCCTCGACCGCCGCCCATTGCGAGATGGAAGTCGGGTTCGACACGGACTGCGACTGCAGCTTGGTCATCGCCTTGATCAACGGCTCCGCACCCGCGCAATAGCCGATGCGCCAGCCGGTCATCGAATAGGCCTTGGACACGCCGTTCATCGTGAGCGTGCGGTCGTACAGACCCGGCTCGACTTCCGCGATCGTGTGCAGCTTGAACCCGCCATAGACGAGGTGCTCGTACATGTCATCGGTCAGGATCCAGACTTGGGGATGCTTCATCAGCACATCCGTCAGCGCCTTGATCTGTTCACGCGTGTAGCAGGCGCCCGTCGGGTTGGATGGCTGGTTGAAGATGATCCACTTGGTCTTCGGCGTGATCGCCGCTTCCAGCGCCAATGGAGTCAGGCGAAAGCCATCCTCCATCTTCGCCTCAACGATCACGGGCTTGCCGCCGCCGAGCAGAACGATGTCCGGATAGCTCACCCAATACGGCGCGATGCAAATGACTTCATCGCCCGGATTCAGCGTCGCCATCATCGCGGAATAGATCACCGCCTTCCCGCCCGGTGCCACGAAGCACTGCGAGGGCGAATATGTCAGGTTGTTCTCGCGCTTGAACTTGCCTGCGATCGCGGCACGCAGTTCGGGGATGCCTTCAACCGCCGTATATTTCGTTTCACCGCGACGGATTGCGGCGATGGCGGCTTCCTTGATGTTGTCCGGTGTGTCGAAATCGGGCTCGCCTGCGCCGAGACCGATCACATCGCGCCCTGCGGCTTTCAGGTCGCGTGCCTTCTGCGTGACGGCGATCGTGGGAGACGGCTGGATACGGCCGAGCGATTCCGAAAGGAAGCCCTTGGGCAACGGCTTGGATGGGGTGGACATGATTCCCGCCTTGGCGATTAAGGGAATGGACTATCAATCCGCCCCCGCTCAAGCAAGGGAGAAGCCGTCGCATTCGCGCATTTCAGGTCTGCACGAACTGGTTGAAGGCGCGGACGCGGATTACAATCCAACCGCTGATTCGAGGGCTTCATGGTCGTCCGGCTCGCCTTTGCCGCGCTGATGCTCTGTACACTTTCCGCCTGCTCGCCGTCGGCGCCGCCCGACGGGCGGTGGGAAGGCGCGTATGAATCGGGTGACACGATGATCGTGGCGCGGCTCGAGACCACGCATGACGGCCAGGTCCGCATCAGCCTTCCCGACATCACCGGCGTCAGCAACGATCCCACCGAGCGCGCAACCACACGCGATTCACTCGCTGAGCGCCTGGCCGGCGGGTGGGGCGAAGTTGTGCCGCGGCCGATGGATTTTGATGGAACGACCTTTCGCAAGCCGGGCGGCATTGCACCCCAGATCGGCTATGACAAATCGACCAACACGATGACAGTCTACGTCTATCTCGGCACATCGCCCGCAATCCTTGTGCCGCTCCACAGCGTCACGGACTTCAGCGACAATCCCTGGCCGCACTGATCACTTGAACGCGAAGTACGCCGCGCCGACGAGGCACACAAACGCTGCGAGATGATTCCAGCGCAGCGGTTCGCCGAGATAAGTCAGCGAGAACACCGCGAAGACGCAGAGCGTGATAACCTCCTGCATCGTTTTCAGCTGGGCCGCGGAGTAGACCTTGTGGCCGTAGTGATTGGCCGGCACCGCGAAGCAGTACTCGAGGAAGGCGATTCCCCAGCCGACCAGAACCAGCAGCCAGACCGGCGTGTTGGGGAATTTGAGCTGCCCGTACCACGCAAAAGTCATGAAAACATTGGACACGCAGAGCAGCAGGATGGGCGTAAGCATCGGCCAGGACATCGCAATTCCTCTTGGAGGGGCACTCAGGAGAACGGTGATTTACGCCGCTCTTTAATGGACCTTTCAACTGCTCAGGCGCATAATGTTTCCCCTTACAGAGGGGACGCTCATGAAGCATCAACTCACCTTGGCACTCCTGGCAGTTGCCGCAACGTCCATCACATCGCAGGCCCACGCGGGAGCTGTCACGGTCCTTGGACCTGGACCAGCACAGACCTGCTACATGGCGGCCGATGAGGGGCTGCCTGCCGCCGACTACCTGTCCTACTGCAGCATGGCTCTCGCCAGTCTGCTTAGCGATCGCGATCGCGCGGCGACCTATGTGAATCGTGGCGTGCTGAAACTCAGCCTGAACGAAGCGAATGGCGCACAGGACGACTTCAATGCCGGGCTCGCGATAAACGATCAGATGGGTGAGGCCTATGTTGATCGCGGTGTCACGCTGATCGTGCAGAAGCGTTATGCCGAAGCCATCGCAGACATCGACAAGGGAATCGCGCTCGGCTCGAAGGAGGCGCATGTCGCCTATTACGACCGTGCGATGGCCGACGAGGCACTGGGAAATCTCCAGGGTGCTTACAGTGACTATCGCCAGGCACTCGCGATCGAGCCGAACTTCACGCGCGCCAGCGATGAACTGAAGCGGTTCAAAGTCGTCACCAAGCCAAGCGGCACCTGAATCCACGCTCAGCGCGCGGTATAATCGGCGTTACCGGCCCACCTAAAGCGCGGGCTGCGTCAATTGCGTATTCCTTCGCGAGCCCTGCCCCTCAAACCGGCACGCGACACTCCGATACACATGCACACTTTCCGCTGCGGACAATGAGGCACAATATGGTCGCGCAATATGCTGCGTGCAGATTTGCCCGTGCCTCCCTGGCGCTCCACCGTAAAAGGCACGGACGAAAGGGCGGTTGGACAAGGATTTCTGGCACCCCCAAGTCAGGTCTTTCGTTCAGCCGCCCACGCCGTCAGCAGATGGCCCTGCCGTTCAGAGATTTCCGTTGTTTACGAGCCGTAAGCGCTCTATTGCCGGGTCTTGAGTTTGGCCTTCCAGCCGCTATCTAAGCCCCTTGAGTGCGCCGCACCACGAGACCAAGAGACCCCATCCATGACGATCCTGCTGCGTTCGACGTCCATCGCCGCGCTTGTGTTTGTGTTGAGCGGTTGCACCACGACCCCGCCCACAGCGCTCAAGACGGGCGACGTTCCGCCGGGGTTCACGGCGCCGCATGACGAACACGCACAGCTCTGGCCCGCGAGCGACTGGTGGAACGGCCTGAACGCACCGGAACTGCCTGCGCTTGAGCAGGCCGCCCAGGAACAGAACCTAGATCTCGCCGCCGCAGCCGCGCGGGTCCTGCAAGCCCAGGCCAACGTCGGCATCGCAGGTTCGGCCCTCTTCCCTTCGATAACGGGCACGGGCAACGCAGAACGTTCCGGCACCAACAAGCCCAGCGTCATCGATCCGATCACTCACACACGGATCGGCAACACAACCAATACGTTCGGCATCGGTGCGCAGGCCAGTTACGAGGTCGATCTCTGGGGTCTTAACCAGGATCAGTTGCGCGCCGCCGAAGAAAATGAACTCTCGGCGCGCTATGCGCAGCAGACGGTCGCGCTGACCGTCACGTCGGACGTCGCCAACACGTATTTTGACATCCTTGCACTGCGTCAGCGAATCGCGATCGCGAAGAACAACATCGACGCCGCCAAGCGCATCCTCGTCATCACCGAGGCGAAGGTCACGAATGGCGTGTCGTCGAACCTCGACCTCGCCCAGCAGAAAGCCCAGTTGGCCGGCGAGGAAGCCACGATCCCGCCGCTGGAAGAACAGGAGCGCGAAGCGCGCTACGCGCTCGCCATCCTTCTTGGCCGTCCGCCGGAAGGTTTCGACGTCAAGGGCAGCAACCTCGACAACATCGTGGCACCGCCGGTGAATCCAGGCGTTCCCTCCGCCCTGCTCGCGCGCCGCCCCGACGTTGCGAGCGCCGAAGCGACACTCCTCTCTGCGCA
>DASZCC010000516.1:0-3820 GCA_035943485.1 Rhizomicrobium sp. | reverse complement strand
CCACGGTCCGTCGCCGGCGCGTGCAGAATATACGATGAAGCCCGCGCCCACGGCACCATCATTGCGGAACGATAGCGTCGTGCCGTCGATTGTCGCGTCGAAGTTGTACGGGAGAGGCCGCGCCGGACGCTGTCCACGCTCCTGCCGCGGCAAGGCCGGGTCGGCGACCAGTTTTGCGACGGGCAGTTTCGCCTGGCTATCGGCCCGCGCGATGCCATGACCATCAGCGGGCGCAACATAGCCCTGCGTCTGGGAGAAATCGAACATCGAAGTGAGATCGCCGGAGACCGCACGCCGCCAGGGGCTGATGTTGGGCTCCATGACGCCAAAGCGCCGTTCAAGAAAACGGATGACCGACGTGTGATCGCTGAGTTGCGAGTTGACGAAGCCGCCACGCGTCCAGGGGGAAACGACGATCAGCGGCACACGCGGACCAAAGCCGACAGGCTCCCAAAGATAATTTTCGGCCATCGTATCCGACGTCGACAGGCCGATCGACGGATGGATCGCCGGTACCAGTGGAGGCACATGATCGAAGAAGCCGTCATTCTCATCGTAGTTCAGGATGAATACAGTCTTGGCGAAGACATCGGGATTGGACGCGAGGGCGTCCAGCATCCGCGCGACGAAATCCTCCCCATAACCCGGCGTAGCGGACGGATGTTCGCAGAGGATATAGGGCGCCACGATCCACGAGACCTGCGGCAGGCGGTCGTGTTTCACGTCATCGGCGAAGGCGCCAATAAGATGTTCGCCGCGCGAGGCCTTCGCGTTCTGCGCGTTGGAGCCGGCAGCCCAGCTACGGCCGCGATCGTGTAGTGGAGAGTGAGGCACGCTGCCGCGGAAGTTGGCGAAATAGGCGAGCGCGTTGTCGCCGTAATTGTCGAACTCCTGATAGACGCGCCAGTCGATGCCGGCGCTTTGCAGGCGTTCGGCATAAGTGGTCCAGCGGTAAGCGGCGAACCCCTTTGTGTCATTCGCCATGTCGGCAGATTCGTTGTCCTCGTCCGGCGGGTTGAAGATCACCTGTGTGCCCGCGTTGCCGACGCTGAGGCCGCTGGTGCCGGTGAACAGGAACAGCCGGTTCGGATTGGTCGGCCCGAAGATCGAGCAGTGATAGGCGTCGCAGATCGTGAAGGCGTCGGCGAGCGCGTAATAGAACGGAATATCCGTGCGCCTGAAGTAGCCCATGGTCATCGGGCTCTTCGTGGGTATCCACGCATCGTGGTTTTTCCACAATGCGTGCGCCTTCTTCCAGCTGTGGTCGAGGCTCTCCATGCCCTGAGCGAAGGTCGTCTTCGTGTCGAGATGAAACGGCGCGACCGCTTCTGAATCGCCGGGCGTTTTCGGCTGATACCAGACCGACTTGCCACCCGGCAGCGTGATGGCGCGCGGGTCATCAAAGCCACGCACACCGCTCAGCGTTCCGAAATAGTGATCGAAGGACCGGTTTTCCTGCATGAGTATCACGACATGCTCGACATCCTTGATCGTGCCGGTTCGGCCTTTGGCGGGCTGGGCCAGCACCTCGCGCAGGGAAAGCGGAAGGGCGGCAAGCGCGGTGGCACTCAGCTTCAGGAAGGACCGGCGATCGTCGCGCATGCGGGGGACTCGTGGGGCGGCGCGCGACGCTATCGCTCAATAGCGACAGTTCAAAGTGCGTCGAACCTGCGTGCGAGTGCGGCGAACTGGGACACCGTAAGCTGCTCCGGCCTGGACGTGGGATCGATGCCCGCCTCGACAATCTTCTTTTCGGCGTCGGGCGCGAGTGACTTCAGGCTCTGGCGCAGCATCTTTCTCCGCTGTCCGAAACCGGCGGCGGTGACTTTCTCCAGCATGGCAAGGCGCGCGGGGGCCACCGGCTCAGCGAGCGGCTCGAGGCGGACCACGGTGGATGTGATTTTCGGCGGCGGGACAAAGGCGCTGCGCGAGACGTCGAACTGGATTTTCGCGGTGGTGCGCCATTGGGTTAGCACCGAGAGCCTGCCGTAATGATCGGTGTCCGGCTTGGCCACGATGCGTTCGGCGACCTCACGCTGAAACATGAGTGTGAGGCTCTGCCAGAAGGGTGGCCATCGCTCGACTGTCAACCACTTCACCAGAAGCGCTGTGCCGATGTTGTAGGGCAGGTTCGCCACGATTCGCACCGGACCTTCTGCGCCGGCATCCTGAAGCAGCATTGCTTCGTCGATCTCAAGCGCGTCGGCCGAAACGACGGTCAGCTGTCCGGGATAGACGGCAGAGATCTCGGCAAGCGCAGGTAAGCACCGCGCGTCGCGCTCGATGGCGATCACCCGCGCCGCGCCCTCGGATAGCAAGCCCCGTGTCAGGCCGCCCGGTCCCGGACCAACTTCCAGAATGGTCGCGCCCGCAAGCGGACCTCCGGTACGAGCAATCCGCGCCGTAAGATTGAGATCGAGGAGGAAGTTCTGGCCCAGCGATCGCTTCGCCGCCAGATCATAAGCCGCGATGACTTCGCGCAACGGCGGCAGATTATCGGGATCTGGCATCGGCCATCTTTGCGGCAAGCTCGATCGCCGCGATCATGCTGCGCGCGTCGGCCTTGTGCTTTCCCGCGATATCGAAGGCGGTGCCGTGATCGGGCGACGTCCGCACGATCGGCAGCCCCAGCGTCACATTCACACCGTCCCAGAAGGAGAGCGTCTTGATCGGGATCAGCGCCTGATCGTGATACATGCAAAGAACCGCGTCATAACGGGCGCGCGCCTCTTCGTGGAACAGGGTGTCGGCGGGAAGCGGCCCGCGCACGTCCTGTCCTTCGGCCTTCAATGCCGCGATGGCGGGCGCGATGATCGCACCATCCTCGCCGCCGAGTACGCCGTCCTCGCCCGCGTGCGGATTGAGACCAGCGACTGCCAGGCGGGGATTGCCGATGCCGAAGTCGCGCTTCAGCGCGGCCAGCATGATCCGCGCAGTCTCGACGATAGACGCAGTGGTGATCGCGGCCGGCACATCAGCCAGCGGCATGTGGATGGTCAGCGGCACGACGCGCAGCTTCTCGCTTGCCAGCATCATCACGGCGCGCGGGGCGCGCGTCAGATGCTGGAGGAATTCGGTGTGACCGGGAAACCCAAATCCGGCAGCGGCCAGGACTGCCTTGTTGATCGGGGCCGTGACGACCGCACCGGCGCGTCCGGCCTGGGCGCTCGCGACCGCGATCTCAATCGCCTCTGTGACGGCGCGCGCATTGCTGCCGTCCGGCTTCGCGGCTACGCGTGTGGCCTTCGACGACGTGGGAACGATGGCCGTGTCGTCAGTCATGCCACACGCGCGGAAGACATCGGGGTCGCCCACAAGCTGCAGCGGATAGTCGCCAATGCGACCGCCCAGTGTCTTGAAAGCAGCGACCGCGATCTCGGGACCGATGCCCGCGGGCTCGCCCATGGTGACCAGGATGGGAGGCTTACTTGGTCTCGACATTGGCGCCGCGCCGCAGATCGCGCAGGTAGCGTCGTGACAACATCGTGATCTGGTCGTCGAACAGCTGCTCTTCCACCTGCTGTCGGGTGGGGATCGTGAACGCCGTCACTGTCGGGGCACGCTTGTCACAGCGCAGCATCATCTCGACGCCTGCCGGCGAACGGAAAGGCGGCGTGGTCTCGCCCGGACCTGCCTTGGTGATGGCCGACTGGATCTCGGGACTGAGGTCCGTGATCTTGATGCCCATCTTCGCAATGTCCTGCACCACGATGCCGTGGATCTGCTGCTGCAGCTTGTCCAGCGCGTCACAACCATTGATGTGGTCGTGAATCTGGCCTGCGATCTTCACGACGTTGTCGAGCAGCGCCTTCGGCGGCGT
>DASZCC010000515.1:0-3834 GCA_035943485.1 Rhizomicrobium sp. | reverse complement strand
CTGATCTCGTCGGGCCCAAGCGGCACTTCGCTGGCCGGCAGCAATTCGACCAGCGCCACGGTGTCGGACGACAACTGTGTCTCGGCGTCGAAGGTGCGGATCGCCTCCAGCTCCTCGCCGAAGAAATCCAGCCGCAGCGGCTGTGTCGTGCCCGGCGGCCACAGATCGACGATGCCGCCACGCAGCGCGAAATCGCCCGGCTCGCGCACCGTGCTGGCGCGGACATAGCCATTGCCGGAGAGGAACGCCGTCAGCTTCTCGCGGTCCACCGCTTTGCCGGCGCGCGCGAAGAAGCTGGCCTGCGCGATCCACTCTTTCGGCGGCACGCGCTGCAGAATGGCGTTGATGGTAGTGACGACCAGCGTGGCGCCACGCTCGCCATCGGGCCGCGCGAGCGAGGCCAGCGTTGCCAGACGCACGCTCTCGATATCCGGCTTGGGCGAGACGCGGTCGTACGGGAGGCAATCCCAGGCGGGGAACGAGAGCAGCGGCACATTGGGCGCAAAGAACTGTGCCGCTTCGATCACGGCCGCAGCATGCACATCGTCCGACGCCACGAAGACGACAAGCCCGCCGGAGCGCTTCGCCGCCTCGACCGCGATATAGGCGTCGTAGCCGGACGGCGCGCCGGTGACGGACAGCCGCCCCGGCTGGCGCGCGATATAATCTAGACGTTCCATGTGGGGTCTTTGCGGACGCAAAGCGCCTTCATGCGCCGGAACAGCGGTGTGTCGAATTCGGCAGGCACGGGTTCAGCCCCGCGCAGCCAGGCATAGACCTCCTGATCGGGGGCCGAGAGCAGCGCCTCGAACTGGTCGAGCTCCGCCTCCGGCAGATGCGCAAGCTCGGCCGCCGCAAAGGTGCCGAATATGAGATCGACCTCCTTGAAGCCGCGTCTTTGCGCTCGGAACAAAAGCTTTTTGCGGCGGACCCCGGAGGACCCACCGTTTTCGTCATGCGTCATGGCGGGGATATAGCACGCGTCACGTTGAGAACAACGTCCCGCGACCATATTGTTCCCCACCTATGCGCCCCTCGATTCTGTTCCCACTTTTCGCCGAAACGCACACGCTGGCCGGCGTCGGCCCGAAGCTGGAAAAGCTGATCGGCCGCGTCGCGGGCGCGCGGCTGGTGGACCTCATTTTCGACCTGCCGGTGGGCCTGATCGACCGGTCCTATACGCCGCGCCTGATCGAGGCCGAGTCCGGACGCATCGCCACGCTGGTGCTGAACGTGCTGGAGCACACGCCATCGCGCGACCGTCGCCAGCCCTATCGGATCCTATGCTCCGACGACACGGCGATGATCGAGCTTGTGTTCTTCCACGCGCATACCGATTTCCTGAGGAAGCAGTTTCCCGTCGGCTCGAAGCGCATCGTCAGCGGCAAGCTCGAACGCTTCCGCGACAAGCTGCAGATGACGCATCCCGATCATGTGCTGACGCCGGAGGAACTGTCCGAGATGCCGGCACAGGAACCGGTCTATGCGCTGACCGAAGTCCTGACGCTCAAGCCGCTAAACAAGGCGATCCGCGCGGCGCTGTCGAAAGTGCCAGAACTGGTCGAGTGGGACGATCCGGCATTTGTCGCGCAGCGGGGGTGGCTGCCTTTCCACGAGTCGCTTTTCGCTGCACACGCACCCCAGAGCAATTCCGACATCGATTTCGAGACGCCGGTGCGCATGCGCCTCGCGTATGATGAGTTGCTGGCGAACCAGCTCGCGCTGCTGCTGATCCGGCGCCAGATGCGGCAAGCGAAGAAGGGCCGTGCCCTCAAGGGTGACGGCCATCTCAAGGCGCGCGCTATCGCGGCGCTGCCTTTTGCGCTGACCGGCCCGCAGTTAGCCGCCATCACAGAAATCGAAGCCGACGTCGTGGCGCCGATGCGGATGATGCGGCTGCTGCAGGGTGATGTTGGTGCCGGAAAAACAATTGTCGCCTTCCTTGCACTGCTCGGCGCAGTCGAAGCGGGAGCACAGGGCGCGTTGATGGCGCCGACTGATATCCTGGCGCGTCAGCACATGGCGTCCCTGGGAGCGCTGGCCGAAGCAACAGGCATCCGCATGGCGCTGCTCACCGGGCGCGAACGCAGCGGACGCGACACCACACTGGCGGCGCTGGCCGCCGGCGAGATCGACATTCTGGTGGGCACGCATGCCCTGTTTTCGGAGGATGTCGCCTTTGCGGATCTCGGTCTGGCGGTGATCGACGAACAGCATCGCTTCGGCGTGCATCAAAGAATGGCATTGCAGGGCAAGGGCGGACGGCCTGTCGATGTGCTGGTGATGACGGCCACGCCCATCCCGCGCACGCTTGCCCTCACCGCTTATGGCGACATGGACGTCTCGCGCCTCACCGGCCGCCCGCCGGGCCGCCAGCCGATCGAAACGCGCACGATGTCCGACGAACGGCTGGACGAAGTGGTCGAGCATCTGCGCGGCGCGGTCGCGCGCGGCGCGCGGGTGTATTGGGTGTGTCCGCTGGTAGAGGAATCCGAGAAGCTCGACCTCGCCGCTGCACAGGAACGTGCGGCGGTGCTGCGCGGCACGTTCGGCGACAAGGTGGGTCTGGTCCACGGTAAGATGAAGACGGCCGAGCGCGACGCGCAGATGGCGAAGTTCAAGGCCGGTGAATTGTCGATTCTGGTCGCCACAACGGTGATCGAAGTCGGCGTCGACGTGCCGGAAGCCACAATCATGGTTGTCGAACACGCAGAGCGCTTCGGGCTGGCGCAGCTCCATCAATTGCGCGGTCGCGTCGGGCGGGGCAGCGGTAAGTCGAGCTGCCTGCTGATCTATCACGGTCCGCTCGGCGACACCGCGAAGGAGCGGCTAAAGACGCTGCGCGAGACCGATGACGGCTTCGTCATCGCGGAAGCCGATCTGCGTCTGCGCGGCGCCGGCGAACTCCTTGGCACGCGTCAGAGCGGCATGCCCGAATTCCGCCTCGCCGATCTCGCGGTGCATGCCGATCTGCTGGCCGTGGCGCGCGACGACGCGCAACTGATCCTGACGCGCGATCCCGACCTGCAATCGCCGCGCGGCGAGGCGCTGCGCACGCTGCTCTATCTGTTCGGACGTGATGAGGCGGTGCGGTATCTGAAGGCGGGGTGACAGTCCATTCGGTGTTGTGTTCAGATAACGCCGTGAACACAGCACCTTCCGCTGCGTCATCAAGAACAAGAGCAACAGGGATCATGGACGCCGATTTCTCGCCCGCCTTGGAACACGCATTGCGCCGCGCCCTGCCCGGCCTGATGCGCATTGAAGGGCTCGTCCGGCTGTCGGGCGGTGCGAGTCAGGAGACCTGGTCGTTCGATGCGGACTGCGACGGCGGTCTCATCCCGCTGATCCTGCGCCGCGGTCCCGGCGGCTTGCCCAAGGCGAACGCCGAAAATTCAACGTCCGTGCCGCTGGCGACAGAGGCGGTCGCAATCGAAGCCGCGCGCAAAACCGGCGTGCGCGCGCCCGGTGTGCGGCTGGTGCTGCAAAGCGGTGACGAGCTCGGAGAAGGCTATGTGATGGATCGCCTGCCGGGCGAGACGCTGGCGCGGCGCATCCTGCGCGACAAGGAGTTCGACGCCGTGCGCGGCGACCTTGCGCGGCAATGCGGCGAGATACTGGCGCGCATCCACGATGTGCCGCTGACGCCCGACCTGCGCGCCGTTCTGCCGGTGGTCGACGGTCCGACGCAGTTGCGGCGCTATCGCGACATCTACGATCTCTACGACTATCCGCATCCGATGTTCGAGCTGGCGTTCAAATGGCTGGAGCCACGCATGGCGAAGGCGAAACGCCAGACGCTGGTGCATGGCGATTTCCGGCACGGCAATCTGC
>DASZCC010000514.1:0-2241 GCA_035943485.1 Rhizomicrobium sp. | reverse complement strand
ATCGAGGATCACTTCCTGGTACAGCTCGCGCAGTGAATCGTCCATCATCTAACCCAGTATCTTCCGCGCCTTGGCCAGCGCATCCAGCATCACATCCACCTCGCCCCGCGTATTGTACAACGCAAATGAAGCGCGTGTGGTTGAGGCCACGTTGAAACGTTCCATCAGCGGCTGGGCGCAATGATGGCCGGCACGCACCGCGACGCCTTCGCGATCCAGGATCGTCGCCAGGTCATGCGCGTGCATGCCGTCAGCCTCGAAGGAGAGGATCGCGCCCTTGCCCGGCGCATCGCCGACAACGCGCAGCCAGTTGAACTGGCGGACGCCTTCGCGTGCATAGGTCAGGAGATCGTGTTCATGCGCGCGCACCGCGGCGCGGTCGAAGGAATTCATGTAGTCGAGCGCGGCAGCCAATCCAACGCTCTCGATGATCGGCGGCGTGCCGGCCTCGAAGCGCGCCGGCGGATCGGCATAGGTGACCATGTCGCGCGTGACCTCGCGGATCATCTCGCCGCCACCGTTGAACGGGCGCATCGACTTGAGCAGCGCCTTCTTGCCGTACAGCGCACCGATACCCGTCGGCCCATAAAGCTTGTGCCCGGTGATCGCGTAGAAATCGATGTCCAGATCACGCACATCGACGAGCTCATGCACCGCGCCCTGACAGCCATCGGCCAGCACCGGTACGCCCTTGGCGTGCGCGCGCGCCACGATGTCCTTCAGCGGCGAGACGGTGCCCAGCACATTCGACATATGCGAGACCGCGATGAGTTTGGTCTTCGGGCCGATCGCGGCGTCCACCGCCTCGGCATCGAGGCTGCCATCGTCACGGATATCGATCCATTTCAGCACCGCGCCATTGCGCTCGCGCAGGAAGTGCCACGGCACGATGTTCGAGTGATGCTCCATCACCGACAGCACGATCTCGTCACCCGGCTGGATGCGGCCGCCCAGGAATGAGTACGCGACCAGGTTGATCGCCTCGGTGCCGCCCTTGGTGAAGACGATCTCGTCCTCATGGGCCGCGTTCAGGAATTTCTGCACCGTGCGGCGCGCGGCTTCGTAGCGGTCCGTCGCCTTGCCGGAGAGATAGTGCACGCCGCGATGGACGTTCGCGTAGTCGGTCGTCGCGAAGTCGTGCATCGCGTCCAGCACCTGTCGCGGCTTTTGCGCCGAGGCGGCGTTGTCGAGGAACACCAGCGGCTTGCCGTAGACGGGCTTGGCGAGGATCTCGAAATCCTTGCGCGCCGTCATCGGATCGAACGCCGTCTGAATCTTGCCCTGCGCGGTCATGGCGTCATCGCCCCCGCAAGTGCGTCTTCGACCGCCTGCCAAACAACCGCGCGCGTCTCCTCGTTTGCGATCTCCGCGACAGCTTCTTCGAGGAAGGCGCGGACGAGCATGTTGCGCGCCTCGGTCTCCGGGATGCCACGTGCCCGCAGATAGAACAGCGAGTCCGCATCGAGGTCGCCGACGGCCGCGCCATGGGCGCATTTCACGTCATCGGCAAAGATTTCCAGTTCCGGCTTAAGGTCGGCTTCGGCCCGCTCGCCCATCAGCAGCGCTTTGGCGGTCTGGCGGCTGTCCGACTTGTCGGCGCCCTGCTCGACCGTGATGCGGCCCTGATAGACCGCGCGCGATTTGCCGCCGGCGATATGCTTGAACAACTGCGTGCTCTGCGTGTTGCCGACCGCGTGCGTGATGTGCGTCGTGACATCGGCATGTGCCTCACCACCTAGCACCGACACGCCGGAGAGATGCGCATTGGCGCCCTCGCCGGCCAGCGCGATCTGGAACTCGGCGCGCGACAGCTTCGCGCCGCCGTTGAACAGGTGCGCGCGATAGACACCGTCACGGGCGATCTTCACGGCATATTCCTCAACCTGCACCGCGTCGCTGCGGGTAGCCACGCGCACATGAGTCAGCTGGGCATTGGCGCCAATGACAATCTCGACACCGGTATTTGCGAAACCTTCACCGGCCTGCGTCTCATGCAGCGCGAGCGCGGCGCCGTCCTCGACGACGATCAGCGCGCGAGCCGACCCGGCGCCCGAGAATTTGTACGTCAATATGTCCGCGATCGCCTTGCCGCGCGGCACGCGAACGGCGAAGCCGGTGCTCGCATGTGCAAACGACGCCGACGCCATCACGTTCTGCGGCAACGTTCCGAAGTGCGTCTTCACCCAGTCGGGCGCGCCGCTTTTCGACAAATCGAACAGCTCGACACCATCCGGAAGAGTC
>DASZCC010000513.1:0-4501 GCA_035943485.1 Rhizomicrobium sp. | reverse complement strand
GATCAATCGCCTCAAGCGCGAGCGTGGCGCGGTGATCCTCGGCCACAACTACATGACGCCGGAAATCTTCCACTGCGTCTCCGATTTCGTCGGCGACAGCCTGGCGCTGGCGCGCGAAGCCGCGCGCACGGACGCCAAGGTCATCGTCCAGGCGGGCGTCCACTTCATGGCGGAGACGTCGAAGATCCTCTCCCCTGACAAGACCGTGCTGATCCCCGACATGCGCGCCGGCTGTTCGCTGGCTGCCTCGATCACGGGCGCCGATGTGCGCCTGCTGAAGGAGCGTTATCCGGGCCTGCCGGTCGTGACCTATGTGAACACCTCGGCCGACGTGAAGGCGGAGAGCGATGTGTGCTGCACGTCGTCCAACGCTGTTGCCGTGGTCGAGGAGATCGCGCGCGAGTTCGGCGTCGATACGGTCATCATGATCCCGGACAAGTACCTGGCGCAGAACGTCGCCAATCTCACCGGCGTCAAAGTCATCACCTGGGAAGGCGCGTGCGAGGTGCATGAGCGTTTCACGGCCCAGGAGATCCGCGACTATCGCGCGATGCATCCGGGCGTCGTGGTGCTGTCGCACCCGGAGTGCCCGCCCGAGGTTGTCGCGGAGTCGGATTTCTCGGGTTCGACCAGCGCGATGATCAACTATGTCGGCGAGCACCGGCCGGCGCGTGTCGTGATGGTCACGGAATGCTCGATGAGCGACAACGTCGCCGTCGAATATCCGGACGTCGAATTCGTGCGGCCGTGCAATTTCTGCCCGCACATGAAGCGGATCACGCTCGACGGCATCCTGCATTCACTGCAGACGATGACGACTGAAGTCGTGGTCGATCCGATCGTGGCGGCGCGCGCCAAGAAGGCGATCGACCGCATGCTTGCCGTCAAGCTGCCCATGAAGAAAGCGGCGTAAGAAGCCATGAGCCAGCACATCGACAGCGTCATTGAATGCAAGGGCGCGCTCATCCTGGGCGCGGGGATCGCGGGCCTGTTCACCGCGCTGAAGCTGTCGCCCTTCCCGGCGACGGTGCTGGCGGGCACGCGCCCCGGCATGTCCGGGTCCAGCGCCTGGGCCCAGGGTGGCATCGCCGCGGCCATGGGCGAGGACGACAGCTGGCAGAGCCACATGGCGGACACGCTGGTGGCAGGTGCCGGTCTCTGTGACCCTGAAATCGCCGCGCTGGTCGCCCGTGAGGCGCCTGATCGCATCCACGACCTCCTCGACCTCGGCACGCCATTCGACCGTAAGGCCGACGGCTCGCTGGCCCTTGGGCGCGAGGCAGCGCACGCCCACAACCGTATCGTGCATATCCGCGGCGACCGCGCCGGTGCCGAAATTTCGCGCACGCTCGCGGAACGGGCCCTCGCGACGCCGTCGATCACGCTGCTGGAAGGCTTCCATGCCGTCGAGCTGGCGATGGAGGATGGCCGCGTCACCGGCCTGTTCGCGCGTACGGGCATCGGCCTGCACACACGTCTCGTGCTGTTCCGCGCACCGGCGATCATCTTCGCGACGGGTGGCCTCGGCGCGCTCTACGCGGTGACGACCAATCCGCTGGAGTCGCGTGGCGAAGGTCTCGGTCTGGCAGCGCGCGCAGGCGCGATCATCTCCGATCCCGAATTCGTGCAATTCCATCCGACCGCAATCGCGATCGGCCGCGATCCTGCGCCGCTGGCGACCGAAGCCCTGCGCGGCGAAGGCGCGACGCTGATCGATGAGACCGGCCGCCGCTTCATGCTCGACGTGCATGCCGACGCCGAACTGGCGCCGCGTGATGTCGTGGCGCGCGCGCTGCATCGCGAGCTGGCTGCGGGTCACAAGACGTTCCTCGATTGCACGAAGGCGATCGGCGCATCGTTCGAAGCGCGTTTCCCGACTGTGTACGGCGCGTGCAAGTCGGCGGGCATCGATCCGGCGACGCAGCCGATCCCGGTGGCACCGGCGGCGCACTATCACATGGGCGGCATCGCGAGCGGTGCGGATGCCCGTTCGTCGCTGGGCGGCTTGTGGGTTGTCGGCGAATGCGCCGCGACCGGCCTGCATGGCGCGAACCGTCTGGCGTCGAACTCGCTGCTTGAGGCGCTGGTGTTCGGCGCGCGTGCAGCGGACGACATCAAGGCAAGCGTCTCGCTCAAGACCGCGCGCGGCAATCCGCCGGCGCCGGAACGCTTCGCCTCGCCCGCCCCGCCGCATGTGCTGCGCGAGGCAATGACACGGCTTGTCGGGCTGGAGCGCGACGAGGCGGGCCTGACGGAAGCGCTGGGCGTGATCGACCAGGTCGAGCGTGCCGGTGGCAGCGAGCCTGCGCTGCTGAACATGACGTCGGCGGCGCGGGTGGTGACGGCAGCGGCGCTGACGCGTCGCGAGAGCCGTGGCGGTCACTATCGCAGCGACTTCCCACAGACAGATGCCGTCGGCAAACGCACCTTCATGACGCTGGCCGATGCCGACGCGATTGCGGAAGCGCATGCCGTCCGCGAGCCGGCCACAGCGGCGATCGGATGACCATCGCCCTGCCCTTCACGCGGCCGCCGCATGCGCTGTTGGTCGAGCCGATCGTGCGCCACGCGCTGGAGGAAGACCTCGGCCGCGCCGGCGACATCACCAGCGACCTGACGATCCCGGCTGAGACGCAATCGGAGGCAAAACTCGTCGCGCGCAAACCCGGCACGATTGCGGGCCTGATCGCGGCGCAGAGTGCGTTCGGACTTGTCGATCCTGCGCTGAAATTCGAGGTGGCAACGCCAGACGGTTCGACCGTGAAGGCGGGCACGTTGCTCGCGCACATCAGCGGCCCGGCGCGCTCGATCCTTACCGGCGAACGCGTGGCGCTGAACTTCGCCGGTCATCTCTCCGGCATCGCGACCGCGACACGCGCGCTGGTCGATGCAGTGGCCGGCACCAAGGCGCGCATCGTCTGCACCCGCAAGACGACGCCCGGCCTGCGCGTGCTGGAGAAATACGCCGTCCGTTGCGGCGGCGGTTTCAATCATCGCTTCGGGCTCGATGACGCGGTGCTGATCAAGGACAACCATCTCGTCGCCGCCGGCGGCATCAAGCCGGCGATTGAGCGCGTTCGCGCCGGCCTCGGCCACATGGCCAAGATCGAGCTGGAGGTCGACACGCTGGCGCAGCTTGAGGAAGCGCTGGCACTGGGCATCGACACGATCCTGCTCGACAACATGGGGCCGGACACGCTGAAACAGGCCGTCGCGATGGCGCATGGCCGGGCGACACTGGAAGCATCCGGCAACATCACGCTGGCGACGGTGCGGGGCGTGGCGGAGACGGGGGTGGACTACATCGCGTCGGGTGGGATCACGCACAGCGCGATGAATTTGGATTTGGGGCTAGATTTTTAATCGCCCCCGTCATGGGCGGGCTTGACCCGCCCATCCATCCAGTGAGCGTCAGCGAGCGAAAAGAGTTTCTGACGCGCCGGCGCGCGCCTGATGGATGGGCGGGTCAAGCCCGCCCATGACGGAGTTCGTGGTTGGTACAAACCACAGGCCGCGTCTAATCTCCCTCACCAAACATCGGGAGACCCACATGGACCTTCACCTCAAGGGCAAGAACGCCATCATCCTTGGCGGCACGCGCGGGATCGGGCGCGCCATCGCCGACACGCTGGCGGATGAAGGCAGCAATGTCGCCATCTGCGCGCGCAATGCCGAGCAGGTGAAGGAGGCTGTCGCCGCGCTCAAGGACAAGGGCGTCAAGGCGACCGGTGCGTCCGTCGACATCATGGATGGCGCAGCGCTCAAGACCTGGATCGCAAGCGCGGCCGGCGAGCTGGGCGGCATCGACATCCTGATCTCCAACGCCGGCGCGATGGCGCAAGGCGGCGATCCCGCATCATGGGAGCAGAACTTCAAGCTCGATGTGCTGGGCGCGGTGAACGCCTTCGACGCAGCCTATCCGTTCCTGGAAAAGGCGGCGACGGCGAACAATGATGCGGCCTTCGTCATCATCTCGTCGGTGTCGGCGGCGGAGACCGACAACGCCAGCTCCTATGGTCCGATCAAGGCGGCGCTGATCCACTACGCCAAGGGTCTCGCGCGGCAGCATGCCAAGCGCCACATCCGCACCAACGTTGTCTCGCCCGGCACGGTCTATTTCGAGGGCGGCGTCTGGAACATGGTCGAGAAGAACATGCCGGCGATGTTCAAGGGCGCCATGGAGCGCAACCCGACCGGCCGCATGGCGACGCCGCAGGACATTGCGAACGCCGCCGTGTTCCTGGCCAGCCCGGCGTCGTCGTTTACGACGGGCGTGAACTTGCTGGTGGACGGCGCGATTTCGAGACGGGTGAATTTCTGAGTTAAACCGCAGCGCTCTTCCGTCATCGCCGGGCTTGCGCCGGCGACCCATACGCTCCGTGATGCAGTTGTGCGTATGGGTGGCCGGCACGAGGCCGGCCATGACGATGGTGGGGCTGGTCTAAATCCCGCGCGAACGCGTATGCCCGGCGCGGCGGTAGAAGACCTGGCCGCCGATTTC
>DASZCC010000512.1:0-54391 GCA_035943485.1 Rhizomicrobium sp. | reverse complement strand
GAAGACGAGCAGCATCGGGGCGCCGAACCGCGTGGCGATCAGGCTCGACAGGATGCCGGCGATGATCAGCACGGCGCCCAGCAGCAGGATTGCGTTCGCGGTGGCTATGGCGTCCATGGAGTCGAGATAAGGCAGACGCTACGTCAACGCCAGCACCGATTGGCGCAGCGCCACATAGGGGATAGGCTTTCGCCATGATCACAGGGATCGACCACATCGCCATCCAGGTGCGCGATCTCGACAGCACCGTCGCGCATTACGAGACGATCTTCGGCCGCGCGCCCAACTGGCGCGGCGGCATGACGGGCGTACGCCAGGTCTGGTTTCAGTTCCAGAACGCGGCGCTCGACATCATCGCCGCCGATGGCGACAGTCCAGCGGCACAGCGCGTGCGCGCCGACATCGACAAGTTCGGCGAGGGACTGTGGGGCCTTGGCTTGACCGTACCCAAGCTGGATGAAGCCGTGCACCGCTTCGCGCGCCGCGGCCTCGAGTTCCTGCCGGCGCACACGACAATGACCCAGGAGATATCGGGCAAGGAGCGCCGCTGGGAGATCGCCATGATGAAACGGCGCAGCGGCAACGGCGTCTCGCTGTTCCTGGTGGAGCATGCGCCGTGGCCTAATTCGCCCGCGCATGTGCCAGACGACCAGTCGGTGGCGGCGCTCGACCACATCGTGGTGGCGACGGAGAATCCCGAACGTGCCGTCACGCTATATGGCGGACGGCTGGGCCTCGACCTGCGTCTCGACCGCGTCAACGAGCAATGGGGTGCACGGCAGCTGTTCTTCCGCACGGGTGATGCCGTGGTGGAGGTCGGCGCCAATCTGAAGAACCCGGTCAGCGATGCGCCGGACAAGTTCGGCGGCCTTGCCTGGCGCGTGAAGGACCCTGCGGCAGCGCATGCCCGGATTGCCGCGGCCGGCATCGACGTCTCCGAACTGCGCAAGGGCCGCAAGCCGGGAACCCAGGTCTTCACAGTGCGCGAAGGCACCGGCGGCGTGCCGACGCTGATGCTGGCGGGGAATAACTAATTTCTGTCATCCCCGGCTGAGCGACAGCGAAGGGAAGGGGACCCAGGTTGCGATGAGCTGCCGCCCGTCGATACCTGAGTCCCCTTCCCTCACTTCGCGCTATCGCGCGAAGCTCGCCGGGGATGACAGCTGGTAGTCACTCCGGCGCACCATGCCGGTCGAGCGGCTGCTGCGCGTCGGCCGTCTTCGCCATGTCCAGCATCCGGATGAACTCGGCGCGATAGCCGAAGCGATCCTCGCCGCGCGACGCCGTCGCGATGTCGCGGGCGCGGGCGTAGTCGAAGTCCTTGATGTAGGGATCATGGCGCAGGAGCTGAGCCGTGCCAGCGACAGCGGCGGCAAAGCGCATGTCAGGCGACACCGCGGCGAAATCCTTCGTCGCATCGGCGTCGGTGATCGGACGATCGATCAGCTTGGACACCTTTTCACCCGGCAGCTTGTAGCGGATCTTGAGGAAGGCGAGTTCGCCGCCCTTGCCCGCCTTTTCGCCCTTTCCATAGCGCAGAGGATCGGCCATCGCTGCCTTCGATCCTACAGGCGTGACCTCGTAGAGCGCCGTGACCGTCGTGCCCGAACCGATATCACCGGCGTCGACGTGGTCGTTGTTGAAGTCCGTGCGGTTGAGCAGCCGCGTCTCGTAGCCGATCAAACGATACTCGGCGACGCGCGACGGATTGAACTCGACCTGGATCTTCACGTCATTGGCGATGGTGAAGAGTGTGCCGGAAATCTGGTCGACGAACACCTTGTGCGCCTCGTTCAGCGTGTCGATGAATGCCGCGTTACCATTGCCGGCTTGTGCGAGCTTCTGCATCATCGCGTCATTGTAGTTGTCGCTGCCGAAGCCCAGGCACGTCAGATAGACGCCGGTGCCGCGTTCGCGCGTGACGAAATCCTCCAGTGCCTTGGGATCGGTGATGCCGACGTTGAAGTCACCATCCGTCGCCAGCAGCACGCGATTGACGCCGCCCTTCACGAAATTGGCTTCCGCAAGCTGATAGGCCATGCGGATGCCCTCGCCGCCTGCGGTCGAACCGCCGGCCGACAGGTTGTCCAGCGCGGACAGTATCTTCGCCTTGTCCGAGCCCGGCGTCGGCTGCAGCACCACACCGGCGGCGCCAGCATAGGTGACGATCGTCACGCGATCCTTGTCGTTGAGCTGGTCAACGAGCAGGTGGAAGGCGCGCTTGAGCAGCGGCAGCTTCACCGGCTCATCCATCGAGCCGGAGCTGTCGATCAGGAAAACGAGATTGGCGGGCGGACGCTCCTTCTTGGGGATGTCGAAGCCCTTGATGCCAATGTGCAGAATCTGCGTGTCCTTGTTCCACGGCGTCGGATAGACGCGCACGCTGGTGCGGAAGGGCACGGCGCGGTTCTCGGGCAGCGGATAGGCGTAGTCGAAATAGTTGACCATCTCCTCGACGCGCACGGCATCGGCCTGCGGAAGCGCGCCACCCATCAGGGCATTGCGCACGACTCCATAAGAGGCGGTATCGACATCGATCGAGAAGGTCGAGACCGGATCATCCGCCGTGACCTTCACCGGGTTCGGCGTGGCGTCCGGATACTTCGAGGTGTTGGCCGGCTGCCAGTATCCGCCGACGGCCGGTGAACCCACCATGGCGCGCGTCGCGAAATTCCCGGTCGGTGCCGGCGGGGCTGGTGGCGGTGCTTCATTGACGACGTCGGCTTCAACCGGCGGAGCCTGCTTCGGCTTCACGTCGACAGTCTTCTGCGTATTGCAGGCGGCGAGCGCGAGAACCAGTGCGGCGCCCGTCACGAAAGCGACGGCGCGAGATGCATTTTGTGTCATGGCAACCCCCTGAAAGAAAAGACAGGAGAAGGCTCGTCCGCAATCGCGCCTCGGCGGCGGCACCATTGCGGCGGAACCACGGCAACCGATCACGGCTGCGCGATCACAACGTGCTTAACAAGACCTTGCAGCGACCCCACCCGGTAAACACCCCTTAACTCGACCTGTTATATTTGTGACAAAGACGCGAAGAAGTGTCGGTGGACCTATTTTCGCGACGGGAGACTCGCGTGCCTTCCAACGAGATTCAGTCCGTGCCCGAGAGCATCGAGATCACGCTCGATGCCGACGGATGCGTCGTTGATATGTCGGCCGCCGCGCGCGATCACCGTCTTGTGCGCGATGTCGCCATCGGCCAATCGCTGCACGACCAGATTCATCTGGATGATTACGACTTTTTCCTGTGGTCTGCGCAGTGGATACTGGCAGCGCCCGGTCGCGTGCAGACTATCCGCCTGCGGTGGGCGCGGCCAAACAACCGCTGGGCGCTGATCAACGTCACCTTGCGTCGCGATCCCGGACAGATGTTCACGATCATCCATCACCCCGACGAGGTGGAAAGAGCCCGGCGCGCCGAAGCGCAGCTGCGCCGCGTCGTGGAAGGGTCTGCGCAAGGCATCGTGGTGCGCACGTTCACCGATGTCCTATATATCAACGACGCCTTCGCGCACCTGCTCGGCTTCGCTTCGGCACGCGAGCTTTCCGATCACACGGCGTGGGAACTGTCGCAGGGCATCGACGCCACGCGCGTCGCCTCGATCCATCCGGACGACCGCGCCACTGTCGCCGAGCATTTGCGGCGGCGGCTGGCCGGCGAGGAGACGATCTCGCACTATGAATTCCGCCTGACGCGCCGCGACGGTTCGACCGTGTGGGTCGATACGAGGGCCGCGCTGGTCAGTTGGGACGGCAAGCCGGCTTCGCTGTCCTGGATGAGCGACATCTCCGACCGCAAGAAGATCGAGGACGAACTCATCCGGAGCAAGGAAGCCGCCGAGCTGGCCAACCGCGCCAAGACCGAGTTCCTCGCCAATATGAGCCATGAGCTGCGTACGCCGCTCAACGCCATCATCGGCTTTGCCGAGGTCATCAAGGACGAGATGTTCGGGCCCAATGCCATGGCCCGCTATTCAAGCTATGCGCAGGACATCCATTCCAGCGGCATGCACCTGCTGACGCTCATCAACGACATCCTGGATCTGGCGAAGCTGGAAGCCGGCAAACTCGATCTGCGCGAGGAGGACGTCTCGCTGCCCGAGCTGATCGGCGAATGCCTGACAATCATTCGCAGCCGCGCGCAGAAGAGCGGCATCGAACTGGTGACGGCCATGGATTTCGCGGTCGGCGCACTCTATTGCGACGCCCGCGCGGTCAAGCAGGTGCTGCTGAACTTCCTCTCCAATGCGGTGAAGTTCACGCCCGATGGCGGCTCGGTCATCACGCGCGTGGAACATGTCGCTGATGGCGTCGCGATCTCGGTCACCGACAACGGCATCGGCATGAGCCCCGAGCAGATCGAGGTCGCCATGTCGCCGTTCGGCCAGATCGACTCCAAAGTTGCACGCCAGCACAAGGGCACCGGCCTCGGGCTGCCCATCTCCAAGCAGCTGGTTGAGCTGCATGGCGGCAAGCTTACTGTGCGCAGCGCGCAAGGCGAAGGCACGACCATGATCGCGACCTTCCCGCAATACCGCCTTGCCAGCCGCGCGGCGTGAGACTTTAGACCTCGATTGTCATTCCCGGCCGAGCGACAGCGAGGGGAAGGGAATCCACGACCGGGCGAGGTGCCAAGTCGTGGATCCCCTTCCCTCACGCCGCTGCGCGACGTTCGCCGGGGATGACAGACGTTCTGATCACCGTCCCTTGAACACCGGTTCGCGCTTGTCGACGAAGGCTTTCGCCGCCTCGCGATGATCCTCGGTCAGGCCGGTATGAATGTGATGCGTCGCTTCCAGGTCGAGGCAGTCGTCGACATCGGCGCCCGTCAGCGCGCGGTTGAGATTTTCCTTCATGTAGCGATAGGCGACGCGCGGACCCTTCGCCAGACGATGCGCCAGCTTCATCGTCTCGGCTTCGAGCGCGTCGGGCGCAACAACCCAGTTCACCAGGCCCAGCCGCAGCGCTTCCTTCATGTCGACGCGGTCAGAGAGGAAATAGAGCTCGCGGGCGTTGCCGGTGCCGACAAGATGGCTGAGGAAATACGTGCCGCCGTAATCGCCGCCGAAGCCCACCTTCGCGAAGGCCGTAGTCATGACGGCAGTCTCCGACGCGATGCGCAGGTCGCAGGCGAGCGCGATCGACAGGCCCGCGCCGGCGGCTGCACCTGGCAGCGCCGCGATCGTCGGCTTGGGCATCTTGTAGAGCTTGCCGGCCGTCGCTCGCTGGCTGATACGCTGGGCATGGATGCGGCTGTCGAGGTCGGCGTTGGCCGCAGCCGTCGAGCCGCCGCCCGTCCCGTCCGCCATTCCTTTGACGTCGCCGCCGGCACAGAACGCGCCGCCGGCGCCCGTCACCACCACGCAGGCCACGTCGGCCGCGGTCTCGCAGGCGGCAAGCGTGCTGGCCAGTCCGCTCAACATGGCAGCGGAGAGCGCATTGCGCCGTTCCGGCCGGTTCAGCGTCAGGACGGCGACCCCATCCTCCACATGGGCGAGAAGGTCGTTCGTGCCGGTTTCAAGCGTGCGGCGGGTCATGGGTTTCCTCCCTTTTTTCTGGTCGGGAGCTAACCATGGGTGGGAGGCCGGGCGCCATCTGCAAGGTGTGGACGTATGCCGTACACGCATGGCCCGTCCCCCTCGCATTGCAGCATTCCCACTATTGTGGAGTTCACTAGTCACCCCATCTCAGCGGTGTGGCCGGAGACCCGCTTTAACCCTCCGGCCGAAAATGGAGTGGGCAATGTCAGAGTCAAACATCAGTCACGTCAGTTCGCATGTCTGGACATGGGCACTGATCGTCGGCACCGCGTTCCTAATCTTCGAGGTCACTTTCTCGCCGATCCAGGGGCTGCAGCAGGCCGCGCCGGTACAGACCGTTCAGGCCGCGCAGGTGCAGCAGGCCGGTTAATCCGCGCGCTCTTCCAGCTTCACGTCGTGTCCCCAAAGGCGCTCGACGTGGGCGACGACCAGATCTCTGGTCTGCAGATGAAGCGGTATGCCGCGATTCATCGAATGTGTGAGGAAGAGCGTGCGGTTGCCTTTGAGGTCCGCACCGGCAACCTGGATATTGGGATCGGAGGCACCGATGTCATATTGCCGGGCAAGCCTGGTGCGGACGGCGCGGTAACCCGCATCGTTGTGGATGGCAGAGACCTTGAACTCGCCCTCCGACGCCTTGTCGTAAAGCGCGAACAGACGGAAATCACGGATCAGCTTGGGCGAGAGGAACTGCTCGATGAAGCTCTCGTCGCGGTAGTTCGCCCAGCCGTCTTTGAGCGTCCCCATCCAGTCGCCATTGCCGGCGAATGACGGAAACCAGTCGCGATCCTCTGCCGTGGGTTCCTCGCAGATGCGCCGGATATCGGACATCATGCCGTAGCCCAGTGCGTAAGGATTGAACCCGTTGTAGAAGCGCTGATGGAATTCAGGCTGGAACACCACCGAGGTGTGGCTGTGCATGAACTCCAGCCATGAGCCTTCGGTGATCAGGCCGCGATCGAACATCAGGTTCATGATCGTGTAGTGCACGAAGGTCGCGCAGCCCTCGTTCATCACCTTGAGCTGGCGCTGCGGATAAAAGTACTGCGCCAGGTTGCGCACGATGCGCAGTGTCTCGCGCTGCCAGGGCTTCAGGGTCGGCGAATTCTTCTCAAGGAAGTAGAGAAGGTTCTCCTCCGGCAGCTTCATCTCGTCGCCGTCGTCTTCGGGATCGGGCGTCATCGGCGCCGATGGCGGCTCGACACCGGCCGGCAGCGTGCGCCACAACTCGTTGTAGGATTCCTCGTCATAGGCCGCGCGGCGGCGCTGCTTCTCCAACACGCGCTCACGTGACGGACGCGGCGGGCGGCGATAGCGGAACACGCCCTGGTCCATCAGGGCATGCGCGGAGTCCAGCACGGCTTCCACTTCGTCGCGGCCGTAACGCTCCTCGCAGGCGGCGATGTATTTCTTTGCGAAGGCGAGATAGTCGAGGATGCCCTCGGCATTGGTCCATTGCCGGAACAGGTAGTTGTTCTTGAAGAAGTGATTGTGCCCGAACGCGGCATGCGCGATGACCAGCGCCTGCATCGTCATCGTGTTCTCTTCCAAGAGGTAGGAGATGCACGGGCTGGAATTGATCACGACTTCGTAAGCCAACGCCGAATAGCCGGCGCGGTACATCGTCTCCTCGCGCGCGAACATCTTGCCGAACGACCAGTGATTGTACATCAGCGGCATGGCCAGCGATGAGTAGGCGTCGAGCATCTGCTCGGACGAGATGATCTCGATCTGGTTGGGGAAGACGTCGAGCTTCAAATCGTTGAGCGCGATGTCCTCGATCGCCTTGAAGGTGCGATCCAGCGTCGCAAAATCCCACTCCGAGCCGGTGAAGAGAGGCGTGGTCATTTCTGGTCGTCCTCATCGGGCGCAGGTGCTGTGCTTCGAGGCGCTGCTGCGCAGCGCACCTCAGCATGACGGGAAGGTTCGTTGCTGTCCAAAGAGAGAGCGTCACCCTGAGGTGGCCGCGCAGCGGCCCTCGAAGGGCGACGCGCTGTCGGACGCTTGGCCAACCCAGGCAACAAGGCGAACTCGCCTCGGATAAGCGCTTCCTTCTTCTCGCGACGCCAGCCCTTCAATCTGCGCTCGGCAGCGTGCGCTTCCTTGAGATCGAGAAACTGATCGCACCACACCAGCGTTACGGGTCGGCGTTTGGACGTATACCCTTTGAAGCGACCTTCGTTGTGCTCAACGACACGCCCCTCAACGTCCTCCTGGGAGGCTGAGCCGACGTAGTAACTATTGTCCGAGCAACGCAACATGTAACACCAGCCTCCCATCAACAGAGTTGCGTGCTTCGAGGCGCTGCTGCGCAGCGCACCTCAGCATGACGAGATGTGTTGATTGGATTGGCAACCATCAAGGTGAGAGCGTCACCCTGAGGCGGCCGCGCGGCGGGCCTCGAAGGGCGGCGCGGGCGCATCATGCCGTTTCGCTCTTCTTGAACAATTCATGGAACACCGGGAAAATGTCGGCCGGCTTGGCGATGCGCTTGGTGGCGAAGTTGGACCATTCTTCGGCGACGGTCCGGTAGGCGCGCCACAGTTCGGCGCCGGAATCCTCGGACGCGAAGACTTCCATCTCGCGTTCGTCGAGGATCTCGATATAGGCGTAGTACTGGCACAGCGGCATGATCTGCGAGTTCAGCAGGTCGACGCAGGTGCGCGCATCGCCCGACTGTGTGTAGCCGTCGGAAGCCTGCGCCGCGTATATATTCCAGTCGGCAGACGCGTAACGCTCCTTCTGGATTTCCAGCATCTTGTCGAGCGCGGTGGACACGATCGTGCCGCCCGACTGGCGCGAATAGAAGAACTCCTGCTCGTCCACTTCCTGCGCATCATGCGTGTGGCGGATGAAGACGACGTCCACCTTCTTGTAGCGGCGGCGCAGGAACAGGTGCAGCAGCATGTAGAAGCGCTTGGCGAGGTCTTTCTCGCGCTCGCCCATCGAGCCGGAGACGTCCATCAGGCAGAACATCACTGCCTGGCTGGTCGGCACAGGCTGTTCCGTGAACGAGTTGAACCGAACATCGATCGGATCGATGTACGCCACCCATTTCCGTTTGGAGATGGCCTTTGCCAGCTGCTCCTTGAGCAGAGAAATCCGCGCCGCGTCGACCGGCGTTTCCTGCTCGGCCTCCGCGAGGAGGAATTCAAGGTCGGCGATCTCCTTCGGTGTCGGGCGTTTCAGCGCCAGGCGGCGGCCGAAGGAATTGCGCATGGTGCGGATCAGGTTGATCTGCGTCGGCGAGCCGGCCGTGGAGATGCCGGCGCGCTTCCACACCTTGTTCGGCGTCTCCTTGAGTGTGGTGCGGACGAGATTGGGGAGCTCGAGGTCCTCGAAGAAGATGTCGAGCACCTCCTCCTGGGTCATCGTGAACTCGAAATCGTCGTCGCCCTCGCCGGAATCCGACGCCTGCTTGCCGGATTGACCCGCGCCGCCGGATTTGGGCTTCTCGATCGTGTCGCCGGGCGAAAACTCCTTGTTGCCCGGCAACACGAAATCGCGCTCGCCATTGGTGCGCGGATCGAGCCGGAAGCGCGGCTCCTTCGTGCCCTTGGACGAAATCTTGACCTTGCGTTCCTTGCCGATGTCGGCGACGCCGGATTCCTTAAGCGACTTCTGCACCGCTTCACGAATCTGCGTGCGCGCCCGCTTCAGGAAACGCTGCCGGTTGGCGAGGCTCTTTCCCTTGGGGTTGAGACGCCGGTCAATGAAGTGGGTCACCTACCCCGCCTTGTTCACACGCATGTACCATTCAACGAGCCGGCGGACCTGACGCGGCGTGTAGCCCCGCGCCAGCATGCGCTTGATGAACTCGTTGTGCTTGTTGGCGGTCTCGTTGTCCTTCTTCGACTCGAAGGAGATCACCGGCAGCAGGTCTTCCACCTGGGTGAACATCCGCTTTTCGATGACGGAGCGGATTTTCTCATAGGCGGTCCAGGACGGGTTCTTGCCGTCATGCTGGGCGCGATAGCGCAGCGCGAACTTCACGACCTCATTGCGGAAGTCCTTGGGGTTCGCGATGCCGGCCGGCTTCTCGATCTTGCTGAGCTCGTTGTCCAGCGCCGAGCGATCCAGCATCTGGCCGGTATCGGCGTCCTTGTAGTCCTGGTCCTCGATCCACGCATCGGCATAGGCGATGTAACGGTCGAACAGGTTCTGGCCGTACTCGCCATAGGATTCCAGATACGCCTTCTGGATCTCCTTACCAATGAATTCGGCGTAGCGCGGCGCGAGCTCGGCCTTGATGAATTCGAGATACTTCTTCTCGACATCATCGGGGAACTGCTCGCGCTTCAGGGCCTGCTCCAGCACATACATCATGTGCACGGGGTCGGCAGCGACTTCGGAGTGATCGTAGTTGAAGGTCTCCGACAGCGTCTTGTAGGCAAAGCGCGTTGAAATGCCGGTCATGCCTTCGTCGACGCCAGCCTGGTCCTTGTATTCCTGCAGCGTTTTGGCCTTCGGATCGGTGTCCTTCAGCTTCTCGCCGTCATAGACCCGCATCTTGGAGACGACGTTCGAGTTCTCATGCTCCTTGAGGCGCGTGGCGACGCAGAAGCGCGCCAGCATCTCCAGTGTCTCGGGCGCTGTCGGCGTGCCGCCGAGGTTGGAGGCGTCGAGCAACTTCTTGTAGATCGCCGTCTCTTCCGTCACACGCAGGCAGTACGGCACGGTGACGACGCAGATGCGGTCGAGGAACGCTTCGTTGTTGCGGTTGGCCTTGAAGACCGTCCATTCCGCTTCGTTGGAGTGGGCCAGGATCGTGCCGTTGAACGGGATCGGGCCCAGCGTTTCCGTGCCGGTGTAGTTGCCTTCCTGCGTTGCGGTCAGCAGCGGGTGGAGCACCTTGATCGGCGCCTTGAACATTTCGACGAACTCAAGGAGGCCCTGGTTCGCGTGGCACAGACCACCTGAGAAGGAATAGGCGTCGGGATCGTTCTGGCTGAAGTGTTCAAGCTTGCGGATATCGACCTTGCCGACGAGCGAGGAGATGTCCTGGTTGTTCTCATCACCCGGCTCAGTCTTGGCGATCGCGATCTGGCGCAGCTTGGACGGATAGAGCTTGACGACTTCGAACTTGGAGATGTCACCGCCGAATTCGTCCAGCCGCTTCACCGCCCACGGGCTCATCAGGCCGCCGACGCGGTGACGCTCGATACCATAGCGTTCGGCGAGCAGGTTGCCGAGTTCAGGCGAGCGGAACAGGCCGAGCGGAGATTCAAAGACCGGGCTGATGACGTCACCCGCCTTCAGCACATAGATCGGATGCTTCTCCATCAGATCCTTGAGACGCTCTGCGAGCGAGGATTTGCCGCCGCCGACGGGACCCAGGAGATAGAGTATCTGGCGCTTCTCCTCGAGGCCCTGGGCCGCGTGCTTGAAGTAGCCCACGATGCGCTCGATCGTGTCTTCCATGCCGTAGAAGCCTTCGAAGGCCCGGTAGGTCTTGATCGTGCGGTTGAAGAAGAGGCGCGCGAGGCGTGTGTCCTGCGCTGTGTCGATAAGCTCCGGCTCGCCAATCGCGTCGACCATCCGCTCGGATGGTGTCGCGTAGAGCATCTTGTCGTCCCGGGCTGCCAGCAGCCAGTCGCGGAGCGACATTGTTTCGAACCGTTCTCGGGCGTAGTCGCGCGAGAAGATGTCAAAGACGTCTAGCGTGCTCATGAACCGCTGACTCCTTACTGGTGGCGCACGCCCTCCTCCATTAAAGGTTGGAACCGTGCGCTGGTTTTACAAGTGTTGAAGCCCCATTGCTAAATCCCGATCCTAAATCCTCGCACCTACGGCTTAACGAAGCGTTTTAGAACCGAGGTCTCGTTCCTTCCGTTGCCACACGCCCAAATCAACACCCAGCAGCGGCGCGTCTTGCGCGCAACTGACTTCCCGCTCGTTTCCTCTGTCGCAATTTCTTGCAGCCTGATCGCTAAACTCAGCGCCCGTATGGCTGATTTGATTCGAGTGTATGCTGCTTCGCGACTTCGTCAAATATGACGATGAGCAAATCTGCGGGGCGCGACAATCTCAACACACACCGCTGCAACTCGGCGCAAGACCGCCACAAAGATGAACGGCGTCTGAACGGAGCGCATTCGCGTTCACGCAATTTCGCTTGCCGGATACCGGTTGTTGCGCGAAGCTTCGTGCATGAACGATCTCGCGCTCTCCGTCAGAGTGGCGCGGCCTGAAGATGCCGCAGCGGTCGCGCGCATCTATATCGACTCCTGGCACGACACCTATCCGGCTGTACTTCCGCGCGCCCTGCTCTGCGCGATGACGCCCAAGGGACAGACGGCGCGCTGGCTGGCCGCGATTCGTTCACAGCGCCGCGAGGCGGTATTGGTGGCAGAAAACCAGAAATACGGCATCGTCGGCATGGCCAGCCTCGGCGCCTCGCGCGACCGGTCGTTCGGTTTCGATGGCGAGGTCTACACACTCTATGTCGATCCAAATCACTATGGCTGCGGCGCCGGCCGCCTCCTCCTGAACGGCGCGTTCGAGGTGCTGCGGGCGCGCGGCTTCACCGCCTGCGTGATCTGGGCCCACGCCAAGAACAACGCCCGCTTCTTCTATGAGGCGATGGGCGGCCGCGCCGTCGCCGAGCGCCAGGCGCGCATGATGGGCGACATGGTTCCCGAGACGGCGTTCGGCTGGAAGCGCCTCTCGCTCGCCGAAGGCAGCCCGGCACGGTGAGCCCGCCACGGGCCCGGAACGCCATCGTTCTCCTGCTCGACAGCCTCAACCGCCATATGATCGGAAGCTACGGCGGCCAGGAGTTCGCGACGCCGAATCTCGATCGGCTGGCAGCGCGGTCGGTGCGCTTCACGAAGCACTACGCGGCGTCGCTGCCCTGCATGCCGGCGCGGCATGACATCCTGTGCGGCGCCTGGGATTTTCTGTGGCGGCCGTGGGGCTCGGTGGAGATCTGGGAAGACGCCATCACCTATCCGCTGCGCAAGGCGGGCGTGGTCAGCCAGCTCATCAGCGATCATCCGCATCTGTTCGAGACCGGCGGCGAGAACTACCACGTCGATTTCACCGCCTGGGATTATCAGCGCGGCCATGAAGGCGACGCGTGGAAGACCAAGGGCGATCCAAGCTGGGCGGGCGCGCCGCATTTCGGCATGAAACGCGACATGCCCTACGACAAGTCGCGCGGCTATTTCCGTGGCGAGGCAGACTTTCCCGGTCCGCGCACGATGGCGGCCGCTGCGCAGTGGCTGGACGACAATGCCGGCGCGCATGACCGCTTCTTCCTGTTCGTCGACGAGTTCGATCCGCATGAGCCGTTCGACACGCCCGACGAATACATCAAGCGCTACGACCCCGCCTGGGATGGCCCGCCGCTAATCTGGCCGCCCTATGCGGTCGGCGCGGTGCGGCGCGGCCTGATGAGCGAGCGCGAAGGCAAGCAGGTGCGCGCCCGCTATGGCGCCAAGCTGACGATGATCGATCACTGGCTCGGCCGCGTGCTCGACAAGATCGACGAGAAGAAGCTGTGGGACGATACGGTCGTTATCCTGTGCACCGATCACGGACACTATCTCGGCGAGAAGGACATCTGGGGCAAACCCGGCGTGCCGATGTACGAGACGCTTGGGCACATCCCCCTGATGATCGCGGCACCGGGCGTGGACGCGGGCACCAATGACGCGCTGACCACGAGCGTGGACATCTTCGCGACACTGGCCGGGCTGTTCGGTGTCGAGGATAAGGTGCGCCAGCGGACGCATGGCAAATCGCTGCTGCCACTTCTATCAGGCGAGGCGAAGTCGGTGCGCGACTGGCTGCTCGCCGGCGTCTGGGGCCGCGAGGTCCACTACATCGACGGCAAGTATAAGTATGCCCGCGCCCCGTCCGGCGAGAACCGGCCGCTCGGCGCGTGGTCCAACCGCTGGTCGACGATGCCGACGCATTTCCTGACGCGCGAACAGGAGATGCCGCTGCCCGACGAACGCGCGCGGCTCGATCGCATGCCGGGCAGCACAGTCCCGGTCATCCGCCAGACCTGGGATGAGAGCGATGCCGTTCCGTTCTGGGCGGCGGCGCGGTTCTCCGGCAATCACCTGTACGATCTGCGTCAGGATCCGAGCGAGGAAAACAACCTCGCCGCCTCGGGCCTGGAACGCGATTTCGTCACGCTGCTGCGCGAGGCGTTGAAAGCGGTGGAAGCGCCGGACGAACAATTCCGGCGGCTGGGGCTGTAGCGCGCTACAACCCAAGCGCCCGCAGGTGTCCGTCGAGTTCCGCCAGCGCCTCGTTCACCGTCAGGTTCCATTTCGCCCGCTCGCCGTACCAGAGCTGGTTGATCAGGTAGCGCACGAAGGTCCAGTGCGCCCGCGTTTTCAGGCCGGGGTCCTGCGGCGTCAGCGTGTAGAGCGTCAGCACATGATCGACCACCGGCTCGCCCAGACGCCAGAAATAGGCGAAGTCGATCGCCGGATCGCCCCACGCCGCGTCGGTGAAGTCGATCACGCCCGAGAGATAGCCGTCTTCCGCCACCAGGATGTGATCGTCGCTGAGATCGCCATGTGCCAGTCGCGGCACGCCCTGCGTCACGCGTTCGAACGCGGCGTGAAAGGCGTCGAACCGCGCCAGCCACGCTTCATCCACCTTGCGCGCGATCTTCGCCCGCCGCATGCCGCGATAAAGCGCCGCGAACTGCTCGCCGCTCCAGCAGCGTTCGATATGGCCGTCCGCCTGCGCGAGCGTCTGCATCGGCAGCGCATGGAGCGCGCTGAGAAAGCCCGCAAGATCGGCCAGTACATTGCTCTGCACGTCGGGTCTCAGTGCGGCGAAGCGTGGTGGGGTCAGCTCGACACCACCGATCATGCGATACGCCCCGAAAGTCCGGTCGCGCGTGACATGCTCATAATCCGGCACTCGCACCAGCGAGACTTTGCTGAACTCGTCGAGCAGATTGAGCTCGGCGCCAAAACGCCCGAGGTTGTCGGGCCGCGGGAAGCGCACGATCCACGCATCATCCGCGACGACCACCTGGTTGTCCTCGCCGTAGTCATTAAGCACGGCGTTGGTGAATTGCAGGGCCGGGAGTTCGGCACGGATGCGCGCCGTGAGCGCCGCAAGCGTGTCCGCCTCAGAGGTCACGCGGCCGCACGAAATCTGACAAGGCGCCCTTGCCCGCTTCGACATCGCGCCAGTACGACACGTCGAAATCCAGCACGGCGAGCGCGGCGGTCGGAAACTTCTCCTCGATGAGGTCGAAGCGGTCGCGTTCCTTGCGCTTCACCGGCTCGCGCGCGAGTTCGGTGGCAATCGCTTCCATGCCGGGATTGTGGCCGACCACCATCAGCGTCTTCACCTTGTCCGGCGCGCCGCGCACGGCGCCAAGGATCGCAGCCGGCGCCGCAAGATAGAGTGACTCGATATATTCGGTGCGCGCCGGCCCCTGCAGCTGCACTGTCAGCAATTCCACCGTCTCGACGGTACGCCGCGAGGTCGATGACAGGATCAGTTCTGGCTCATAGCCGTGATCGCGGATGTAGCGTCCCATCGCCGGTGCGTCGGCGCGGCCGCGCGCCATCAGAGGACGTTCGTGATCGTCGGGGCCGCCGGGCACCGTCTTGGCATGGCGCAGCAGAAGAAGCCGCTTCACGCGACCTGGTACTTGGCCCGCGCACCGCGCTCGATCGCGGCGGTGACCAGCTTGTCGAGTGAGAATGTGCGGCGCAGCGAGTCCAGCATGCGGACTTCTTCAAGCGCGATCCGGCGATCAGCAAGCGCCACTTCCAGCGCGACCCAATACGCCGTCTCGCGAAGCACGTCTGGCAGGCCCTCCTTTACGAGACCGAGTACGGCATCGATGCCGTCCGGCTCCTGAAGGATCTGTGCGCACTCCTGGCAGATAGAAAGCAGGCGCGAGTGATCGAAGCCATGAAAGGAGGGAAGCGTTTTCGAGAGCTCGCTGATGATTTTCAGCTCCTTCTCGCTCATCGAGCCGTCGGCGGCGGACATGATCACCATGACGTACACAAGCGCTGTCTGATGGCTGATGGTCTTCATTTTACTCATGGCTGGGTTGGGTGCGGCGCGACCATAAGAAACTTGACCCGTCCTGCCAAGCGCGCAACAAAACACCATGGCAACGAACAAAAAGCCCGGAAAGTGGCGTGCCCGCACCCTGGCCGTGCGCGGCGGCACCGAGCGCTCGTCGTTTCAGGAGACGTCGGAAGCGCTGTTCCTGACCTCGGGTTATGCCTATGAGGCAGCCGAAGAAGCCGAAGCGCGTTTCAAGGGTGAGAGCGAAGGCTATCAGTACAGCCGCTTCGGCAATCCGACCGTCACCATGTTCGAAAGCCGCATCGCCGCGCTGGAAGGCGCTCCTGTCGCGCGCGCGACGGCGAGCGGTATGGCTGCGGTGACGGCGACGTTCTTCTCCGCCCTGCGTGCCGGCGATCATGTCATCGCGGCCAAGGCGATGTTCGGCTCCTGCCGCCATGTCGTCGAAGAAATCCTGCCGCGTTTCGGCATTGCCACAACGCTTATCGATGGCGGCGATGTCGATCAGTGGCAGCGTGCCATGCGCGCCGAAACGAAGATGCTGTTCCTGGAGACGCCCTCCAATCCCACACTCGCGATCGTCGATCTCAAGGCTGTCGCCAAGATCGCCAAGCGCGGCGGCGCGCGGCTGGTGGTCGACAATGCCTTCGCCACGCCGATCCTGCAGCGTCCGATGGAGCTGGGCGCCGACATCGTGATCCACTCCTCGACCAAGTACATCGACGGTCAGGGCCGCGCGCTGGGCGGCGTGATCCTGTGCAAGGAAGATTTCCTGAAGGACCACCTTCAGTCCTTCATCCGCAACACAGGTCCGTCCATCAGCCCGTTCAACGCGTGGCTTCATCTGAAAAGCCTCGAGACGCTCGACCTCCGGATGCGCGCCCATTGCGACGGCGCTGAGGCCGTGGCCGACTTCCTCGCAGGTCAGAAGAAGGTCAGCCGTGTGCTCTATCCCTTCCGTCCGGATCACCCGCAGCACAACCTCGCCCGTGCCCAGATGGAACGTGGCGGCGGTGTCGTGGCGTTCGAGATCGACGGCGGCAAGCCGGCCGCATTCAAGGTCGCCAATGCGCTGAAGGTGATCGACATCTCCAACAATCTCGGCGACGCGAAGAGCCTGATCACGCATCCGGAGACGACGACGCATCAGAAGCTGACACCCGATGCGCGTGCCGAGCTCGGTGTGACGTCCGGCCTGATGCGCCTGTCGGTCGGCCTCGAGGATCCCGCCGACCTCTGCGAAGACCTGGAACGCGCGCTCGCCGCCGCCTGAGGCTCAGATGTCCGAACATCACGCATCCATCCGTTGGACGCGCACCAGCGCAGACTTCACTTACGACACCTACAACCGCGCACATGACGTGACCTTCAAGGCGGGCGCGATCGTGCTGCCCGGTTCCGCGGCGCCGGAGTTCCGTGGCGAAGCCGATCGTGTCAATCCTGAGGAGACTTACGTTTCCGCGCTCGCCTCCTGTCACATGCTGTCGTTCCTCGCGATCTGCGCGCGCAAGCGCATCACGGTGGAAGCTTACGAAGACGATGCCGTTGGCTACATGACGAAGAACGCCAACGGCAAGCTGTGGGTGTCACGTGTGATACTGCGGCCGCGCATTCGCTTCGCCGCGGGAACTATCCCGGATGCGGCGGCGCTGGCCGCGCTCCATCACCAGAGCCATGCCGAGTGTTTCATCGCCAATTCCGTGAAAACCGACGTTGCGGTAGAGCCACAGTCTTAGCGGCTTCGTTAACGACCTGCTCATCATAGCCTTGCGCGCCGGATTTGACGCTCCGATAATTGCGCCATGTACGAACGCCAGACTCGCAATATCCGCGTCGCCGTGAAACCGGCTTTCCTCGACGACCAATCCGATCCGGACGAGGCGCGCTATCTGTGGTCCTACACGGTGACGATCGAGAACACCGGCGTCGAGACAGTGCAGCTTCTCTCGCGCCACTGGCACATCACCGACGGCAACGGACAGATCAAGGAAGTGAGCGGACCCGGCGTGGTCGGCGCGCAGCCCGTTCTCGCGCCCGGCCAGAAGTTCCAGTACACCAGCGGCTGCCCGCTGCCGACGTCGTCCGGTTACATGGTCGGCCGCTATCAGATGAAGGACAGCGCCGGCGTGGCGTTCGAGGCGGAAATACCCGCCTTCCTGCTTGAAAGCCCGCACGAGCGTCGCCAGATTCATTAAGCAATTCCCGTCTTTCGGGACGTGGAATGCGCAGCTCTGTTGCAATTCCGTGGTTGGTCTTGGCCCCTGGTTGCAGCTTAGACTGCCCTCCTCCCCGAAAGAGAACTGTTGATGGCCCGTCTGAAATCCGCACCCCTGCCCGCCACGATCGAAAAGCCCACGCGCGAAGAAGCCGAGAAGGCGATCCGCACGATGCTTCTGTGGGCGGGCGATGACCCGTCGCGCGAAGGCCTTCTCGACACGCCGGCGCGTGTCGTGCGCGCGTTCGAGGACTGGTTCTCCGGCTATAACGAGGATCCCGAGGAGTATATGCGCCGCACCTTCGAGGAAGTCGAAGGCTATGACGACATGATCGTCCTGCGCGATATCCGCTTCGAGTCGCATTGCGAGCATCATCTCGCGCCGATCATCGGCAAGGCGCATGTCGGCTATCTGCCGAACAACAAGGTCGTCGGCATCTCCAAGCTTGCCCGCGTGGTCGAAGCCTTCGCGCGCCGCCTGCAGGTGCAGGAGAAGATGAACGCGCAGATCGCCAACACCATCCAAAACGTGCTCGAACCCAAGGGCGTGGCCGTCGTGATCGAGGCGACGCATCAGTGCATGACGACGCGCGGCGTCCACAAGACCGGCGTCAGCATGGTGACATCAACGATGCTGGGCGAGTTCCGCAAGAACCCGCTGACGCGGCGCGAATTCCTGAGTGTGATCGGCAATCCGAGCTCCAGCATCGACGGCTGATCCGTGAACGGCCTGGAGCTGACCAAGCGCCTCATCGCGTTCGACACCACCAGTCGCGGCTCCAACCTGGCGCTGATCGAGCACGTGCAGGAGATGCTGGAAGCGTCGGGCGCGCGGTGCCGGCGCACCTATGACGAGACCGGCGCCAAGGCCAATCTTTTCGCGACCTTCGGCCCCGACGGCGATGGTGGCTATGTGCTGTCCGGCCATACCGATGTCGTGCCCGTCGATGGTCAGGAATGGTCGAGCGATCCTTTTGCCGCCGAGATCCGCGGTGACAAGCTGTTCGGGCGGGGCACTTGCGACATGAAGGGGTTTGTCGGCGTGGCGCTGTCGCTGCTGCCTGACATCGCGCGCGCAAAGCTCACGCGGCCGATCCATTTCGCGCTGTCCTATGACGAGGAAGTGGGCTGTCGTGGCGTCACAGGCCTGCTCGATGATGTGAAGACGGCTGGCATCAAGCCGGCGCTCGCGATCATCGGGGAGCCAACGTTGATGAAGGTGGTCGGTGCGCACAAGGCTGGCGCTGTGCTGCACACCCATTGTCACGGCCGCGAAGGCCATTCGAGCGCGCCTGAGAAGGGCGCCAATGCCGTGATGATGGCCGGCGAATTCGTGAAGCTGCTGGACGATGTGTGGGACGAACTGCGTGCCGACGCCGATCCACGCTTCGACCCGCCGCACACCACGCTCCAGGCCAACATGATCGAGGGTGGCTCGGCCGTGAACATCCTGGCGCGCGACGCGCTGGTGACGTGGGAGTATCGCGCCCTGCCCGATCGCGACGTGAATGCGATTGTGCGCCACGTGCGGGAGCGCAGCGAGGCCGAGATCCTGCCCAAATATCGCGCGCGGGCGAGCGAGGCGTCGTTCGCGACCAGCGTGCACGCGAGTTATCCGGGGCTTGTAATGGACGAGTCTTCACCGGCGATCGCCCTGGCGCGCGAGATTTCGGGCGCGAACGCCGCCGAGACCGTCGCCTATGGCACCGAAGCCGGCCACTTCCAGCGCGCGGGCATTCCGGCGGTGATCTGCGGCCCCGGCTCGATCGACCAGGCGCACAAGGCCGATGAATTCGTGGTGCTGTCGGAACTCACGCGCTGCGAGACGTTCCTGCGCAAGGTCATCGAGAAGGCAACGCGCTGATTGCGGCACGCAGGTCCGCAGCATCCCTGAAGTGATGCGCGTTCCAGCCGATTGCCGCGGCGCCTTCGACGTTCGCCACGCTATCGTCGAGGAACAGGACGTCTGACGAAGCCACGCCCGGCAACTTCGCCATTACACGCTCGTAGAACGTCCGTTCAGGTTTCCGGGCACCCAGATCGGCCGAATAGAACATGCCATCGAACCGGGCGCCGAGGATGTTCCAGATGTGCCGCGCCCGATGGTGCTCCTGGATCGTCGCGAGATAGGCCCTCCGGCCAGCGCCGCGCCAATCGTTAACCTGCGCCAGGACATCTTCATCAAGCAGGCTGTCCATTGCGAACCAGTAGTCAACGAAGTCGCGCACGCTGACCTTGCAGCCGAGTTCCGGCCACACACGCTCGAGCGTCTCGAACAGGTCGGCTTCGCCGAGCGCTATTTTCTGAAAATGCGGCCGGAAAAATTTCTCTTGCACCGCGGCTGCGTCAATGCCGAGATCGCGTTGAAGATTTTTGTCCCAGCGGCCGCCTTCGGGATGGCCGCGCACAACGACGCCGTCGAGATCGAGAACCAGCACCGTCATGGATCACCCCCCGACTTCTCGCGTGCGCCAGAGAGTCCTGTTCATCTCCGCCGTCATCATCGTCGCAATAGCCGGCGTGGTCTATGGCTTCGCACAGATCAACAAGGCGAATTTCGGTGTGCCGGGATTCTATGTCTGGCGCGTCCTCACTGGTCAGTCGCACACGGGCGCGCGTGCCAACATCAATGGCGTGAGCATCTATTACGAGACTTATGGCAACGGCCCCCCGGTCCTGGTGCTGCACGGTGCGACCGGCTTCCTCGAGACGATGCACTATTTCATCCAGTCGCTGGCGCCCAGCCACACCGTGATCGCCGTCGACAGCCGGGCCCAGGGCCGTTCGACGGACTCCGCCTCGCCGCTCAGCTACACGCTGATGGCCAACGACATGGTCAAGCTAATGGACACGCTGCACATCAAGCAGGCCGACGTCGTGGGCTGGAGCGATGGCGGCATCATCGGCCTCGACATGGCGATGACGCATCCCGACCGCGTGCGAAGGCTTGTCGCGATCAGCGCGAACTACGATGTGAACGGCCTCGATCCGCAGGTCTTCCATGCCGGGTTCGAGGCGGAGACCGCGGCCCAGGTGAAACCGTTTTACGACCGCATCGCCCCTGATCCGTCGCACTTCCCCGTCATGCTGCGCAAGGTCAGTGCAATGCTGCGCAGCCAGCCGCATTATACAACGGCCGAACTCGGCCTCATCCGCGCGCGGGTGCTGATCGTTGCCGGCGAGCATGATCTGATCCTGCGCTGGCACACCGACAATCTCGCCCACGCCGTGCCCGGCGCACGCGAGACGATCGTGCCGGGCGCAACGCATTTCGGACCGCTGGAGCAGCCCGCGACGTACAGCGATCTGGTGGTGAGCTTCCTGAACGCGCCCTAGTGGCCGGTGGCGGCATTCGTCACCAGCACGAGCAGCTCGCCGGCATGCTGGATCACGGGACCCGCCATCGCATCGCGCGAGAATTGCTCGAACGGCCCCTGTCCGAAATAGAGCCCGTCTGAGACGAGGAACGACAGACGCACCGAACCCTTTGGCGGCGGCGGAAGGCGCGGTTTGTCCCACGGCCCGATGCGGCTGACCACCGTCTTGGAGGCGGCCATCAGCGCCGCGATCGCATCCTTCATCAAAGGCAGCGGCGCTTCGAACACCGCCATCTTGCCGGTCTGGTTGATGTAGCGGATACGCTGGTCCGTGAAGACCGCGAGTGTGTCGAGGCCGCCATCCAGCGGAACCTCCACGATCGTGCCCAGCAGAATGCCGGGCGTCACCTTCTCGCCCATCGCGCGAAGCCGGTTGAACGCCAGCACGCGCAGCCGGCTTTCGGCTGACTCCTTCTCTGAGATGACGCGCAGCGTCGCCGCGTCGGCGTCCAGCGCCAGCACGCGCCAGAGATCGGTCTGCGGATCAGTCCCCCCATTCCACAACGACAGGTCATCGCAGAACAGGAGGTTGTAGATGTGGTTGGCGGCGTCGAGGCTGTAGGGTGCGATCATCACCCGAGGTTAGTCAGCCAGTTCTTCCGGGTCTACCTCATGCACCGTGCCGCAGAACTCGCAGCGCGCGCGGATGATGCCGTCATCGTCGGCAAGATCGTTGCGCTCGTTAGGTGCATAGGATTTCAGCACGCTCTTGATCCTGTCGGGATCGCAGCTGCAGCGGAACTCAACGCGCTGAAACGGCAAGACGCGCGTCTCATCTTCATGGAAGAGCCGCCACAGCAACTTTTCGGCCGGCAGATCTTTGTCGAGCAGTTCGAGGTCCTCGACCGTCGTCAGGAAACTTGCCAGCCGCTCCCAGTCATCGTCGCCGCCGAGACCATCCGGCGTCGCCTGCAGCATGATGCCACCTGCGCGCCACGTCGGCGTCGTCGAGCCGGCGATGAACAACGGCGCCGCGGCAAGGCGCAGCACGGTCGGCAATTGCTCCGACTGCGTGAAGTAGGTCTCCGCCGATGACGCAAGCCCTGCCGGGTTGAGCGAGACGATGCCCTGATAGGTCTTGCCCTCGCGCTTGGGTTCGATGGTGATGGCCAGCGATCCGTCGCCGACCAGTTCCTCGAACGGCGCGTTTGCCGCGATCGCCGTCATCCGGCTCGCATCGAAGCGGCCATAACCGCGCAATCCGATCGGCGCCTCGCCTGTCGCGCCGAAATAGTCGGCGGTGACGAGATCGAGCGGACCATCGCTCTTGGTCTGCACCGTCAGGCGGCCATCGAGCTTCAGTGAGGTGCCGAGGATCGCGGCAAGCGCCAGCATCTCGCCGGTTGTGCGCGCCGCCGCTTCCGGGAGTGAATGCGCTTCAAGGGCGCGCGTGGAGACAGCGTCGAGCCGCACAAAGCGGCCGCGAAGGCCGACATCGGGCAGATCGAACGGCAGCACAAAGTCTGCAGCGGGTGCGTGGGTATAGGGTTTTTCGGGCATGAGCCTCCCTATATGGGCTGGCGCATTGCCCTTTTCAACCAAGTGCCCAGGTCAGCACGGCCTTCTGCGCGTGGAGGCGGTTTTCCGCTTCGTCGAACACCACCGAATGCGGGCCGTCCATGACCTCGTCCGTCACTTCCTCGTCACGATGTGCCGGCAGGCAGTGCATGAACAGCGCATCCTTGGCGGCGCGGCCAATCAGACGTCCGTTCACCTGATAGGGCTTCAGCAGGTTGTGACGCTGCTTGGTTGTATCCTCGTCGCCCATCGAGACCCAGGTGTCGGTGACGACACAGTCGGCGCCGTCCACCGCAGCCTCCGGATCCTCGATAAATTTCACTTTCGCCCCGGCATGCTGGGCCCATTCGCGGATCGTCTCGCGCGGCGTGAGTTCCTTGGGCGTTGCAACCCGCAGTTCAAAACCGAAGATGCCGGCGGCGTGAATCCACGAGGCCTGCACGTTGTTGGAGTCGCCGGTCCAGGTGACCGTGCGTCCCTTGATGGGTCCGCGCTTCTCCTCGAACGTCATCACGTCGGCCAGAACCTGACAGGGATGCGAGAGCTTGGTCATGCCGTTGATGACCGGCACCGATGAGTTGTCCGCCAGCTCGTGCAGCATGTCCTGATCCAGCGTGCGGATCATGATGCCGTCGACGTAACGCGACAGGACACGCGCGGTGTCCGCCATCGTCTCGCCGCGGCCAAGCTGCATCTCGGCGCCCGTCAGCATGATCGTCTTGCCGCCGAGTTGCTGCATGCCGACATCGAACGAGATGCGCGTACGCGTGGAGGGCTTGTCGAAGATCAGCGCCAGCATCTTGCCGGCCAGTGGCTTGTCCGCGTCTTCCTGACCGCGTGCGAGATGCGCCCGCGCCGCCTTGCGCGCCCGCGCATCGGCGATCAGGCCGGACAGTGTGGCAGCATCGAAGTCTGTGAGGTCGAGAAAGTGCTTCACTGTCCCAACCCGTCCTGCTGGCGCGTTCATGCGGCTACCGTCTTCCTGGATTCAAAGTCCTGCGCCGCGGAGGACAGCAAACCGATCGCCTCGCGAACCTGTTCCTCTGTAACGATCAGCGGCGGCAGCAGCCGCACGACATTCTCGCCGGCGCCGACGATCAGCAGACCATGCTTGCGCGCCGCCGTGACGAACTCCGTGTTCGGCACCCGCATCTTGAGGCCAAGCATCAGACCCTGGCCGCGCACATCCTCGAACACGGCTGGATGCGCCGCGATGAGCTGCGCCAGCTGCTGGCGGAAATAGGACGCAACGGTCCGCACATGCTCGAGGAAGCCTGGCTCCAGCACCATGCTGATGGCTTCGAGGCCGACGGCCATGCCAAGCGGATTGCCGCCATAAGTCGAACCATGCGTGCCGACAGTCATGCCCTTCGCTGCTTCGGCGGTGGCGAGGCAAGCGCCCAGCGGGAAGCCACCGCCGATGCCCTTCGCCACACACATGATGTCCGGCGTCACGCCGAGCTGCTCGTACGCGAAGAAGCTGCCGGTGCGGCCGACGCCGCACTGGATCTCGTCGAAGATCAGCAGCAAGCTGTGCTTGTCGCACAAGCTGCGCAGCGAGCGCAGAAACTCCGGCGTCATCGGCTGAAGTCCGCCCTCGCCCTGGATCGGCTCGATCATCAGCGCGGCGGTGGCCGGCGTGATCGTGGCCTCGAGCGCCTTGATGTCGTTCGGCGGCACCTGGTCGAAGCCTTCGACCTTGGGACCGAAGCCCTCGAGATATTTCTCCTGCCCGCCCGCGGCGATGCCGGCCAGCGTGCGGCCGTGAAAGGCGCCCGTGAAGGTGATGATGCGGAACTTCTCCGGATGGCCGCTCGCGAAGTGATAGCGGCGCGCCATCTTGAAAGCGCACTCGCACGCTTCGGCGCCGGAGTTGGTGAAGAACACCGTGTCGGCAAACGTGTTGTCTACCAGCTTCTTCGACAGCGCTTCCTGTCCCGGCACACGATAGAGGTTCGACGTGTGCCAGAGCTTGGCGGCCTGAGTCGTCAGTGCAGAGATGAGTCGCGGATTGGCATGACCGAAAGCATTCACAGCAATGCCGGCGCCGAAATCCAGGTATCGCTTGCCATCCTCGGCGAAAAGGTAGGGACCTTCGCCGCGGACGAATGCGACATCCGCCCGGTTATAGGTTGGCAGAACGGTAGGAAACACTGGACTCTCCGTATGTTGGCTTGTGGACAATCCCTTTCAGCCGGGCGGGTCTTATCATCCGAATGTGGCGTTCACACAAGCGAGCGGCTGGTATGCACGCGAGTCGCCATGTTGTGGACAAGGTGTAGCGCCACACCCTAACGCCTTGTGCAGGTGCTTCGTAGGGGTACGATATCTTGTGGCATAGGCCGCAAGGGGAGCCGTGATGAATCAACTCGCCAACTGGACCGACGACAGGGTCGAACAGCTCAAGAATCTCTGGACCGAGGGGCTCTCCGCGAGCCAGATCGCCCGCGCCATGGGCGGCGTCACCCGCAATGCGGTGATCGGCAAGGTGCATCGCCTGGGCCTCGCGGGACGCGCGACGCCTTCGCGCAGCGACCGTCCGCGGCTGCCGATGGCGCCGAAGATCTCGATGCGCACACACACACCGCCCGCGCCGATCGTGGAGGAGGATCCCGTCACGCTCGACGACGGCCGTCACGCCACGGTGCTGACGATCAACGATCGCATGTGCCGCTGGCCGATCGGCGATCCGTCCGAGGATCAATTCCACTTCTGCGGCCGTTCGCCGAAATCGGGCTCGCCCTATTGCGAGGCGCATGCGCGCAAGGCCTATCAGCCGCAGCAGCAGCGCCGCGACAAGGGCCGAATGGCGGGCTGATACAGAGTTCCAATTCAGACTATACTGGCGGCGAGGGGCAACATCCCCTCGCCGTTTGTGTTTCGGGGAGCGCAATGACGAGCATCTATGATTTTTCGGCCAAGACACTCCAGGGCAAGGAGGTCTCGCTCGCCGACTACCGCGGCAAGCCGCTGCTGATCGTGAACACGGCGAGCAAGTGCGGGTTCACGCCGCAATATGAAGGCCTCGAGAAACTCTACGAGGCGCATCAGGCGCAGGGCTTCACGGTGCTGGGCTTTCCCTGCAACCAGTTCGGCTCGCAGGAGCCTGGCGGTTCCGAGGAGATCGGCGCGTTTTGCGAGATCAATTACGGCGTGAATTTCCCGATCTTCGAGAAGATCGACGTGAACGGCGAGCATGCGCATCCGCTGTTCCAGTACCTGAAGAATGAAAAGCCGGGCATCCTCGGCACAAAGAACATCAAATGGAATTTCACAAAATTCCTGGTCGACCGCGCCGGCAAGGTGATTGCGCGGTTTGCACCGACGACGAAACCGGAAGATCTCGAGCCGGCGATCCAGAAAGTACTTTAGCAGTGTCTGTAACGCGAACGCCCGCGAGATGCGGGTGATGCGCTTGAAAGTTGCCTGCCGTGCAGCCCGCGCTATCGCGCGCGAGCTACAGGCACCGCTCTTTCGCCACGGCTCCTGATCCGGAACCTGCACTTTTCTAACGTGGCGCAGTCACGACGACATATTGAACCGTGGTGCCATAGTATTGCGGGCGGTACCAGACACTGCCGCACTGGTAATAGCTGAAGCCGTTGACGATGACGGTGCCGCAGCTCGACGGCACGGAGTAGACAACTGATCCGATCGCGGCCGCAGTGACCGCCGCAGCGGTGCCGAACGCCACGCCCGCTGCAATCGGATGATCATCCCATCCGTTGTAGTAGTGATAGGTTTCGCCGTGAATGTATGTTCCGCCACCATGGTACGTCTCGCCGTGAATATAAGTGCCGCCACCACCGTTATAGGTTTCGCCGTGAATATTGTTCCCGCCGCCATGGTAGTTGTTTGAACCGATATTCACGTTCGTGGTGTGATTGATCGTCGGGCTCGAACCGCCACGGATATTGCCGCCGAAGTTGGCGCCGCCAGCGTGGCCACCACCACCGCCATGGAAGCCGCCACGGCCACGCGCCAGCTGGACGTACGAGCCATTGCGCATCGCATCAGCGTGCGGCGCGCCATCAGACGACCCGATCGTGGCATTTGCGGGAAACGCCGCACCCAAGAGAAGCGCGGCCAAGAGAGCGCAATGCGATTTCATGGCGTGGCCTTTCCTGTCGGGGCATCGCCGGCAAAGGCGATGCGGTGCGAGCCTGCCGGCGGTGTGAAGTTGAAGTCGGTGTCGGCGATCGTGGCCGGGAAGCTCCAGTGCAGCACGGCCGTGTATTGCGGCATGCTGGGGTCATCGCGTCCGGTGATGACGAGCTTGCAGGGTAGTGCCGAGGCGTCGTCGGCGATCCAAATCTGCCAGTCGACACGCGGCTGGCGGAACGCGTAGTGGTTGCAGACGCGGCCGTCGATGTGTTCCGGCCGCACGAAGAAGCCCGACTGGATGCGGCTGGCGAGCGTCTTGTCCGTGCCCCAGCTGAACAGATCGGCGAGCGGCAGTTCGATGCCGTAATCCCGATTGGCTTTGGTCAGCGTCTCGGCGATGGTCGGCGGCGCGGGGAACGACGCGTACATATCGAGCTTCGGCGAGAACACCGTCACGGCCTTGCCGTCATAAAAGAATTTGCGGCTGCGCGTATCTGACGTCGACGAGATCAGGAAGCGATCGGGCCGATGCGCACGGACTTCGAGCGTGCCGGCGTATTGCAGCTTCTGGCCGCTGTCGAGAACGTCCTCATCGCTGACGTCGGCCGTCAGCACGAAGGTCATTTGCGAGTGCAGCGCGGCGCCCATCCGGTTGAGCGCCTGGAGAGCGGCCGGATCGATGGCCGGCGCCGGCGTGGCAGCCATGGCCGAGCTTGCGAGCGCAAGCGCCGCACAACTGGCCAGTACGAGTGGCGTTGGTCTCATGGAAGGTCCTCTCTCGCTGCGGCGTGCGAAAGAGTCGGGCCGATCGCCCAAGGTCTCAATTGGACCTTGGTCCAGTTCGTCGGCTGAGACTTATATCTGTACCTTGCGTCCTTCCCAGAACGGCTTGCGGACTTCGCCGCGCTTGATCTTGCCCGCGGCGCTGCGTGGCAGTTCGGCGACAAAGTCGATCGAGCGCGGCACCTTGAAGCCGGCCAGGCGCGGCCGTACGAACTCGATGATCTCCTTCTTGAGCGCGTCGCTGGGCGTATAACCCTGCTTCAACATGATCACGCTTTTGACCTCTTCGCCCCACTCCTTGTTGGGCACGCCGATAGTGCAAACATCCTCGACGGCGGGGTGCTTGATGATCTCGTTGTCGACTTCCTGCGGATAGATGTTCACGCCGCCCGAGATGATGATCTCCGCCGAGCGGCCGGTCAGGAACAGATAGTCGTCCTCGTCGAAATAACCGATGTCGCCGAGCGTGAAGAAATCGCCCTTGTGTGCGCTCGCCGTCTTCTTGTCGTCCTTGTAGTACTCGAACGGATTGGCCTTCTGGGTCTCGTGATAGATCAGGCCGGGCTTGCCCTGTGGCTGCTCATTGCCTTCCTCGTCCAGGATTTTCACGCGGAGCAGTTGCGGGCGCTTGCCGACGCTGCCGGGTTTCGCGAGCCATTCCTGCGGTGTGATGGTAAAGCCCGCGCCGCCTTCGCTGCCGGCATAGTACTCGTACACGATGGGGCCGAACCACTCGATCATCGCGCGCTTGACCTCCGGCGGGCAAGGCGCCGCGCCATGCACGAAATAGCGGACCGAGGACAGGTCGTACTTCTTCTTGAGCTCGTCGGGCGCAGCCAGCATGCGCTGGAACATGATCGGCACCATATGCGCGTGCGTGACGCGGCGCTTCTCGATGGTGCGGAAGACCTCCTCGGTGTCCCACTTCTCGCCGATGAAGGCGATCGGCACGCCGGACGCCTGCGGGATCGCGATGTCGAAAGCGAGCGGTGCGGCATGATAACCGGGCCCGACGCACATCTGCACGTCCTTGCCCGGGTCATAATTGGGATTGGTGCCGGCAAACATCGGCGGCGTCGCGATGCCATGCGGCCGGCGCACGCCTTTCGGCCGCCCCGTCGTGCCGGATGTATAAAGCATCTGGCTGCCGATCTGCGGATCGGGAAGATTGGAGGAATCGACGCCCTCGATCGCCTCCTCATAGGAGGTGAACCCGTCCGCTAATCCGCCTACGGACAATTTGAGCGCGATGGCGGGTGCTTCCTTCACGGCCTCGCGGATAGTGTCGAACTTGGTCTCGGCGATCAGGGCGCGCGCATCGCAGTCGTTGAGGATGTAGGCGATTTCGCTGGCCGCCAGATGCCAGTTGACCGGCGTGATGCGCAGGCCGGAGCGGCGGGTGGCGTTCAGCGTCTCGATAAACTCGGCGCGGTTGGTGCAGAACAGCGCCACCGAGTCGCCAGGCTTGAGGCCGGCCTTGCGGAACACGCGCGCCAGACGGTTCGAATTGCCGTTGACCTTGGCGTAGCTGTGCTCGCCAAAGCGGTCGTAAACGGCGGTCCGGTCGGGCTTGACCTCGGCCCAGAAGGCGCTCACGGCGCCCACCGTGGCAAAGCCGATCAGCCGCTCGATAAATGCTTGATCCATAACGCCTCCCGGGCCCGCACGGCGCTCCCGGCCGCTTCAGGCAATGTTGCTGAATGGAGGCTAGCGCCCGGTCCGGACGAGCGCTACGCCTTTACCCTCAGGCGCGATTGTCGCGCCCGGCCGCAAGCGCGATCAGGCGCGCCGCCCGTCGCTGCGCTAGCGTTCGTCAGGACGAGAGTTCGAGGAACCCATGAGCCTGTCATCAGAGATCGCCACGTTCACCAAAGCGCGCGCGCCCATGATCGACGCCCGCGAACTCGACGTGCTGCTGGCCGACGCGCCCACTGATATCCCGGGCATGGTTGCCTACATCCAGAACCTGCTCCTGCATGTCCACTGGGCGCCGGCCTATCGCATGCGCCTGAACGAGGCGCGCCAGGCGGAGGTGCATACGCGCTCAGTGCACGACATGGTGGTGCTGATGCATAGCCACGATCCCCGGCCGCTGGCATTCGTGCGCACGCTGTATCAGCGGGCTGTCGGCAATTGCCGCCACTTCTCGACATTCGGCACGGCGCTGTTCCGGCGGGCCGGCATCCCGGCGCGTGCGCGGTGCGGTTTTGCCCGCTATTTCGAAAGCAAGATGGCGGTCGATCACTGGGTGATCGAGTATTGCAACGGAAACGCGTGGCAACTGCTCGACGCGCAGATCGATGCCGCCCAGCGCGCGATGCTGCAGCTCGCCTTCGATCCGCTCGACGTACCGCGCGATCAGTTTGTCATCGCTGGCGACGCCTGGGCCGCGTGCCGCGCCGGCAAGGACGATCCGGCAAAGTTCGGCATCTTCGACATGAAGGGGCTCTGGTTCATCGCCGGCAACGTGCTGCGCGACTTCGCCAGCCTGAACAATGTCGAGATGCTGCCCTGGGACGTCTGGGGCGCGATGGTGATGACCGACGCCGAGATCACGCCGGAGAAATTCGCGCTGTTCGACAGAGTGGCGTCGCTCACGCAGGCGCCGGACGCCCACTTCGCGGAGATCCGCGCGCTTTATAAGGACGACGCCGAGCTTCGTGTGCCTGCGCAAGTGTTCAATGCGATGCGGCAGCAGATGGAAGTGGTTTAGGCACATCTAACCTCTCCCGCTGTCGCGGGCGAGGTTAAGCGCCCCCCGCAACAATCTTTCCCACCCCGTCTTCACCCCTCCTTTGTCACTGTCTGGCAAAATCCACCGGCTTCCCATATATCCACAGGCCCAAATGGAGGTTTCCGGCGTGGCCCTGCCCTGGTCCCCGCAAAGCTGGCGTTCCAAGCCCATCCGTCAGGTTCCGGTCTACCCGGATCAGGCGGCTCTGGAGGCTGTGGAGTCCAAGCTAAGAACCCATCCCCCGCTGGTGTTCGCCGGCGAGGCGCGCAATCTCATGGCCAGTCTGGCGCAGGTCGCAGAGGGCAAGGCTTTCCTGCTGCAGGGCGGCGACTGCGCCGAGAGCTTCGCCGAATTCCATCCGGACAACATCCGGGACATGTTCCGCGTCCTGCTGCAGATGGCCGTCGTCCTGACCTTCGCCGCCGGCGTTCCGGTGGTGAAAGTCGGCCGCATCGCCGGCCAGTTCGCCAAGCCGCGCTCCGACGATTTCGAGACGCGCGACGGCGTTACGCTGCCTTCCTATCGCGGCGACAACATCAATGGCGGCGACTTCACGCCGGAAGCCCGCACGCCCAATCCGCAGCGGCTCATCGAGTCCATCGCGCAATCGGCCGCCACGCTGAACCTGCTGCGCGCTTTCGCGTCGGGCGGTTATGCCGATCTCCACAACGTCCACCGTTGGATGCTGGGCTTCATCGCGGGATCGCCGGCCGGCGAACAATATAAGGGTCTCGCAGCACGCATCTCCGAAACGCTGGAGTTCATGGCGGCGTGCGGCATCACGCCGGATTCTGTGCCGCAGCTGCGCACGACCGACTTCTACACCAGCCACGAAGCGCTGCTGCTGAACTTCGAGCAAGCGATGACGCGCGTCGATTCCACGAGCGGCGACTGGTACGACACGTCGGCCCACATGCTGTGGATCGGTGACCGCACGCGCCAGCTCGACGGCGCGCATATCGAGTTCGCGCGCGGCATCAAGAATCCGATCGGCCTGAAGTGCGGACCAAGTCTCGCCGAAGACGATCTGCTCAAGCTGATCGCCGCGCTGAATCCGGAGAACAAGGCGGGTCGCCTCACGCTGATCGCGCGCTTTGGCTCCGACAAGGTGGCCGAGAAGCTGCCGCCGCTGATCCGTGCCGTGAAGCGTGAAGGCGCCAATGTCGTGTGGTCCTGCGATCCAATGCACGGCAACACGATCAAGCTGCAATCGGGCTACAAGACCCGTCCGGTCGACCGCATCCTCCAGGAAGTGCGCACGTTCTTCGAAGTCCATCGCGCCGAAGGCACCCATGCCGGCGGCGTGCATTTCGAGATGACGGGCCAGGACGTGACCGAGTGCCTGGGCGGCGCCCAGGGCCTCAAGGAAATCGATCTGTTCGATCGTTATCAGACGGCATGCGACCCCCGGCTCAATGCAAGCCAGGCGCTGGAACTTGCTTTCCTGATGGCGGAGGGCATCCGCGCCGAGCGGATGAAAAAGGGCGATCGCTTCGCGGCTTCCGCGTAGGCCGGTTCAGGGGATCACTGCATGGGCGTCGCGCGCCTTCTCGCGAAAGGCTGGGTCGTGTTCTGCCTTTTCGCGGGCGCGCATGCGCTGCAATTCGCCTTGCGGCTGGGCACCGCGCCGCTGGCCGCATTCGGATCCATCGCGCTCTGCGTCATCCTGTTCGGCGCAATGGGCCTGCTGTTCATCGGCGGCTTCGGCATGTCGTCGGGCAATTTCAGGCAGCCGCTGCTCTCGCACATGAACTGGCACGATCTGCTGCCGGGATTCGACGCGACGGTGTTCTTTTTGTTTGCGGCGGTGAGTTTTGCCGTCCAGGTCTATTTCATTCCCCTGATCGGCGGCAGCGCCGTGGGGCAGGCCGTGCTCAAGGCGGTTTATGTCGTCGTGCCGGGCATGCCTTCTCTGGTCACGAAGCTCAATGCCTGTCCGATCATCCACGCCAATGCCTACTCGCTCGCCCTGGCGTCCGCCTTCGCGTGGCTGCTCGCCTTCATCTACACGGCCTCGGCCCTGTCGCGCATCGGCCTGTCCGCGGGCTTGTTGCGGCTGGAAAATTCCGCGCATCCGTCCGGTTTCAGCCCGACACTCCTGGCCGCCCTCTATGGCATCACAGCCATCGTCTGGCTCCAGCTGCTCTATGTCGGATCGCTTTACGGCTTGCTCAGCTGCAGCGCGCTCACGGGTGTCGGCGGCGCCGTGATCATAGGCCTGTCGCCCCTCCTGCTCGCGTACATCATTGTAGCGGCGCTGACGACCTTGCGGGCGAGCGGGCCGGCGCAATAGCGCTGGATTCTCCTCCCCGCATCGGCTGGAATGCGCCATGGCCGAGTTCCGCAACATCGATCTGCCCGACATCCGTATCCGCGCCGCGGTCGAAGGCAGCGGTCCGCTGGTGCTGATGGTGCACGGCTTTCCGGAGTCGTGGTTCTCCTGGCGTCATCAGATCGGACCGATCGCGCAGGCCGGCTTCACCGCCGCTGCGATCGATGTGCGCGGCTATGGCGGATCAGGCAAGCCGGCTGCTGTCGAAGCCTATGACATGCAGTGCATGATCGGTGACATCGCCGGCGTGATCGAGAAGCTCAGCCCGGACGGCAAGGCGATCCTGATCGGGCATGACTGGGGCGCGCCCATCGTGTGGAACAGCGCGCTGGTGCGGCCCGATCGTGTGCGCGCCGTCGCGGGTCTGTCGGTGCCTTACGCCGGCGTCGCGACGCGCTCGTTCCGCGAGATCTTTGAACAGGTCTTCACGGCACGGGGAAAATTCTTCTACCAGCAGTATTTCCAGGACGAGGGCGTCGCTGAAGCGGAGGCGGAAGCCGACATCCGCGGCTTCCTGCGGCGGTTCTACTACGCGATCTCGGGCGACGCGCCTGACGGCACATGGCCGAAGGACAAGGTGCTCGGCGACAGCCTGCTGCACCGGCTGGTCGATCCCGATCCGTTTCCGGCGTGGCTCAAGCCTGCCGAGCTCGACTACTTCGTGTCCGAGTTCGAACATTCAGGCCTCCGTGGACCGATCAACCGCTATCGCAACCACGATCGCGACTTCGCGTATCTGAGTCAGTTTGCGGACCGCAAGATCGCGCAGCCTTCGCTGTTCATCGGCGGCAGCCGCGACCTTGTGCTGACGATGTTCGGCAAGAACGATTTCATCGCACCGATGCGCGAACACCTGCTCGATCTGCGCGGCGCCGATGTGCTGGAAGGCTGCGGCCACTGGACCCAGCAGGAACGGCCGGCCGAGGTGAACGCGCGGTTGCTGAGTTGGTTGAAGGGGATTTAAACGCTTGGCTTTCTGACAGATCAGCCGCGACCTTCCGCGGCAGTGAATTTTCCGCACATTTGCGTGGCTTCCGGAATCGCTTTCTCATTAGCGCATGGTGAGTCGGAAAGAATGGGACAAGCTCGCGGACGATTTCGAGCACGAAGTCTGCGACATCACGCGTGAGACCGGCAGCGATACGATTGCCCGCCTGGTCACGCGGCTGAAGCCTTCGCCTGACTCGTCTGTGCTGGTCGACCTCGGCTGCGGCATCGGCACTTTCATCAAGCGCTACGGCCCGCTGTTCCGCGAAGCCTACGCCGTGGAGCACGCACCGCGCATCATCGCCCGCGCCAAGAAACTGCTGGGCCGCGCCGGCAACATCACCTGGATGACCTCGAACATCCCGCCAGCCGCAAGGCGCATCGGCCGGCGCGCCGATCTCACCGTCTGCATGAATGTGATCACGATGCCCGGCGAGCGCACGCGCGAAAGCATGTGGGAAGGCCTCGCCCGCGTCACCAAGCGCCGCGGCCATGCGCTGATCGTCGTGCCCTCGATCGAGTCCGACCGCATGGTGGAGCGCATCGCCTATGGCACGTCGCTGGCGGAAGCAAAGGCCGCCGCACCGAACGGCCTCGTCGACCGCGGCGGCAGCCGGCAGAAACACTTCGCCCGCGCCGAACTCGGCGAAGTCCTGGCACGCCACGGCTTCCGCATGAAGCGCGTGATTGCAGTCAGCTACCCGTGGCAGAAGGAAGGCCTGCGCAAGCCACGCAATGCGGGCACGAAGATGCCGTGGGACTGGCTTGTGCTGGCGGAGCGGGTTTGAAGAGCGACCCTAACCTACCGTCCGATCCGTCCCGTCACCGGCATCGAGCTCGTCAGGCCACCGTCCACCGCGATGTGCTGGCCGTTGACGTAGCTCGCCTCGTCGCTGGCGAGGAACAGCGCAGTGTTCGCGATCTCCTCCGGCACGCCGTAGCGTTTGAGCGGGTTGAGCTGGCCGATGCGGTCTTCGGTGCCGCGCTGCTTGGCGTAGTCGAAGATCGGCTTGGTCATGCCGGTCTCGATGATGCCAGGGCAGATTGCGTTCACCCGGACATTTGTGCCGGACAGATAGTTCGCTGCTGTCGTCGCCAGATTGATCACGCCAGCCTTCGACGCCGAATACGGTCCGCCGCCCGCGCCCGAGCGGATACCTGCGACCGAAGCGGTGCACACGATCGAGCCCTTCTTGTTCGGGACCATCACGCGCGCCGAGTGCTTGATCGCGAGGTACACGCCGATCAGGTTCACGTCGAGCACGGCGCGCCAGTCATTGGCGTCCAGCTCGAAGAACGGACGCTGGCCACCGCCCGAAATGCCGGCATTGGCGTAGGTGATATCGAGCTTGCCGAATTCTTTCACCGCCGTGTCGACATAGCGCGCCACATCCGTCTCGTTCGCTGCGTCGGCTACGAGCGCGATGACCTTGCCGCCGGCATCCTTGATCGCCTTCGCCGTTTCGTTCACGCCCTCGGCACGATCCACCGCGACGACGGACGCGCCTTCAGCCGCGAACAGCTTGGCGGATGCGCGGCCGATGCCGCTGGCAGCACCCGTGACGACAGCGACTTTTCCTTTGAGACGATCCATGACGTTTCTCCCGCATTTTCTGGCAGGCAGCTTGACGCCTTGGCCGCGCGCGTCAAGCCGTGCGACATTGGCGCGTCCCGGGAGATGCTCATGAAGCTCGCCAAACCGCGCGTGGATATTGGTCTGAACACCAACAATCTCGATGCCATGCTCGCCTTCTGGCAGGGCGAGGCCGGCGTCGCCTTCGATCACATCCTTCCGATCCGGCGCGGCATGAAGCAGCATCGCCACGATGCCAACGGCTCGGTGCTCAAGATCAACGCCTATCACGATCCCCTGCCCGACACCGCGCCCTCCGGTTACCGCGAGCTTCTGATCGCACGCGAAGGCGCGGCGCGGTCGCTACGCGATCCGGATGGCAATGCGATCTCGATCGTGCCACCCGGCACGCACGGCATCACCCAGATCGGCATCCGCCTAAAGGTTCGTGATCTCGCTGCGCATCGCCACTTCTACACGGACGCGCTTGGTCTCGAGGAAGAGGCGCCCAGTGCATTCCGCGCCGGCGAGACGTTGCTGTTGCTGGAGCAGTCGGCCGATGCGCCGTCCGATGCCGGCATGGAGGGCAAGGGCTGGCGCTACATCACCTTCCAGGTGTTCAAGACCGATGAGGAGCATGCGCGCGTCGTCGCGCGTGGCGGCCGCGAGGCTGTTCCGCCCACCACGCTGGGCAGCACGGCGCGCATCTCCATGGTGCGCGATCCGGACGGCAACTGGATCGAGATTTCGCAGCGCGCCTCGATCACCGGCTCGCTGGAGTAGCAAGGCGGGGGCTGCTAAAACCCCGCACCATGATCGATCCCGTCACGCAGCTTGACCTGACCGCCTGGCGCGGGCCGTTCGACGCGGCAACGCGCGCGGCGGCACAGGAAGCGCTGGAGAGCGGACAGGTCCTCTACTTCCCCAAGCTCCCCTTTACGGTCGGCAACAGCGAGAACGCGCTTCTTACTGACTCTCTCTCGAACGGCCGTGCGAAAAACATCAGCCGCGATCCCGACGGCGCGCTGAAAGGCATCGCGCCCGGCAACAACGAAGCGCTGTCGGAGATGATGGGTCGCTTCGCCGCCGAATCGCGCGCGCTGGTGCTCGGCCTGTTCCCCGGCTACGCGAACAGCATCGACCAGGCGCGCACGTCGTATCGACCCGTGGAGATCGCCGGCCGCACTTACAGCCCGCGCAATGACGACAAGCGTCTCCATGTCGACGCGTTTCCGTCGCGACCGCAGCGTGGCCGGCGCATCCTGCGCGTCTTCTCAAACATCCATCCAATGGGCGGCAAGCGCGTCTGGCATCTGGGTGAGCCGTTCGAGGACATGGCGCGCAAATTAGCGCCGCGCGCGCGCAAGCCGCTGCTGCTGGAGCCGTGGATATTCGAGACGCTCGGCATCACGCGCGGACGGCGCAGTGCTTACGACTACCTGATGCTTGGCCTGCATGATGGCGCGAAGCTCGATCCCGCCTATCAGAAGGAAGCACCCCAGATTGAGTTTGCCTTTCCGGCGGGCACGACCTGGATGTGCTTCACCGATCAGGCGATGCATGCGGCGCTTGCGGGCCAGTTCGCGCTGGAACAGACGTTTCATCTGCCGGTGGAAGCGCTCGGTCATCCCGAGCGGTCTCCCCTGAAGGTCCTTGAACGGATGACCGGGCGGGCGCTCGTATAGTCCGAATCAACTACTCCGGAACCCGGTGCATAAAATCCTTAGGATTATCCCGCAATATCCTCCCAGTAGCCGCCTTTGTCGGGTATAGCAGGACGAACGGCTTTGGACCGTTTATTAGGGTTTGGGGATGAGTTCCGCACAAGACGCAGCAACGCCGGACACCGGGCGCGCGCGCTTCCATATGGAGCGTCAGCAGCGCGTGATGCGTCTTGTCGCCGAGGGTGAATGGACGACGCGCGACGCCGCCAAGCTCGACACCGCACTGCATGGCCTCTCGCTCGGCGATGCCGGCAATGCCGAGATTGACGGCAGCGCAATCAAAAGGCTCGACAGTGCCGGCGCATGGCTCCTGGTCCGCACCAAGCGGGAATGGGAAAGCCAGGGCAAGAAGGTTTCGGCGATCACCCTGCCATCGGTCTATGCCACCCTGATCGACACGGTAGAGCACGATCACGTCGCGCCGCCGGTCGTCATCCACAATCGACACACGCTTGAAGCGTTCGTCGAGCGCATTGGCCGCGCCACGATCCACGGCTTCAAGCAGGGCATCGGCATCCTCGGCTATATCGGCCGCGTCACAGTCGAGACCACCGAAGCAATCTATCATCCGCGTGGCAATCTGCGCGTTGCGGCGCTGATCCATCAGGTTGAGGAGATCGGCATCAATGCGTTGCCGATCGTCGGCCTGCTCGCCTTCCTGATCGGCATCGTGCTCGCCTATCAGGGTGCCGACCAGTTGAAGCGTTTCGGCGCCGAGGTGTTCACCATCAACCTGCTCGGAGTCGGCCTGCTGCGTGAACTCGGCGGCCTTGTCACCGCGATCATCATCGCCGGCCGCTCCGGGTCGGCCTTCACGGCGCAGATCGGCACGATGCGCGTGAATGAAGAGATCGACGCGATGCAGACGATCGGCATCAACACCGTCGACGCGCTGGTTCTGCCGCGCGTGCTGGGGCTGGTCATCGCCCTGCCCCTGCTCACCTTCTTCGCCGACATCATGGGTCTGATTGGTGGCGCGGTGATGTGTTATTTCGATCTCGGCATCACCATTCCTGTCTTCATGCGCCAGCTCCAGGAAGCGATCTCGATCAACACATTCATGGTCGGCCTCATCAAGGCGCCGGTGTTCGCATTCATCATCGGCCTTGTGGGCTGCTACGAAGGCCTGCAGGTCGAGCGCAATGCCGCCAGCGTCGGCAAGCTGACGACGCGCTCGGTCGTTGAATCCGTGTTCCTCGTCATCGTGCTCGATGCCGGGTTCTCCATCCTCTTCTCCATCATAGGAATCTGAGGATGGCGGGAGACAAGAACGACGTCGTCATCAAGGTGCGGGGGCTGGTCAATGCCTTCGGCGACCAGGTGCTGCACGATCATCTCGACCTCGACGTCTATCGCGGCGAAGTGCTGGGCGTGGTCGGCGGGTCCGGCGCCGGCAAGTCGGTGTTGCTGCGCTCGATCATCGGGCTCAACCCGATCAAGTCCGGCTCGATCGAAGTGTTCGGCAAGGATGTCCTGTCGCTCAACGACTCGGAGATGCGCGAGATCGAGATGCGCTGGGGCGTGCTGTTCCAGGAAGGCGCGCTGTTCTCGTCGCAGACGATCGCCGAGAACATCCAGGTGCCGATCCGCGAGTATACGCATATGAACCAGGACCTGATGAACGAGATCGCCTCGCTCAAGCTCTCGATGGTGGGCCTGCCCGAGAATGCCGCGCTGAAATATCCGTCGGAGCTCTCCGGCGGCATGAAGAAGCGCGCCGGCCTGGCGCGCGCGCTGGCGCTCGATCCCGACATCGTATTCCTCGATGAGCCGACGGCCGGCCTCGATCCGATCTCGGCCAACATGTTCGACGAGCTGGTGAAGGACCTGCAGAAGAGCCTGAACCTCACCGTCTTCATGGTGACCCACGATCTCGACACGCTGCGCGCCACGACGGACCGCATCGCTGTGCTGGTCGACAAGCACATCGTGGTCGGCACGATGGAAGAGTTACGCAAGAATCCGCATCCATGGATCCAGGAGTATTTTTCCGGCCCGCGCGGACGCGCTGCGGCCTGATTGGGGGCATAGAGAATGGAAACGAAGGCCAATTACGTTGCAGTCGGCGCGTTCGTGCTCGCCTGCATGCTCGGCCTGGTGGTGACGCTGCTGTGGCTGGCCGGCGTGCAATACAGCCAGGAGTACGTGTACTACACGACCACCTTCAACGGCTCCGTCTCGGGCCTGAGCAAGGGCGTGACCGTCCGCTACAACGGTCTTGAAGTCGGCCGCATCGACAGCCTGGACTTCGCGCCGGACGACCCGAAGGCCGTGATCGCGACGATGCAGATCCGTCCCGACCTGAAGATCCATGATGACGCCATCGCCTCGATCGCGAGTCAGGGTCTGACGGGTGGTTCCTATATCGAGATCATCGGCGGTTCGCAGACTGCGCCCGTGCTGCCGCAGACGGCGCACAAGCCCTATCCCAACATCCGCTCCAAGCCGTCTGCCATTGCGCAGCTAGAGGAGACGCTGCCCCAGGTTGCCGACAAGCTGAACAAGGTCGCCGACAAGCTGAACCTCCTGCTCGACGACAAGAACCGCAAGGCGATTGCCGACGTGCTGCGCAATCTCGACGTGCTGACGACGACGATCGCCAAGCGCTCCGCCGACATCGACGCGACGTTGAAGAACGCGAACGTGACGATGAAGAACCTCGCCGGCGCGTCCGCCGATATTCATCCCGTGCTGATGCAGGCCAATGCGACGCTGGTGAAGCTCCAGAAGCTCTCCACCGATGCCGACAATGTCGTGGCCGGCGACGGCGTGGCGCAGCTCGGCGCACTGATCGGCGAATCCCGCCGGCTGGTGAGCAGCCTCACCAAGCTCTCCGATGAACTCAACCGCGAGCCGACACGTGTGATATTCGGCGACAGGCGTAAGGGGTACACACCGAAATGAAGACGCTATTCATCGACCGCCGCGCGCTTCTCGTCTCGAGCGCCTCCGCCCTGGTTTTGGCCGGATGCAGCAACCTCATCGGGCCGCCCGATGCGTCGCCGATCTATCTACTGCGGGCCCAGATCCCGCCGGCGCAGGCCGGACAGCGCGTCGCGTGGCAGCTGACCGTCGATCTGCCCGATGCGCCGGACGCGCTCGACACGACGCGCATCGCGATCGTCAAGTCGACGCTCGAGATGGACTATTACGCCAATGCGCAATGGCAGGACCGCCTGCCCGACCTGGTGCAGGGCGCGATCATGGAAGGATTTGACGCGACCAGCCGCATCTCGGCCGGGCGCAACTCCGAAGGCCTCAAGTCGGACTATGTGCTGACGACCGACATCACCGACTTCCAGGCGCGCTATGACGTGCCGGATGGTGTACCTACCGTCGTCGTGCGCATCAACGCGCGGCTGGTCGGCGCGCGTTCGCGCATGGTGGTGCAGTCGAAATCGTTCCGGATCGAAGTGCCCGCGACTGCCAACAGCGTGCCCGCAGCAGTCGACGCATTCGATCAGGCGCTGGCGAGCATCGTCAGCCAGATCGTGGACTGGACGCTTTCGGCGCCGACACCGGCGAGGCTCTAGCGACAGGGGAACGTTTCGCGCCGGGTTCCGTTCTATGAGCGGTTGCGGAACGGAGAATTCCCCATGTTGCGTTGGGCACTTGTCTTCCTGGTGATCGGACTGATCGCCGGCGTCCTCGGATTCACCACGATCATGGGCGCATCAATCGCGATCGCGAAATTCCTGTTCTTCGTCTTCCTGCTGATCTTCCTCGTGCTTCTGATCGGCGGGCTGACCATCTTCCGGCGCGCCACCGGCCCGTAGGTCGCTCTGTGGGCGGTGTCTACAGGGTAGGGTTCGAGTTCGCGCCGGCGCAGGGAGAGTTCAATGCGGCGCGCGACGCCCATTGGGCGCTTGTCGATCCCGCTGCGCGGATCATCACTGGCTCGTTCATGGCATCGGACAATGAAGCGGTCCCATACCGGCTATGGCCCGCTGAACATCCGCGTGCGCTCGTCCTGATGCTACACGGTGCCTTCGACTACTCTGGTGCCTTCGACGAGATCGCGCCCCAGCTGCTTGCGCACGGCGTCGCCGGCATGGCGATCGACCAGCGCGGCTTCGGTGCCACTGCCTCACGCGGCGGATGGCGCGGCAAGCATCGCATGATGCGCGACGCGATCGAGGCCGTCGCCTTCCTCAAGGAGCGCTTCGGCGCCGAGCTGCCGGTCTTTATCATCGGCGAGAGCATGGGCGCGGCGCTGGCCGTGCATGTCGCTTCGCGCTCGCCGGACCTGGCGCTGGCCGGACTCGTCCTTGCCGCGCCGGGTGCGGTCTCCGGCACGTGGCGTCAGCTGATCAGCGCGACGCTTGTTCGTGCGCTCAAAGCCGTGCTGCCGCAGAGCGAAGTCGTGATCGAGCGCATGAGTGCGTGGGAATTCACGCCGGCCGCCGCCATCCGCCTGCTGAGCGATCCGATGGTGCTGCGCCGCATCAAGCCGGCGGCGATGTTCGGCCTGTTCAAGCTTTCGCGCAGCGCCGTGGCGGAAGCAAATCATGTGTCGATCCCGACGCTGACGATGGTGGGTACCAGGGAAGACCTGATGCGAACCGATTGCATCGAGCGGCTTCATGCCAATTTGAAGGGTGAGAAGACGTGGGCGAGCTTCGCGGGCGGTCCACATCTTCTCTTACACTGGAAGCATTCCGAGCGTGTGATGGCGCGCGTTCTGTCCTTTATTGAGACCCATACCACCGAGACCCCGGACGTTTCGCCGCCGCGCCCGGCCTGCTAAACAGTCACACGTCTCGCGCAGACTCAAAGGCCCTGATCGGAGAGAGCGAATGCGGAATGCGGTGTGGGTCCTGTTGGCCGCGGTTCTTGTCGGCGGCCCGGCTGTGGCGCAGCCCACATGCAACCTGTCCGCACCCGATGCCAAATCCGCCGGTCCCGACTGCGCCCGCGCCTGGATGGACAAGAACCTTCACCTGAACGACATCCTCACCGTCGGCACGCACAACAGCTACAAGAAAGCGGTGCTGGAAAAGATCATGGCGCTCATTCACATGGCGTCGTCCAAGGGCAATGAACTCGATTATGCCCATGTGCCGCTGACGGAACAGCTTGATGACGGCGCGCGCGCGCTCGAGATCGACGTCGTGTACGATCCGGAGGGCGGTCTCTATGCGCATCCCGCGGGTGCTGCGATGACCGGCGCTGATCTTCCGCCAGGCTATGCCGACAAGATGGCCAAGCCAGGTTTCAAGGTGCTCCACATCCAGGACATCGATTTCAACTCGGTCTGCATGACGCTTGTCGAATGCCTGCACGAGATCAAGGCGTGGTCCGACGCGCATCCCGATCACATCCCGATCCTCATCACCATGAACGCCAAGGACGACGAGATTCCCATGCCGGGCTCCGTCACGCCGCTGAAATTCGACACCAAGGCCTATGATGCGTGGGATGCGGAGATCCTCTCGGTCATCCCGCGGAAGGACATCATCACGCCGGACGACATTCAGGGGACGTTCCCCACGCTGCGCGATGCGGTGCTTGCACATGGCTGGCCGACGCTTGGCGAGGCGCGCGGCAAGTTCATCTTCGCGCTCGATGAGGAAGGCGACAAGATCACGACCTATCAGGGCGGCCGCAAATCGCTGGAAGGCCGGGTCATGTTCGTCAACGCGCCCGACACCTCGCCGCTCGCGGCCTATCTCACGCTCAATGAGGCGCTGACCGACACGGCCCACATCACCGCCGATGTGCAGAAGGGCTTCCTTGTCCGCACGCGCGCCGACGCCGACACGGTCGAGGCCCGCGCCAATGACACCAGGCGGCGTGAAGCGGCGCTAGCGTCTGGTGCGCAATATGTCTCCACCGATTACATGCGGCCGGACCGGCGGTTTGGCAGCTATGAGGTTCGCCTGCCGCACGACGCGATCGCATTGTGCAATCCGCAGCGGCATCCCGAACGCTGCGCTGGATTGCCTGTTCAAGGTTCGCCGCTCTATCCGCGATAGTGCTCAAACGCCCCGGCAGGTTCTGCCGTGCACCGGCGGCAATTGCCCGGTCTGTCGCAGGACTGTGTCGGGTAGGAAAATCGTAATCCTGTTTTTTGCGAGCGCGCTCAAGGCCCGCTGGGGCACGCCGTCTGCAATGCGTTCCGCCATCGGGCCGGTATGTGGCCAGTTGGACGGGAGACAGTCATGGCGATTGGTGCCGTAGGCGGTGGACTCAATCAGTATCTGCAGTCGCTGCTCAAGCAGCTGACCGCAACCGAGACGCAGAGCACGTCGGCGGCGACGGACCCGTCGCAGTCGCAGGCTGCGCCAGGGTTCGCCGTCAACACGAACGACCCGTCGAGCGCCGCGAGTGGCACGACAACCTCTCCCACTCAGACATTGAGCGACGAGATATTGAGCCTGCTTACGCAGCTCCAGCAACAGACGCAGACGCAGGGTGCGGGCGCACCATCTTCCAGCGCCTCGATCTCGACGGCTTCGGCCAGCGATCCACTGTCGCAGCTCATGTCCGCGATGGATACTGATGGTGACGGCACGGTCTCGCAGACCGAGATGGAGTCGTACATCCAGAACCAGGGCGGCTCGAAGGATCAGGCCGATGCCCTGTTCGGTGCGCTCAATCAGGGCAACACAGGCAATCTGACCCAGGCGACGCTGAGCAAGGATCTGCAGCAGGCGCAGGCGGCGCCGCCGCCCGGCGGGCACCATCACCATCATCACCACATCCCGTCGGCGGATCAGGTCGGCAACGATCTGGTCAATGCGATGGACACGGACGGCGACGGTTCGGTCGACCAGTCGGAATTCAGTTCGTTCATGTCGCAGATCGGCGGTTCCAGCACCGATGCCACGTCGGACTTCGCCGCGCTTGATCCGAACAACACCGGCTCAGTGACGGCCGCGGACTTCTCGACCGCCATCAAGGCATTCGAGAACGCCAGTCAGACCGCGAACAATTTCGGCGATCCGTCCAATCCGCTCCTGACCCTGATGAACGGATTTGTCGCAGATCAGGCGACGAACGTGACGGCTTAAAGCTGTCTGTCATTCCCGGCCGAGCGTCAGCGAGGGAAAGGGAATCCACGACTGGGGTTCTCATCCAGTCGTGGATCCCCTTCCCTCACATCGCTTCGCAATGTTCGCCGGGGATGACAGTGGAGTTCTACGCCGCCACCTTCATCGCCTTGCGATAGGGCGTCAGATCCCAGCCGGGATAGCGCTTCTGGGCGCGGGCGATCGTTACCTCGGTCCAGAACGGATGACCGGGCGGCTGCACGCCGAATACCGCGAGCTGCTCGGGCGTCGCGTTTTCGAACACGAGATGCCAGGGCTGGCGGTGATGGAACGGCCACGCGTGGAAATTGATCGCGTCGTCATGCGCGCGCTTGTAGCAAACCATCACGGCGAAGCGATGCCCGCCCGGCTCAGTCATGTTGGTGCCGCGATGATAGACGTCGATGCTGTAGGGCACGATGCTGCCGGCCGGTGATGCGCTCGACCGCTCGTAGCGGGTCAGGCCCTTTTGCAGCTGGGCATGTGCTTCGGGATCGGTCTCGAGCGTCGCCTCGGGTCCGGCAACCTTATCGCTGTCAGGACGCGTGACGAAGTGCATCGCGCCATGGGCGTCGGTCACGTCGCTGAAATAGCACAGGATGGTGATCGAGTTGTGCGCGGCATCCTCGTCCGGCACCGTCAGGGTGTGATTGGCGAAGTCGCAGTGGAACGGCTGGTCGTAATCGGACTCGCCCGTGTACTTCGCCCAGGCCTGGCACTGGTACAGGTAGATGTTGTTGGTCCGCAGCGCCTGGCGCGCGAAGTCCATCAGGGCCGGATGCGTACCGATCAGGTTGAGCGCCGGCGAGCAGTCGAACGGGATCGCAGCCACACCCTTGAACTGTGAGGGATGGAAGCGCCCGACCTCGCCTTCCTTCTTCTTGACCAGCCCCTCGCCTTCGCCTTCCGTGCGCTCGAACACGGTCGCGAAGTCGGCGCGGACGGCTGCCGCCTCTTCAGGTGTGAAGAATTGCGGGATGACCACCGCGCCGTCGCGGCGCCATGCTTCGATGTGTTCAGGTCCAAATCTGTTCATGGCTGACAGCCCCATATGTGCTGCACGCTTTATAACGGAAGCGCCGAGCACCTGTCACGGATGGGGAACCAGATCGCTCTTTGCGTGTATTTCTAAGGCAAGGGAGGAAAACCTATGGCTAGAAAATATTCGCGAAGTGTCGGCAAGGACGTCGAACGCGTGATGAAGCGCAAGAAGGCGGGCAAGCTCAAGAGTGGCAAGGGTGGGCGGGGCGGGACAGTAAAGAGCCGCAAGCAGGCGATCGCCATCGCGCTCTCCGAGGCGCGCGCCGAGGGCAAGAGGGTACCAAAGAAGGCCGCGAAGCGCCGGACGACGAAGAAGGCAAAAAAGGCTAAGAAGGCGAAGAAGTCGAAAAGAAGCTGACGCCCGCTTGGCCCCACGTCTCAAGGTCTTCCGCGCCCATCTGGGCTTCTACGACAGCGTCGTAGCAGCGACGTCGCAGAAGAAGGCCCTTGAAGCCTGGGGCGCGTCCCCTCTCGAGTTCACGCATGGCTTCGCGGCCGAGACCAGTGATCCAGCCGCGGTACGGGCCGCCCTCTCCTCACCGGGCGTCGTCCTTCGGCGCCCCTTCGGCAGCAACGAGGACTTTGTGCTGGAACCGGCGATCCCGGTCGTCAAAGGCACGCTTCGCAAAAAGGTCAAGAAGAAGCCGGACAAGCGCGCCGCTGCCGCAAAAGCGGAAGCCGCCCGCAGGGCCGCGGCACAACTCGAATTGGATCTAAAGCTCGAAGCTCTCGATGCCGAGGAACGAAGGCTTACCGCCGCGCGCGAAAAAGTGCGCGCGGCCTATGGGAAGAAGCTCCGCAAGCGCTAAACCCTTATTTGAACGTGAGCGCTGGACCGCTGACGCGCCTGACTTTGAGATCGACCGTGACGTCGACACGGTCAGCGATCTTCACCAGCGGGATATCGCCGTTGATCCCATAGTCCTTGCGGTTGAAGGACATCGTTCTCTTGATATTGCCCGACCCTGAGCCGGCGCCGGACGCGGTGAATGTGAGCTTCTCAGGCCGCGTCACGCCGCGGATCGTGAAATCACCATCCATCTCGTACTGCGCCTCGCTGAGCTTCACGATCTTCTTCGAACGGAACGTGATCGCTGGGTTGTTCGCGACGTCGAAGAAATCCGAACCCTTCAGCTTGCGGTTCTTCAGACCGCTGCCGGTATCGACGCTGTCCGCCTGGATCTTGATATCCAGCACTCCGGTGGCCGCATTGTCCGACGTGAATGTCAGACCAGCATCCCACTTGTCGAACGTGCCGGACACGTTCACCGACGCCTTCACGAAGAACTTGATCGAGCTCCCAGCTTGCGCGATCTCGAACACGGGAGCCGCCTGCGCTCGCGCCCCGGTCAGCATCGCCGACGACGCAACAAGATAGACAAGAGCTGCCATCGCAGTGACGCCGAACGCGCGGCGCAAATTCCTGAGCATGACTGTCTTCCCCTGATCGCGTTGGAACCGCAAGGCTACCGAGCGGACTATGGGCAGGAATTGGACCAAGGTCCAAGCGCCGGCTTACTCCCGCGCGCTGTCGACCAGTTTCCGCATGAGACGGAGAAGGTCAGCCCGGTCGCGCGCACTCCATTTCGCCAGCCGCGGTGCAACCAGCCTCTCGCGCGCCTTGTCGAGCGCGTCGGTCATCGCGAGGCCTTTTCTTGTGACGGCAACCTCGCGCACACGCTTGTCCTGCCGCCCCTCGCGCCGTGTAACCAGGCCAAGTTCTTCGAGCTTGGCCACCTGCCGGCTGACGGTCGTGTGATCCCTGCCTGCAAGGTTCGCCAGTTCGACGACGCCCAGCGGTCCGCGGCGCTGGATGCGCACCAGCAGCGGGAAAAGGGCGCGATCGAGGGCGATGCCAGCCTCGCCGATCAGGGCGTCGTCACGCTGCGGCTCGTTCATGATCCCGGCGAGATCGAGCAGGATTTCGTGCAGTTCACGGACCTGGTTTGGCATCCGTGCATTATGCACGCTTCTTCTTGACGCCGTCCAGCCGCAGCATTATGTGTATTATGCACACAATAGAGACAACCGAATGATCTATACAGATGTCCTGATCTGCGGCACCGGCGCGGCCGGCCTTACGCTGGCGATTGAGCTGGCGCGCCGGAACATCGAGTTCCGCCTGATCGACAAGTCGCCAGAACCATTTCGCGGGTCGCGCGGCAAGGGACTCCAGCCCCGTACGCTGGAGGTGTTCGACGATCTCGGCATCGTGGACCGCATCGCTGCCGCCGGCGGTTTCTATCCGCTGCAGCGCGAATATGTGGCGGGCGGATTCGAAGACAAGGCGATTATGGAGCACAGAGACGCGACGTCGGCCGAGCCCTATCCGATGATCCGGATGCTGCCGCAGTTTCTCACTGAGGGCATCATGCGCGATCGCCTCGCCGAACTCGGGCACCAGGCTTTCTTTGGAGAGGAACTGGTCGCCTTCAGTCAGGACGACGATGGCGTACTGGCCACAGTCCGTCGCAACGGCCGCGACGAGACGATACGCGCCCGCTATCTGATCGGCTGCGACGGCGGCCGGAGCTTCGTACGCCACGCGCTCGACATCGGCTTTCCCGGTACGACACTTGGCGTACGCGCCGTGGTTGCGGATCTCAGGATGGAGGGACTGAACCGCGATGTCTGGCATCGCTGGAGCGAGAAAGGACAGATCGCAATCTGCCCGCTGGCCGGGACCGACCTCATGCAACTGCAGGGACCGGTTCCGATGGAAGGCGACGTCGATCTTTCGATCGATGGTCTGAGCCGGCTCATCGCGGAACGTACGGGCCGGAGCGATCTCGTCATCCGCTACATCCATTGGGCGTCAGTCTTCTTGATGAACGCGCGCCTGGCCGACCGTTACAGGCAAGGCCGCGTCCTGCTCGCCGGCGACGCCGCGCATATTCATCCGCCCACGGGCGGTCAGGGGCTCAACACGAGCATCCAGGATTCATACAATCTCGGCTGGAAGCTCGCGGCCGCTCTCAACGATGCCCCCGACACAATACTTGCGAGCTATGAGGCGGAGCGTCGCCCGGTCGCGGCAGAGGTGCTGGGACTCTCCACCCGCCTGCTCGATGCCGCGAAGCAAGGCGACGCCATGCGCCGCGGCCGCGAGACGCATCAGCTCGACCTCGGCTATCCGGACTCGCCGTTGTCACTGGCCTGTAATATTCCGGGCTGTCCCGTCAGCGCCGGCGACCGCGCGCCAGACGCCGTGTGCCGCGGCGCGGCCGGCCAGCCGCTGCGGTTGTTCGATCTCTTCCGCGGGCCGCACTGGACCCTGCTCTCGCTCGATGCCCCTGCGATCGGCGCGCGCCCGGGACTTCACGTCCACATGATCGGTCCGCACGACGAGATCAGCGACCCTGACGGCAATATCGGGTCGGCCTACGGCGGGTCAGCGGGCTGGATCCTTGTGCGGCCTGACGGATACATCGCCGCGACTGTCGCCCCGCACGATCGCGCGAAGCTCGAGGCTCATCTGGATCAGGTTGTTCTCGCCCGCGAGGCTACTGACCTGCCCTGAACAGCGAGCCGGCGACGTCGCCGAGTTCACTCTGCAGTCCGCCACCGTGATTGAGGATTTCGTGGATCGTGCCGGTTGTAATGCCGTGCGCTGCGGCTGTCGCCTCGATCGCAGCGAGCGGATTGCCGTCCGTGCTCGTCAGGTTCGCCTGGAACGTGTTGGTGATCGAACGCACCTGATCCGGCGTGATGCCGACCTTGCCCGCGATGCTGTCCAGATTGGCTTCGATGTTGTCGAACAGGCCCATGTCACGTCTCCCGGTTGCGATTGCCGGACTGTAGCACGGGGCGCCCGCTCCGGCGATTAAGCCTAACAGGGTTCTGCTCTTGCCAGCGGCACACTTCGTGCTGCTACCGGCAGTAAGTAACCCGGAGTGATCCACTATGAACCGTTTTGGCCTTGTTGCTGCTGCGCTGGTCGCCGCCGCTGTCTCATTCAGCCCCGCGCTTGCCGGCAACAATCTGATTGCCAACGGCGATTTCTCCCTGGGCAACAATGGTGATTTCACCAGCGGCTACACCTATGTCGCGCCGACCGCGAATTCGATGTACCCCGAAGGCCTCTACACCATCGCATCCGATCCCTATTCGGTACACAATCTGTGGGTCTCCATTCCGGGCGGCAACCTGCAGATGATCGTCAACGGCGCAACCGATGGTTCGACACCAGTCTGGGTCGAAGACAACATCCTGACCGCCCATGGCGGCACCTACGCTTTCAGCGCCGACGTCACGGACGTCTGCTGCAACCCGAATTTCGGCGGCACCAACGCCCCGTCGGAACTCACCTTCCAGATATCGACCGACAGTGGCAGCACCTGGTCCAATGTCGCATCCTTCACCACGACCCCTCCCGACGGCGGTGTCGTGAATCACATCACGGGCTCGTTCCTGTCAGCGGCCGGTGGTCACTTCGACATCCGCGCGGTCAATGCCGCCAACGCGCCGAGCGGAAACGACTTCGCGATCGACAACATCTCCGTCGCCTCCGTTCCGGAGCCTGCCGCGTGGGCGATGATGCTGATCGGCTTCTTCGGTCTGGGCACGATGGTGCGCTTCGTGAGCCGCAAGAACTACCTTCTTGCCGGCATCTGAGCAGACCTCAATCTGAATGGAAGACGGCGCCCCTCGTGGCGCCGTTTTCGTCTTCACGAGGTTCATGGGAGGCATGCGCCGCCGCCGCTTGTTCCCGCGTCGCCGGCCGATGATAGACTGAGCCGATGAAAACCATCGGCATGCTGTGCGGGATGAGCTGGGAGTCCTCGGCCGTCTACTACCAACTCATCAATCGTGAGGTTCAGCGGCGCGTCGGCGGCGTCCATTCCGCCAAGCTGCTGATGCACTCGTTCGACTTCGGCGAAATCGGGCCGGTGCAGCGAACCGGCGACTGGTCGCAGGCCAATCGCGCCATGGCGGAGGCCTCCGCAGGTCTGGAGCGCAGCGGCGCTGACGCCGTCATCATGTGCTGCAACACGATGCATTGCGCGACACCCGAGATCGAGCGCGCGATCCGCGTCCCCTTCCTGCATATAGCCGATCCGCTGGGCCAGGCACTGCGCAAGGCTGGCCTGCGCCGCGTCGCCCTGCTTGGCACAAGCCACACGATGGCGCGGGACGACATCATCCGCGGACGTTTGCACGATCGCTACGACATCACGGTCCTGACGCCCGATGACAGCGACACAGCCAGGGTAAGCCGTGTGATCTACGAAGAGCTTGTGCGCGGCCAGGTGCTGCCGCAGTCGCGGGAACTTTATCGCGACGTCATCGCGAAGCTCGCGGCGCAAGGCGCTGAAGGCGTGATCCTCGGCTGTACCGAGCTTCCGCTTCTGGTCCAGCCCGAGGACTCCGCGGTACCGCTGTTCGACACCACGACGCTGCACGCGATGGCGGCGGTCGATTTCGCCCTGGGGACTAATAGCTAGGGGCGCCCGGCGTGCGGGCTGTCCACCGTGGCGATCAGCAGCTTGCCCTTGGGCGCCTTTGCCGCCTCCTCCGAATTCGAACTCGGCGCCGTGAGCATGAACAGTGTGCGCCCGTCTTCGCCGCCCAGCATGCAGGCGAAGCACGGCATGCCGGTGTCGATGACTTCCACCACCGCGCCGCCCTTCGCGATGAGCACACATTCCGGCGCAATGGGATTGGCGATCCAGATCGCTCCGTCGGCATTCAGCGCAATGCCATCAGGCACGCGTGGACGGGTTGGTGCCCAGATGCGACGGTTGGCGAGTGTTCCGTCCGGCTTGATGTCGAAGGCGGTCAGATTGGCGCTCAAAGTTTCGCCGATGATCAGTGTCGAACCGTCCGGTGTAATCACCGGGCCATTTGGGAAATGCATGTCGGTTGCCGCCACACTGACGCTTCCGTCCGGCGCCACGCAGGCCAGCTTCGCCGTCGGATGATCGGCGAGAACGCTTTCCACACCCCGTGCGCCGATCGCAGCATCCAGATCGAAGCCAAAATTGCCGACATAGGCGCGGCCATTGGCATCAACCACCATGTCATTGCAGTGAAAGCCGGCGATGCCGTTCAGATCGGCATGCACGCTCACCTTCCCGTCCCTCGTGACACGCAACACCTGGCGCTTGGTCATCGAGACGACCAGCATCGAACCATCGGGCATCCAGCCAAGACCAGATGGCCGGTCCTCGATCTTGAGTTCGATGCGCACATCGCCGGCCAGCGACACAGACTTCACGGCATGGGCATAGAAGTCGCTGAACCACAGGCGGCCATCATGCCAGCGCGGCCCCTCGCCGAAATAGATGCCTTCGGCCAGAACCTTTGTCGTGCGTGCCATCATTCCCTCCCGATCTTGTTCTAGTTCGCCTGCTCCACAGTCAACGTCTGGCGGAGTTCTCGCTTTAGAACCTTGCCGCTTGCATTGCGCGGCAACGGCGTATCGATCAGCCAGATGTACCGCGGCACTTTGTACTTCGATATCCGCTCGCTGCAATGCGCCCGCAGATCCTGCGCGGTCGCGCGCGCACCGGGTTTGAGCAGCACCGCTGCCCCAACCTCTTCCCCGAGCCGTGCGTCCGGCACGCCGAAGATGCAGCATTCGGCGACATCGGGATGATGGTAGAGACAGCCTTCCACCTCGGCGCAGTATACGTTCTCGCCGCCGCGCAGGACCATGTCCTTCTTGCGGTCGACGATGAAGACGAAGCCGTCGTTGTCGATGCGGGCCAGATCGCCGGTGTGGAACCAGCCCTCGACGATCGCTTCGGCCGTCGCCTCGGGACGATTGAGATAACCTTTGATGACCGGTGCACCCTTAACGCACAACTCGCCGATCTCGTCACCGCTGACGAGCTTGCCGGCGTCGTCCACGCAGCGCGCCTCGTAGACTGGCATCACTCGCCCGACGCTTGCAGGCTTGTCGACGAAGAAATCGCCCGCAACCTGGGTGATGATCCCGCAGACTTCCGTCAGCCCGTAGCCAGTGATGGGCCGCGCGGTCTTCACGCCCTTCTCGATCTTGTCGACGAGATCCGGCAACAGCGGCGCACCGCCGCCGCCCAGACTGACGAGGCTCGACGTGTCGGTGTTGGAAAACTCGGGATGGCTGACCAGCTCGCGCGACATCACCGGCACGCCGCTCATCGCCGTGACCTTCTCCTTCTCGATGAGACGCAGCGCCTCCGCCGGGTCCCAGCGATACATCAAGACGAGCTTGCCGCCGCCAGCTGTCGCCGAATAGCCGGTGCAATTGTTGGCGGTGACGTGGAACAGCGGCGTCGTGACCAGTCCGACCGGTATCGTCACCGGCAACTCCGATGGCAGCGGGCCGTTCGTCGCACGCGCCGTGGCCAGCGCCTGCGCGGCCGCGATGAATTGCATGCTCCATAGATTGGAGATGCAGCCGCGATGCGTCAGCTGCGCGCCCTTCGGAAAGCCGGTCGTCCCCGACGTATAGAAGATGCAGGCGTCGGCATCGCTGTCCACGCGGACGTCGGGCAAAGGCTGGCGGTCGCGTACGACATCATCCCACGGAACGACGCCGGGTGTTTTTTCGGTCCGTACGCCGACGAGAATGGCACTCGCGACGGCAGCTGGTACCTGCAGGATGCGGTCGAGCCGCTCCTGATCGCAGAACACGACTTTGGGCGCCGAGTCCCGCAGCGCATAGTCGATCTCGTCCGGCACCCACCAGGCGTTCATGCCGACAGCAGCCACGCCGACCGACAGGCACGCCCAGTAGATCAGCATCCACTCGGGATAGTTGCGCATGTCGATAGCCACCCGATCGCCCGACCTGACGCCTTGCGCGAAGAGCCATGCGGCGATGGCGGCGGTCTGCGAATGCGCCTCGCGATAGGTGATCCGCTCGCCCTGGTAGATGAGATATTCCCGGTCGGCGAACTCCTGCGTCGCCAGCCAGAATTCCCGCACCGAGGGCTGGGCGTTGCGATAACTCCGTAAACGCTGGCCGCGCACCTCGATTTCGGCAATCTCAAATTGCGCGCCGGGCGCTGTCAGCTCCTGCCAGGCACGGTCCAGTTCTCTGTAGTGCATGTCGTTTCAGTCTCGAATGGGTTTTGCCGAATAATAGCCAACCGCAGCGTCAATGGCGAAGCTGTCTCTGCGGAACCGTGGGCGGCACCCCGACGCGTTGCGGCCGGACACGTCTTCCCGCACTGTTCGGCAAAGATCGAAAATAATGGAGGGAAACAATGCTTGTCATCCATCACCTTGGTGTATCCCAGTCCGACCGCGTCGTCTGGCTGATGGAGGAGCTGGGCCTTCCCTACAAGCTGGTCTGGCATCGCCGGGGCGCCGACAACCTGATGCCGCCATCCTATGTCGCGCTGCATCCCGCCGCGACCGCGCCGGTGGTCGAAGACGGGGACAAGGTGATGAGCGAATCCGCCGCCATCCTGGAATACATCTGCCACAAATACGCCGGCGGAAAGCTGACGGTGCGTCCAGACCAGCCGAACTACTTCGATTATGTCTACTGGATGCATTTCAACAACAACACGCTCGGCCTGTTCTTCGCGCGCCTCGCGCTCAGCACACAGGAGCCGAATGCCAACACGGAGCGCATGGCCGGCCTGCTCAAGCGGCGTGAGGACGGTTACGCCCGCTTCATGGAGCAGACACTATCGGCCTCGCCCTATCTCGCCGGGTCTGACTTCACCTGCGCCGACATCATGTCCAACTTCAACCTCGTTTCGCTGCCGTCATTCAGTGGCCGCACCGACATCCCGCACGTGAAAGCCTATGTCGAGCGCATCGCGACGCGCCCCGCCTACATCAAGGCGATGAAGATCGCCGGCCCGACCGCCACGCCGCCTGAAGGAGCTTGATGTGGATCAGCCGCAGACATTTGACGATGTTGTTCTGGGTCGCAGAAGTATCCGCGGTTACAAGCCGGATCCCGTCCCCCGGGACGTGATCCGGCAGGTCATCGAGCTTGCGATGCGCGCGCCTTCCTCGCTGAACACGCAACCGTGGAATTTCTACGTCGTTGCCGGTGCCGCTCTCGACCGTATCCGGGCCGGCAACACCGAGCGCAATCTCGCCGGCGTGCCGTCATCCCGCGAATTTCGCAGCCACGGCGAGTATCAGGACAAGCATAGGGAACGACAGATAGGGGTCGCGAAGCAGCTGTTTCAGGCGATGGGGATCGAACGGCATGATCAGGAAGGGCGCAAGGATTGGGTGCTGCGCGGTTTCCGCCAGTTCGACGCGCCTGTCTCGATCGTCGTGACCTATGATCGATCGATCCACGGCGGCGATATCGGACCGTTCGATTGCGGTGCGGTCACCAATGCGCTCGTCAACGCAGCGTGGTCGCGCGGTCTGGGATGCGTGATCAACAGCCAAGGGATAATGCAATCGCCGGTCGTCCGCGAGCATGCTGGAATTTCGGACGACCAGG
>DASZCC010000511.1:0-2348 GCA_035943485.1 Rhizomicrobium sp. | reverse complement strand
GTCGCGACGAGTTCGGGAGTGATCAGCACGCTCGCCTGTCCGACAGCGCCGCCGAACTGCAGATTCGAATCGCCCTTGCCGTAGCGCAGCTTGCCGAGCCCGCCGTCGAGCCAGCTGCGGTCCTGCTCCGTCGGGATGACGACACGCAGATCGGCGTAGCCGCTGAAGTCCCATTGCGCCGCCTGCGCCGGCGCGGCCGCGAGGAGTGAGAGCACGAGGATCACCCGGCGCATCTCAGGCGGCCTTCGCGGCGACGCCGGCGACCGGCAATGCGATCGTCACCGTGGTGCCGCGCCCGACCGTGCTGGCGATCGCAAGCGAGCCGCCGTGCAGCTCGATTACGGCCTTGGCGAAAGCGAGTCCGAGACCTGCGCCCTGATGCTTGCCGTCGAACGCCTGGCGCTGGCGCTCGAAGGGACGCACCACGGTCTCCACGACGTCCGGCGTCATGCCGCAGCCGGTATCGGTGATTGCAATGATGAACCGCCCCTGTCCGGTGTGGCCCGCAATGGTGACGCGGCCCTGCTCCGGCGTGAAGCGGATGGCGTTGTGGACGAGGTTGTGGAACGCCTGGGTCAGCTTGCTGGCATCGCTGTCCGTCTCGGGCCAGCTGGCGAAATTGTCGTGGAGCAGGGCGACGCGCGAAGCGGCCGCGAAATCCTGCAACTCATTGACGACAGACTGCATGGGCAAGCCAGCTGAGATTCGCGCAGGCGAGAGAACCAGCCGGTTCGACTCGGCCTCCGCAAGATCGAGCATGCGCTGGATCATCGCAAGCAGATGCTGGCCCGCGCCAAGGACATCGCGGGCATAATCGGCATAGCGCGGCACGCCCACCGGGCCAAGCACCTCGCCGGCGATCATCTCACTGAAGCCCACAATGGCGTTCAGCGGCGTGCGCAGCTCGTGGCTCATATTCGACAGGAATTGCGACTTGGCCTGGTTGGCGCGCTCCGCCGCGTCCCTCGCGGATTCCATTTCCTGCATCGCCTGGCGCAGCGCCTGCTCGCGTTGTGCGATCGACGCCGTCATGCCGGTGAGCGCGTCACCCAGCTGGCCAACTTCGTCGCGGCGTGCGATGCGTGCAGGCGGTGTGTAGTCGCCCGCCGCGATGCGTTTGGCGGTCCGCGCCAGCATCTCAAGCGGCCGCGAAACACCGCGCACGATGAAGCCGGTGCCGATGAGCATGGCGACCAGACCCAGCATCATCACGCCGATCATCGGCCAGATCACGCCACGATAGGCGGCCAGTGCGTCGTCAAGCGGATAGTCAAGCATGGCAGCGACCGGCGCGCTCCCGGCAACCGTCCTAAGGGGCGCCGTGACAGCGAGATACTCGCGTCCGTTCTGCGTGACGACGGCCGAGGTCGGCGTCACATAATTCTGCGAGGGCAGGTCGATGTTGTGCAGATGGAGCGCGCTCTCGGCCGCGATCATCCAGTGGCCATTGGGCGCGAGTGTTGTGAGCGCAATGGCGCGCGGTGTCGATGAAATGGTGCGCAGCTTGTCCAGCAGCGTATCGTCGACCGGGATGCACGCGGCGATGAAGGCAATCGGAACCGGTGCACGCACGGGCACGACGACGATCCAGTAGATCTGGCCGCCCATTGTGGCGAGCGCGGTACCCTTGTCGCTGGTGGCGGCGGCCTTGAGGAGATCGGGATAGGGGAAGGCACCGGCCCGCGCCTGGTCGCCGGTATCGGCAGTGATCACCCCGTCAAGGCCTACGATCATCATGCGCGTCGCGCCGATGCGATGGCCATGGTTGCGCAGGGCCGACAGTTCGGTGCCGTAATCGCGCTGGGCTATCGCAGAGCGCAAGGCGAAGTCGAGCGACAGTACTTCTACGCCGTCTGCCACACGCTCGGAGAGAAAGTCGAGCTGGCGCGCGAACACGCCCATGGCAGCCGAAAGCTCCTGTTCGCCACGCTTGACGAGATCGGCGCGCAGATAGGTGTAGGCGAAGAGCGCGGTCAGCCCCTGCACCGTCGCCAGCGTGATGATGAGGAACAAGGCAAGGCGGCGGCTGAAACTCATCGTCGCCTCCTAGTAGTGGCCCATATGCATGGCTTGCATCCGCGGCGGCGGCAGGAGTGAAAGCGAGAAGGCGGCCGATATGGGCGCGGCGGCAACGGCGATTGCCTGTTGCGGCATGGCGCTGCCGGGGGACAGTTGCGGGTGCCAGACGGTTGCATGATAAGCGCCGGGCGCGACGTTGAAGGTCGCACGCCCGGATGCATCCACGATCGCGGCATGGGTGGATGCGGCCACATAGACATATGTGATCATCTGATCGTGGATGTTGCATCCGATTGAGGCCACGCCAGCTTTGTCGAACACGACCGGCT
>DASZCC010000510.1:0-6566 GCA_035943485.1 Rhizomicrobium sp. | reverse complement strand
GCTGTCCGAGCCGGTGCAGGTGCAGGACACCACTGCATTGTCCGATGAGGCGCTGGAAGAAAACGCCCGCATGCTGGAAGCGGTGCTGACCGATTTCGGCGTCAAGGGCCGCATCATGGCGGTGCGTCCCGGCCCGGTCGTTACGCTGTACGAATTCGAGCCAGCCGCCGGCGTGAAATCGTCCCGCGTCATCAGCCTGTCCGACGACGTGGCACGTTCGATGAGCGCCGTGGTTGCGCGTATCGCGGTGATCCCCGGCCGCAACGTCATCGGCATCGAGCTTCCCAACCACACACGCGAGACGATCTATCTGCGCGAGATGCTATCGAGCGCCGAATACGACAAGGCGCGCGCGCCGCTGACGCTGGCGCTGGGCAAGACCATCGGCGGCGAGCCGGTGATGGCCGATCTCGCGAAGATGCCTCACCTGCTGGTCGCCGGTACGACCGGCTCCGGCAAGTCGGTTGGCCTCAACACCATGATCCTGTCGCTACTCTATCGCATGCCGCCGGACCAGTGCCGCCTGATCATGATCGATCCCAAGATGCTCGAACTGTCGGTCTATGACGGCATTCCGCATCTGCTGGCGCCCGTCGTCACTGACCCGCGCAAGGCTGTCGTCGCGCTCAAATGGGCGGTGCGCGAGATGGAAGACCGCTATCGCAAGATGTCCAAGATGGGCGTGCGCGGCGTCGAGGCCTTCAACGATCGCGTCCGCAAGGCGAAGGAAAAGGGCGAGAATCTTAAGCGCACGGTGCAGACGGGTTTCGACCGCGAGACCGGCAAGCCGGTCTACGAGGACGAGCAGCTTGAATTCGAGGTGCTGCCCTACATCGTCGTCGTCGTCGACGAGGTGGCCGACTTGATGATGGTCTCCGGCAAGGAGATCGAAGGCGCCGTGCAGCGTCTGGCGCAGATGGCGCGCGCCGCCGGCATCCACCTGATCGCCGCCACGCAGCGTCCGTCGGTCGACGTCATCACCGGCACGATCAAGGCGAACTTCCCGACCCGCATCTCCTTCCAGGTCACCAGCAAGATCGACAGCCGCACCATTCTTGGCGAGCAGGGCGCCGAGCAGCTGCTGGGCCAGGGCGATATGCTCTACATGATGGCCGGCGGCCGCATCCGCCGCATCCACGGCCCGTTCGTGAAGGACATCGAGGTCGAGGACGTCGTGCGCTTCCTGAAGACGCAAGGCACGCCGGAATATCTCGACGCCGTCACCGAAGAGCCGGAGGAAGACACCGACGATCCCTATGCTTTGATGGGCTCGGGCAGCAACAGCAATTCCGGCGACGATCTCTACGACAAGGCGCTCGCGATCGTGGCGCGCGAACGCAAGGCGACGACGTCCTACATCCAGCGCCGCCTGCAGATCGGCTACAACCGCGCCGCCAGCCTGATCGAGCGCATGGAGCAGGACGGTGTGGTGTCAAAGCCCAACCACAAGGGCCTGCGCGAAGTCCTGCTGCCGGATCACGGGGAAGCTTAACTGTAGCGGCGCGGCCACAGACTGCAGCCAATTCTTGCTGATACCGTTATATACAACAGTGTCAGCAATGCCTGTCATAACCGCCCCCTAGTCCACCTCTTCGAAGTTGGAATTTTCCAATGTGAAGAGGGATTCTTGATGTTGAAGTCATATCTGTTGCTGGGCGTCGCTGGCGGGGCACTGCTCGCAAGTTCTGCCGCGCTGGCGGATGTCGCCGCCGATCAGGTTGAAACCGTCGTCGTCCTCGGTGAAGGACAGACCCGCCAGGTTCAGACGATCACGGCCGCGGATCTCGCGGCGTATGTGCCCGGCAGCAGCCCGTTCAAGGCGATCGCCAATCTCCCAGGTGTGAACTTCCAGTCAGCGGACTCGTTCGGCGCCTATGAGTGGTCGATGCGCCTGACCGTGCGCGGCTTTTCGCAGAACCAGCTCGGCTTCACACTGGACGGCGTTCCGCTGGGCAACATGACCTACGGCAACGACAACGGCCTTCACATTACGCGCGCGATCTCAAGCGAGAACCTTGGCCGTGTCGAGCTTGCGCAGGGCACAGGCAGCCTCGGCACCGCGTCGTCCTCGAATCTCGGCGGCGCGATCGAGTTCACCTCAAAGGCGCCCGATGACGATTTCGGCGTCTATACCGCGGCGACTGGCGGCTCCTACGACACGGCGCATGCCTTCGTACGTCTGGAGACCGGCGATGTCGGCACGGGCGGCAAGGGCTACATCAGCTACGGCTTGCAATATTCTAACAAGTGGAAGGGCGACGGACTGCAGAGACAGCAGATCATCGGCGGCAAGTTCGTACAGCCGATCGGTTCGCAGCTGACCGCCACCGTCTACGCGAACTACTCGACGCGCCGCGAAAACGATTATCAGGACTTGTATCCGCAGCTGATCGACAAGTTCGGTTATGACTTCGACAACCAGCCGAATAACTGGCCGCTCGCTGTGGCGATGGGCAACGCTGATCAGAAAGGCAAACCCGCACCGGCTCCGTACATGACCTACTACGACAGCTATTATAACGCTGCTGGTCTGCGTGACGACTTCTTGGCGGATCTGAATGTCAGCTGGTCCATCCTCGACAACTTGACCCTCAGCACGACCGCCTACGCCCACAACAACAAGGGCGAAGGCGTCTGGTTCACGCCGGACCAGGCAACACCGAATGGCTCGCTCGGCCCGAACGGCAAACCGATTGCCGTGGGGGCGCCGCTGTCGGTGCGCACCACCGAGTACAATCTCAACCGCTACGGCTTCACCAGCAATCTCGACTGGACGATCGAAGATCATCAGATCGAAGCGGGCGTCTGGTACGAGAACAATCTGTTCCACCACGCCCGTCGCTACTATGGCCTGCCGCTCGCCGGTTCGGATCGGCCGTCATTGCAGTTCATGACGAACCCGTTCCTGACGCGCTGGGAGTACAGGTTCAACACCACGACGCTCGTCTTCCACCTTCAGGACAGCTGGCACGTCACCGACGCGTTCCGGCTCGACTTTGGCTTCAAGACGCAGCAGGTGAACGTCTCTGCCCATGGCTATCCGAACACCGGCGCCATCACAGGCGTTATCAAGAGCAGTTCGGACTTCCTGCCCCAGGTTGGCGCCAACTACCGCATCGACGACGAAAATGAGGTGTTCGCGGACTTTGCCCAGAACCAGTCGGCGTTCATTGGCGACGGCGCCGTCGGGCTGTTCGCGGCCGGCAAGCCGAACGCCCGGGCGAAGTATCAGGCAGCCTTTAACATCGTCAAAGACAAGGTGAAGCCCGAAACGTCGACGACGTTCGAAGGCGGTTATCGTCTGCACCTCGACAACCTGCAGGCGTCAATCGCGGCCTATTACGTGAAATTCCACAACCGTCTGTTGGCCGAGCAGGTCGCACCTGGCGTGGCGGGCCTGCCTGCGACGCTGACAAACGTCGGATCGGTGACGAACAAAGGCGTCGAACTTGCCGCCAACTGGCAGTTCGCCGACAGCTGGTCGCTGTTCGGCTCCTACTCCTACAACCGTTCGACCTATGACGAGGACACCTACAACGGTCTGGGCGTGCTGGCCGCGCATGTGAAGGGTATGACCGTCGTGAACTCGCCGGACAACCTCTTCAAGGCGACGCTCGGCTATGACGACGGCTCGGTGTTCGGCGGCATCGATCTCTCCTACACAGGCGAGCGTTTTGTCACCTACACCAACGACCTGTCGGTGCCGGACGTGACCACCGTCGACGTCAATCTCGGCTATCGTTTTGCCGATGACACGTTCCTTGACGGTCTGGAGGCGCAGCTGAACCTCACCAACCTGTTCGGCACACGCTACATCTCGACGATCGGCACCAACGGCTATGTCGACTCCGATCCGACGGGAAGCGAGAGCAGCCAGACCCTGCTCGCTGCCGCACCGACGGAAGTCTTCTTCACGTTGAAGAAGAAATTCTGATCAGCCGGACGTCGCGTTCGGAAAAGGAGCCGGTTCGCGCCGGCTCCTTTTTCATTTCTCGCCGATCATCTTGCAGGCGATGGGGATCGGCTGGGTCGTCTGCGCCTTGGCGACTGTGTCTTCAAAGATGCCGCAATCGATCAGATTGTCCTGCGTGGTCTTGCGCGCCGTGTAGACGTTGATCAGCACGCCGACCGCCCTCACCCACCCAACATGGGCTGTGATGACTTTCGAGCCCGTGATCACCGCACGGCCATTGGCGCCCGCGATCGTCACATCCTCGGCGCCGAGATCGATCATGCCCATCTCGTCGGCCTTGGACGCCTTCGATGGAACCGGCTCTCCCGAATACATCGCGGACACCACGATGCCTTCGCCACGCGCTTTCAGTGTCGCCGCGGCCTTGGGCGACAGCGAAACATCGACGGTGAAGCCATAGCCGGCTGCCTGCGCCGCCGGCATGGCGAGCGCGATCGCCGCAATCGCACCGATAAAACTGAATCCCCGCATGATGTTCCCCCGTTCTGTGCCCCTGTTCTAGCACCGGATCGGTGCCTAGTATCCGCGTCGTCTCCCGGAGGGGTTCATGTCCTATATCGAAAAGTCGCTCGGCAAGGGCGAGGAGCTTGTCGCGCGGGCGCAATTCCACTGGTGGTACACGGTCAAGGCGGTCCTTCTGGCCTGCACGATCATCGGACTCTTCTGGGCCATCCCGATGATGGTCCGCAAATGGACGACGGAGATTGGCGTCACCACCCACCGCTTCGTCGAAAAGGAAGGCTGGCTGCATCTGAAGACGTTCGAGGTCGCGCTGCCGAATATCGAGGGCGTCCGCGTGACGCAGACTTTCTGGGGCCAGCTCATGGGCTTTGGCCGCCTCGAGATTGAAGGCACTGGCGTCGATCATGTCGACCTGCCGGACATCGCCGATCCCATCGTCTTCCGCGCCGCGATCGAGACGGCGAAGTCGAGCACCTATACGCGCTGAGGGCGAAGCCCCAGATGCGCCGCGAGTCCAAGCGCGGCGCTCACCAGCATGATGGCGGCTAATGGCAGCGCCGTCGTCGGCGTGAACGAGCCCATGACGATGGACGCGACAAAGCCGCAGACGAAATTCAGTGACCCCAGCAGCGCACTCGCCATGCCGGCGTTCACCGCGTAGTGGCGCATCGCAGCGCCGGCCGACATCGGACCGATCGCGCCATTGGTCGACATGAACAGAAAGAGCGAAGCGCCCAGGCCATAAACGCCGCCCACACCCGTCAAAACGACGACCGCCAGCAGGACACCGCAAGCCACCTGCGCGATCTGTGCCGCAAGCATCACCGATTCCGGCGAGCGGCCGCGCGACAGCCGGGCCGCGATCTGCGCCGTCCCGATCAGGCCAAACGCATTGGCGCCGAAGAACCAGCCGAAATTCTCCGGCTTGATGTGATACAGATCGATGAACACATGCGGCGAGCCCGTGAGATAGGCGTAGAGCGCCGCGTTGCTCACCGAGCCAGCAAGCGCATAAGCGATGAAGCTGCGATCGCGCGCGATGCGAGCGTAATCCACCAGAATGATCGCGGGATGAAGCGGACGATGCGCCCCGCCATGCGTCTCCGGCAATCGGATGGAGATCGCGATCGCGACGGCGAGACCAATAGCGCACTGGAACCAGAAGATCGCGTGCCAGCTCGCCCACACCAGAAGATAGCCGCCGAGAAACGGCGCCAGCAGCGGCGCGACGGCTAGCACCAGCATCATGTACGCGAAGATGCGCGGCGCTTCGTCGGGCCCGAAGATGTCGCGCACACAGGCACGCGCCACCACGCCGCCGGCACATGCGCCCACTGCCTGGAAGAAGCGCGCCGCCGTCAGCATCTCCGGATTGACCGAAAGCGCGCATACCGCACACATCAGGACATAGAGGATCAGGCCTGCGTAAAGCGGCGGCTTACGTCCGAAACGGTCCGCCAGCGGTCCGAAGAACCCCTGCCCCAGCGCGAAGCCGAGAAAGAACGCCGACAGCGTGTATTCGGCGCGTCCGATCGGCACATGGAAATCGCGCGCGATCGAGGGAAGCGCCGGCAGATACATGTCGATCGACAGCGCGCCGAACGCCGTCAGCGCGCCCAGCATGATGATGATCTCGACGCGGCGGCGCGGCGATAAGGTCTGTCGAAATCCGGCCATAATCCCCGTCTCTATCGCGAATGCACGGCGCACGCTAAAACGCGCCCACCACATGAACGTCGGGAGTTGCAGAATCAATGAGCCGGGTCGCGAACATCGCAGGCGCCATCGTCATGACAGCCCTGTCCCTTACGCAGGCAATGGCTGCCGACGCCGGTAACGGCAAGGCGATCTTTGCGCGGTGCGCGGCTTGCCATACCGTCATCAAGGGCGGCCCGAACGGGCTTGGTCCCGACCTGTTTGGCGTCGTCGGACGCAAGGCCGGGTCGCTCTCGAACTATATGTACTCCGGCCAACTGAAAGCATCGGGGATCACATGGACCAACGACAAGCTGACCGCCTGGGTTCAGGGACCGCAAAGGCTCGTGCCGGGCACCAAGATGGCATTCGGCGGCATCAGCAATCCGGCTCAGGTCGCCGACCTCATCGCCTATCTCGATACGCTGAAATAGCC
>DASZCC010000509.1:0-2726 GCA_035943485.1 Rhizomicrobium sp. | reverse complement strand
CACATGGACCAACGACAAGCTGACCGCCTGGGTTCAGGGACCGCAAAGGCTCGTGCCGGGCACCAAGATGGCATTCGGCGGCATCAGCAATCCGGCTCAGGTCGCCGACCTCATCGCCTATCTCGATACGCTGAAATAGCCGCACTCGCGCTCTGCCTCTCGGGCACGGCGGCGCTTGCATCAGAGCAGCCGGATAGCCCCGATTTCACGTGCAAGCTCGCGCATCGCGCAACGATGTACGACACGATGAAGACGTTGCCGGCGCCGTTCCGCGCGCAGGTCGATCACAACATCACAGGCATGGGTGACCGTGGCGGCCCCTTCAACCCTACCGATGTGCTGACGCTCCATCCGGGCTTCTCACGCCGCTTCATCCGCGCTGGCGAAACCGATAACGGCCGCCGCTTCGTCTGGTTCGAGCAGGGCGGCATCGCCTACTACAAGCAGATCGTTCTGTTCGAGCGGAACGGCAAAAGCATCACGAGCCGGTCCGCAGGCAGCAACGACCTGTGCCAGGAAACCGACCGCCTGCTCGACGGCGGCAAACCGGTTCCCTAGACGGCGCGGCGGAATGACGCGGAGTGTGACAATTGCTGCACTGCACCCAAAATTGGTCGCGGATTCACTGGCGTTGTTTCCCCAACGAAACCGGAACGGCGCTTCGTTGACAGAGGGACAGGCACGGTCCTAGTTTTTGCGCCGCACAAGAGGGGGCGGACATAAAAAATGCGGGCGCCCATTGCCCCCGCGCAGCTAGACCAACCGCCATCGTTCAGGGATTTTCGAAACCATGAAAGTACTCGTGCCCGTCAAGCGGGTGATTGACTACAACGTCAAGGTTCGCGTGAAGGCGGACCAGTCGGGCGTGGACCTCGCCAACGTCAAAATGTCCATGAACCCGTTCGATGAGATTTCCGTCGAAGAAGCCGTGCGGCTGAAGGAAAAGGGCAAGGCGACCGAAGTGATCGCCGTGTCGATCGGACCGCAACAGGCCTCCGAGACCATCCGCACCGCGCTCGCGATGGGCGCCGACCGCGGCATCCTCGTAAAGACCGACGGCGACGTGGAACCGCTGGCCGTCGCCAAGATCCTCAAGGCCATCGTCGAAGCCGAGAAGCCCTCGCTGGTCATCACCGGCAAGCAGGCGATCGATGACGACAGCAACCAGACCGGCCAGATGCTGGCCGCCCTCCTGGGCTGGCCGCAGGGCACCTTCGCCCACAAGCTCGAACTCGGCGACGCCGATGCGAAGATCGAGCGCGAAATCGATGGCGGTCTGCAGACCGTCGACGTGAAGTTGCCCGCCGTCATGACGGTGGACCTGCGTCTCAACGAGCCGCGCTATGCGTCGCTGCCGAACATCATGAAGGCGAAGAAGAAGCCGATCGACGAGAAGTCGCCGGCCGATTACGGCGTCGACGTCACGCCCAAGCTGAAGACGCTGAAGGTCAATGAACCGGAGAAGCGCAAGGCCGGCATCAAGGTGAAGACGGTTGCCGAACTGCTCGACAAGCTCAAGAACGAAGCGGGAGTGATCTGAATTATGGCTTCCCTCGTCATTGCCGAACACGACAACAAGTCTCTGAAGGAAGCGACCTCCAAGACCGTGACCGCCGCCACGCAGGTTGGCGGACCGGTTCATGTGCTGGTCGCCGGACAGGATTGCGGCGCCGTCGCCGAAGCCGCCGCCAAGCTGGCTGGTGTGGAGAAGGTGCTGGTCGCCGACGATGCGCTCTATGGCAAGATGGTCGCCGAGACGATGGAGACGCTGATCCTGTCTCTGGCCGACAAGTATGACGCGATCCTCGCGCCGGCCACGACCAACGGCAAGAACTACATGCCGCGCGTCGCCGCCAAGCTCGACGTCGCCCAGATCAGCGAGATCATCGCGGTCGACAGCGCCGATACCTTCAAGCGTCCGATCTATGCCGGCAACGCAATCGCCACCGTGCAATCGCCTGCGGGCAAGAAGGTCATCACCGTCCGCACGACGACGTTCAAAGCGGCCGGTGAAGGTGGTTCGGCCACGGTCGAAAAGATCGCTGCTGCTGCCGATCCCGGCCTGTCGAAGTTTGTCGGCGAGGAGCTTTCGAAGTCGGAGCGTCCCGAGCTCACCTCGGCCAAGATCGTCATCTCCGGCGGCCGCGGCATGCAGTCGGGCGACAATTTCCACATGCTCGACAAGATCGCTGACAAGCTGCACGCCGCCGTCGGCGCCAGCCGCGCTGCGGTCGATGCCGGCTTCGTGCCGAACGACTATCAGGTTGGCCAGACCGGCAAGGTCGTGGCGCCTGATCTCTACATCGCGGTCGGCATCTCCGGCGCGATCCAGCATTTGGCGGGCATGAAGGACAGCAAGGTCATCGCCGCCATCAACAAGGACGAAGAAGCGCCCATATTCCAGGTGGCCGACTACGGACTTGTGGCCGACCTCTTCAAAGCCGTTCCCGAAATGGACGAAGAACTGACGAAGTTGGGCTACTAGGAGCCCTTTGAGCATGGCAATTGAACGCATCGGCGTCGTAGGCGCTGGACAGATGGGCAACGGCATCGCCCATGTCCTGGCGCTTGCGGGGTATGACGTTGTCCTCGACGACATCAACAAGGACCAGCTGTCCAAGGCGCTGGAGCGGATCGAGAAGAACATGCACCGCCAGGCGGCGCGCGGCCTGATCAAGGACGATCAGATCGCGCCCGCGATGGCGCGCATCCGCACCACCGTTTCG
>DASZCC010000508.1:0-11046 GCA_035943485.1 Rhizomicrobium sp. | reverse complement strand
GAACGCAAGCGCGCGACGATGGCGGGCGAGGCCTGCGCCCTCGTCCATCAGGACACGGCCATCCAGATAGACGCGACCGGCAGGCACCTCGTCGATGACACCGGCGCGGCCGGGCGCGAGGCGGATGAGATGCCCGTTCTCGGGCACCAGCGCCTGCGGCACCTGCAGCGAGCGGGCGAGCCGCGCATGCTCCGCTAGATGACGCATCTCGCCATGCACCGGCACGGCGATGCGCGGCCGCGTCCAGCGATACATCTCAGCCAATTCGTCCCTACACGGATGACCGGAGACATGGACGAAATGGTCTTCCGCCGACAGTACTTCCACGCCGAGTTGCGACAGCTTGTTGTGCAGCTCAAAGATCGCCAGATCGTTGCCGGGGATGATGCGGGACGAAAAGATCACCGCGTCGCCCTTGCCCAGGCTGACATTGGGATGATTGTTGTCGGCGATGCGCGCCAGCGCCGCGCGAGGCTCGCCCTGGCTGCCGGTGCAGAGATACAGCACGCGGTTGGGCGGCAGATGCGCCGCCTCTTCCTCGTCGATCACGCCGGGGAAATCGCTCAGGTAGCCCGCTTCGCGTGCGGCAGCGGTGATCTTGTGCATGGCGCGGCCCACCAGCGCCACCTTGCGGCCATGCGCCTGCGCGGCGCGTGCGACGGTATCCAGACGTGCGACGTTGGATGCGAAGGACGTCACCGCCACACGATTCTTCAGCGTGCCGATCAGCGCCGTCAGCGCCTCGCGTACCTTCGCCTCCGAGCCCGATACACCGGGCACAAGTGCATTCGTGGAGTCGCACACGGTCGCCAGAACGCCCTCGTCGCCCAGCTTCGTGAGCGCCGCGATATTGGTCGTCTCGCCCATCATCGGATCGGGATCGATCTTCCAGTCGCCGGTATGGACCACGACGCCCAGTGGCGTGCGGATCGAGAGCGCGTTCGGCTCCAGAATCGAATGCGTGATCGAGATGAACTCGATCTGGAACGGCCCGATCTCCAACTTGCCGGACAGAGGCACACGCTTGGGATGCACACGGGCCGACAGCCCCTGCTCTTCCAGCTTGCCCTCGATCAGGATTGCGGTGAATGGCGTCGCATAGATCGGGCATTTCAGCATCGGCCACAGCCATGGGATGGCGCCGATGTGGTCTTCATGCGCGTGCGTGGCGATGATCGCGAGCACATTCTCGCGCTGCTCCGCCAGGAAGCGGATGTCCGGCATGATGAGATCGACGCCCGGCACCGAGGCCTCGCGCCCGAACAGCACGCCGCAATCGACCACGATCCACTTGCGGTCGTCCGGCGGCCCGTAGCCATAGGCGTTGAAATTCATGCCGATCTCGCCCGATCCGCCGAGCGGCAGGAAGACCAGTTCGTCGTGACGGCCGGGCGCTTCGGTCAAATCGCCGGCTTCACTTTGGCGCGTGCGGCGTTGCGCGCATGGATCTGGATGAGGCCCCGGATCGTGAGATCGGGATCGAGATGCTCGATGACGGCAGTCTGCTTGTAGAACAGATTGGCCAGGCCACCGGTGCCAATCACGGTCATGGGCTTGCCATACTCTTCCTTGATGCGGCCGACGAGGCCTTCGATGAGGCTGATATAGCCCCAATAGAGGCCGGACTGCATCGCAGGCACGGTGTCCTTGCCGATCACGCTCTGCGTACGAGCCACCGCAACACGCGGCAGCATGGCGGCGGCCCCATGCAGCGCCTCGGCCGAGAGATTGGCGCCCGGCGCGATGACGCCGCCTTCGTAGTCGCCGTTCTCGCCGACGATGTCGAAGGTTGTCGCCGTGCCGAAATCTACCACGATCAGCGCGCCCTTGTAGCGTTCATGCGCGGCAACAGCGTTCACGAGGCGGTCGGCGCCGACGGCGGCCGGGCGATCGACGTTCACGCCGATGCCGAGATCGACATCAGGATCGCCGATGACGATCGGCTCGCATTTGAGATAGCGGCGGCAAAGCTGGCGCAGGTCGAACAGCGCGGCCGGCACGACAGTCGCGATGATCGCGGCGTCGATGTCGGAGAACACAAGACCCTGCAGCTGCATCAGCGGCTGGAGCAGGACGGCATATTCGTCGGCGGTGCGCGTCGTCTCGGTCACGGCGCGCCATTCCGCGCGCTGCTCATTGCCTTCATAGATCGCGAAAACAATGTTCGTATTGCCGGCGTCGATGGCGAGAAGCATGACCGGTCCTTACGCGAAAAACACTTCGCCGGCGGCGATGGCGCGCAAGGCGCCGCTGTCCTCGCGCAGCAGCAGCGCACCCGTCTCGTCCAGCCCTTCGAACACGCCCATCTTCTCTCCGGTTGCCAGCCTGGCGCGAATGCGCCCGCCGAGCCCCGCGGCGCGTGCCAGCCACGCGTCGCGTATCGCGGCGAAACCTTCCGCCGTCCAGACCTCATACCATTTCGCGAAGGCGGCGGCGAGATGGAGCAGCGCATCCTCCGCAGACGGAGCGTTCACGCCCAGCGCCTTGAGCGAGGTGGCCGGAAATTCGGTGCCGTCGGGATGGACCTCGAGGTTCACGCCGATGCCGATCGCTAACCAAGTCGGCGCGTCAGCGCCCTGACTTGCTGACTCCAGCAAGATGCCTGCGATCTTTCGTCCACCTGCCAGCACATCGTTCGGCCATTTGAGGCGGAGCTCAGTATCGCCTGCGAAAGCCCCAAGCATGTCAGCAGCAGCGAGCGCGGCGGCGAAGGAGAGCTGGGCGCACTCAGGCGCCGGCCTCGCGGGGCGAAGCATCAGGGTTGCAGCAAGATTGCCGGTCGGGCTCTCCCACACCCGGCCACGGCGGCCCCTGCCCGCCGTCTGGCGCGCGGCGGAGATCCAGATCGGTCCGGCCTCACCGGCCAGCGCGAGACGCTTGGCTTCCTCGTTCGTCGAGTCGATGACGTCGAACGTCTTGAGGGCGTAACCGCGCGGCCAGCTCGTCACGGGAACAGGGCGTGCGCCGCCTGGCCTGCGATGGCGATCAGTGGCGCCGGCACGATCACGAAGAACATCGAGATGGCGCTGGCGCCCCACATCACCGCCGCGGTGGCGTGGCCCGTGTCATGGTCGAACGCGTCGCGCTCCGGTTCCTCGAAGTACATCACCGAGATGATGCGCAGGTAATAGAACGCACCGATCACGCTCGCCACGATGTTGATGATGGCCGGCACATAGAGATGCGCCTGCATGGCCGCACTGAAGACGTATATCTTGGCGAAGATGCCGGCGAGCGGCGGCAGGCCCGCAAGGCTGAACACCAGCGCGCCCATCGCAAACGCGAAGTGCGGCTGGGTGCGCGCGAGGCCGGAGAGGTCCTTGATATCCTCAACTGACTTGCCGTGACGGCGCATCGCCGCCACACAGGCGAACATGCCGAGATTGGTCACGAGGTAGTACGCCAGATAGACCAGCATACCCTGGATACCGGCCTGCGTTCCCGCCGCCAGGCCGAGCAGCGCATAGCCGACATGGCCGATCGAGCTGTAGGCGAGCAGTCGCTTGATATTGGTCTGGCCGATCGCCGCGACGGAGCCCAGCACGGTCGACAGCACCGAGATTGCGACGATGATCTGCTGCCACTGGTGCACGATGGTCGGGAACGGCGCGATGACGGCGCGAATGAACAGCGCGAAGGCGGCGACCTTGGCGGCCGTGACGAAGTAGGCGGTGATCGGCGTGGGCGAACCTTCGTACACGTCCGGCGTCCACATGTGGAACGGCACGGCGCCGACCTTGAAGGCGAGACCGGCGACAAGGAACACCAGCCCGAAGATCAACCCGATATTCGCCGAGCCGCCATGCGCCGCAGCCGTGGCGACGCTGGCGAACTCGGTCGTGCCGGTGAAGCCATAGATCAGCGAGATACCGTAGAGCAGCATGCCGGACGACAGCGCGCCCAGGACGAAGTATTTCAGGCCCGCTTCGGTCGAGCGCAGGGAGTCGCGGTTGAAGGCGGCCAGCACGTAGAGCGCAAGACTTTGCAGCTCAAGACCCATATAGAGCGCGATGAAGCTGGAGGCCGATACCATCAGCATCATGCCGAGCGCGGCAAGCAGCATCAGTATGGGGAGTTCGAAGCGCGACTGGCTCTCCAGTGCGTAAAACTCCTTGGCCATCAGGATGCACAGCGCCGCGCCGACGATGATGAGCAGCTTGGTAAAGCGCGAGAAGCCGTCCACGACGAACGCGCCGCCGAACGCGCTGGCCTTGTCAGCCGAGATGTAGACCAGCACACCCGCCACGACCAGCAGGCCGACCGCCGCCCATGAGACGGCAGGCGTCCAGCGGTCGCCCGCCGTCACGCCGGCGACGAGCAGAACCAGCGTGCCGATCGCGATGATCAGCTCCGGCAGCAGGACAATGAGGTCGGCGTGGAGATTCAACGGATGTCTCCTTGCGCACCGGCGGCGACACGCGGCGCGTCATAGGCGAGCGCGGTCTTCTCCTGCGTGATCAGGTTGGCGACCGAGGCGGAGGTTACGTCGAAGATCGGCTTGGGATAGAAGCCGAGCAGGATGGTGACGATGACGAGCGGCGCCAGGATCGCGATCTCGCGCTGGTTCAGGTCCTGGATGGTCTGGAGCGCCGGCTTGACCAGCTTGCCGAAGATCACGCGGCGATAGAGATACAGCGCATACGCGGCCGACAGGATGGTGCCGGTCGCGGCGAAGATCGCGACCCAGGTGTTGGCGATGAAGGCGCCCAGCATAGTCAGGAACTCGCCGACGAAGCCGCTGGTGCCCGGAAGGCCGACATTCGCCAGCGTAAAGACCATAAAGCAGGCGGCATAAATCGGCATGCGCGCGACAAGGCCGCCATAGGCCGCGATCTCGCGCGTGTGCATGCGGTCGTAGATCACGCCGACGCAAAGGAACAGCGCGCCGGAGACGACACCATGCGACAGCATCTGGAAGATGCCACCCTCCACGCCCTGATGCGTGAGGGTGAAGATGCCCATGGTCACGAAGCCCATATGGGCGACGGACGAATAGGCGATGAGCTTCTTGATGTCTTCCTGGGCCAGCGCGACCAGCGAGGTGTAGATAATCGCCACGATCGACAGCACAAAGACCAGCGGCGTGAAATAGACGCTGGCATGCGTGAACATCGGCAAAGAGAAGCGCAGGAAGCCGTAGCCGCCCATTTTCAGCAGGATGCCGGCCAGGATGACCGAACCTGCGGTGGGCGCCTCGACATGCGCGTCCGGCAGCCAGGTGTGGACCGGCCACATCGGCATCTTGACCGCGAAGCTTGCGAAGAAGGCGAGCCATAGCCAGTACTGCATCGCGACCGGGAAGTGGAAATGCAGCAGCGTGACGATGTCGGTCGTGCCCGCCATGACATACATCGACAGGATCGCCAGCAGCATCAGCACCGAGCCGAGCAGCGTGTAGAGGAAGAACTTGTAGCTGGCATAGAGCCGACGCTTGCCGCCCCACACGCCGATGATGACGAACATCGGGATCAGGCCGGCCTCGAAGAACACATAGAAGAGAATGAGATCGAGGGCGCAGAACACGCCGATCATCATCGTCTCCAGCACCAGGAAGGCGATCATGTACTCGGCGATGCGGGTCTGGATCGATTCCCAGCTCGCCAGGATGCAGAACGGCATCAGGCCTGCGGTCAGCACGATGAACAGCATCGATATGCCGTCGACACCCATCTTGTAGCCGATGCCGGGGCCGAGCCAATCGGTCTGCTCGACGAACTGGAAGGCCGCGGTCGTGCCGTCGAACTTCACCCAGATGATGATCGCCAGCACCAGCTCGACCAGCGTGGTGCCCAGTGCGATCCAGCGCGCATAGTTGGCGACGGCGCGGTCGCTGCCGCGCACGGCCATGATCGCCGCCGCGCCGAACAGCGGCAGGAACGTCACGAGGCTGAGAATATGGCTCATGGGTGCGCCCCCGACAGCATGAACCAGGTGGCGAGCGCAACGACGCCGATCAGCATGGCGAAAGCGTAGTGATAGACATAGCCGGACTGGAGACGGACAGCGCCACGTGTCGCATCCAGCACACGGGCCGCTACACCGTCCGGACCGAGCCCGTCGATCACCGTGCCGTCGCCGCGCTTCCACAGGAAGCGGCCGAGCTTCAGGGCCGGCTGTACGAACAGGAAGTCATAGAGCTCGTCGAAGTACCATTTCCGGTAGAGGAACGTGTAGAGCATGCCCTTCTTCGCGGCCATCTGGGCCGGAAGCTCGGGATTGAGGATGTAATAGTAGTAGGCGACGCCGAAGCCGAGGATCGTCAGCACCATCGGCGCGGCTTCGACCCAGGCCGGAATATTCTCGAGCTGCGGACCGAGGCCGTTACCCGCGATCGCGGCCAGCGCGCCATGCCAGAACTTCGCGGATATCTCGCCGATGAAACTGGGCGCGAAGATGAAGCCGGCGGCGACGGCGCCGAGCGCGAGCACGCCCAGCGGCACCAGCATCACAAGCGGCGCTTCGTGCACTTCGGACAGTGCCGGCGCGCCGTGATGATCATGGTCGTCGCTGTGCGCGCCGGAATGTTCGAGATGCTGCTCGGCATCCTGCCCGCGATAGCGGCCGTGGAAGGTCATCAGGAACTGGCGCCAGGAGTAGAACGATGTCATGGCCGCCGCGATCAGCGTCAGCGTGAAGGCATAGCCCGCCATCGCGCCGTGGCTCTGATAAGCCGCGTCAATGATCGAATCCTTGGAATAGAAGCCGGCGAAGCCGACATGCAGGAACGGGATGCCGACGCCGGTCAGCGCCAGGTTGCCGATCAGCATCATCGCCCAGGTGAACGGGATCGCCTTGTAGAGGCCCCCCATCTTGCGCATGTCCTGCTCGTGATGCATCGCGTGGATCACCGCGCCCGCCGACAGGAACAGCAGCGCCTTGAAGAAGGCGTGCGTGAACAGGTGGAACATCGCCGAGCCATAGGCCGACATGCCGGCGGCGACGAACATGTAGCCAAGCTGCGAACAGGTCGAATACGCGATCACCCGCTTGATGTCGTTCTGGAACAGGCCGACCGAGGCGGCGAAGAACGCCGTCGTCGCGCCGATGAAGGTCACGAACTCGAGCGCGCGCGGCGCATGCTCGAACAGCGGCGAGCAGCGGCAGACGAGGAACACGCCGGCCGTCACCATGGTGGCGGCATGGATGAGGGCGGAGACGGGCGTCGGGCCTTCCATCGCGTCCGGCAACCAGGTGTGCAGACCGATCTGTGCCGACTTGCCCATCGCGCCGACGAACAGCAGCAGGCACAGCGTCGTCAGGATATCGACGTCCCAGCTCGCGAAATGGAACGTGTGGCCGACCATCGCGGGCGCGGCGGCAAACACCGTGTCGAAATCCAGCGACTTGAAGATGTAGAAGATGCCGAAGATGCCGAGCGCGAAGCCGAAATCGCCGACGCGGTTGACGATAAAGGCCTTGATCGCAGCCGCATTGGCCTCCGGCTTCTCGTACCAGAACCCGATCAGCAGGTAGGACGCCAGGCCGACGCCTTCCCAGCCGAAGAACATCTGCAGGAAGTTGTTGGCCGTCACCAGCATCAGCATCGCGAAGGTGAACAGTGACAGGTAGGAGAAGAAACGCGGACGGCTCGGATCGTCGGCCATGTAGCCGATCGAATAGAGATGCACGAGCGACGACACGCCGGTGACGACGACCAGCATCACGCCGGTCAGCGCATCGACCCGGATCATCCAGTCGACATGCAGGTCGCCGGACCAGATCCACGGCGCGATGTCGACGATGTGCGAATGGCTCAGCCAGGTGACGTCGTAGAACGCCATGACCGACAGCGCCGCGGACACGAACAGCGCGCCCGTGGTGACAAGCTCCGCGCCGCGCGCGCCGATAAGGCGCCCGAACAGGCCGGCGATGGCCGAGGCAATGATGGGGAGGAAAACGATCGCTGCGTACACGCCTCAGCCCTTCATCAGGTTGACGTCTTCCACGGCGATCGTGCCGCGGTTGCGGAAGTAGACGACGAGGATGGCGAGGCCGATGGCGGCCTCGGCCGCGGCGACCGTCAGGATGAACAGCGCGAACACCTGGCCGACCAGATCGTGCAGATAGCTCGAGAACGCCACGAAGTTGATGTTCACCGCCAGCAGGATGAGTTCGATCGACATCATGATGACGATCACGTTCTTGCGGTTCACGAAGATGCCGAGCACGCCGATGGTGAACAGCATCGCGGCAACGACCAGGAAATGTCCGAGACCAATCGTCATGCTCAAGCGCCCTGACCCGGTTTGACGTCGACGACCGTCATCGCATCCGCCGCGGTGCGCGCATTCTGCAGGCCGATGTTCTGGCGCCGCACGCCCGGGCGATGGCGCAGCGTCAGCACGATCGCGCCGATCATCGCCGTCAGCAGCACAAGGCCCGCGATCTGGAAGTAATAGACATAGTCCGTGTAGAGGATGCGGCCGAGCGCTTCGGTGTTGGTCAGATGCATCGGCGTCGGCTGCGCGCGCACGCCGGATGCCGCCGGCGACGTGGTCCAGAACGTCGCCGCGCCGATCAGCTCCGCCACCAGCACGATGCCGACACCGGCACCGACCAGGATGTACTGCTGCGCGCCACGCTTGAGTTCCGCGAAGTCGACGTCGAGCATCATCACGACGAACAGGAACAGCACCGCGACCGCGCCGACATAGACGATGACCAGGATCATCGCGAGGAACTCGGCGCCCAGCAGCACGAACAGGCCGGCCGCGTTGAAGAACGCCAGGATCAGGAAGAGAACAGAGTGCACCGGATTGCGCGACGAGATGACCATAAAGGCCGAGCCCAGCAGCACCGCGGCGAAGACATAGAAGGCGATGGCCTGAAGCAGCATCCTAGTGCTCCCGCAGCGCTGCGGCGCCGTCTTCATCAAGGAAGCGGCCACGCTCCATGATCTCCAGCGCGTACTGGCGATAGGTCACGCCAAGGGCCGCGGCCTTCTTCGCGCGGCGCACGCCGATCTCCCAGTTGGGCGGCGTCCACGCCTTCTTGTGCGCCTTGTCCCAGCAATATTCGAGGAACAGCTCCAGGGAGTCCCAAGCCGGCCCGTTGTTGTGGCCCAACCATTCGGACAGCGGCACGACATAGCCTTCGGCCTTGAGGTTCGCGACCTTGCGTGCCTTGTCCGCGGCGGCGAAATAGCTCGCCCTCGCCTTCGACGACGATTGGCCGGCCTTGGAGCGCGCCCGCGCCTGGATGTCCGCCAGTGTCATCTGTAGGGCGCATCCATTTCGAGGCTGCGGGCGATCTCGCGTTCCCAGCGGTCGCCGTTCGCGAGCAGCTTGTCCTTGTCGTAGTACAGTTCCTCGCGCGTCTCGGTCGCGAATTCGAAGTTCGGGCCCTCGACGATCGCGTCCACCGGGCAGGCTTCCTGGCAGAGACCGCAATAGATGCACTTCACCATGTCGATGTCGTAGCGCGTCGTGCGGCGGCTGCCGTCGTCGCGCGGCTCGGCTTCGATGGTGATCGCCTGCGCCGGGCAGATCGCCTCGCACAGCTTGCAGGCAATGCAGCGTTCCTCGCCGTTCGGATAGCGGCGCAGCGCATGCTCGCCGCGGAAGCGCGGGCTGAGCGCGCCTTTCTCGAACGGATAGTTGATGGTCGGCTTGGGCGTGAACAAATAGCGCATCGCCAGCATGAAGCTCTGGATGAACTCCACGAAGAAGAGTTGGCGTGCGGTGCGGTCGAGACTGGCCATATCGGTTCTCACGCGTGGTGATGGAACACGAGCACCCAGCCCGCGGTCACCACCACCCAAAGCAGCGACGTGGGCAGGAACACTTTCCAGCCGAGCCGCATCAACTGATCGTAGCGATAGCGTGGCACCATGGCCTTCACCATCGCGAACAGGAAGAAGAAGAAGAACACCTTCAGCAGGAACCAGACGATCCCCGGCACCCAGGTGAACGGCGCGATCGCCAGCGGCGGCAGCCAGCCGCCGAAGAACAGGATCGTGCACATCGCGCACATCAGGACGACGCTGACATACTCGCCCAGGAAGAAGAGCAGGAACGGCGTCGAGGAATATTCCACGAAGAATCCGGCCACGAGCTCGGACTCCGCTTCGACGAGATCGAAGGGCGGGCGGTTGGTCTCAGCCAGCGCCGACACGAAGAAGATCGGCAGCATCGGGAACAGGATGGAGAACGCGAACCAGCCATGCTCCTGCGCCTTGACGATCGCCGACAGGTTCAACGAACCGGCGAACAGCAGCACGGTGATGATGACGAAGCCGATGGAGACTTCGTAGGACACCATCTGGGCCGCGGCGCGCAACGCAGAGAGGAACGGATATTTCGAGTTCGATGCCCAGCCCGCCATGATGATGCCGTAGACGCCAAGCGACGACATCGCGAACAGGTAGAGGATGCCGACGTTGATGTCGGCGATCACCCAGCCGCTGGCGACGGGCACAACGGCCCAGCCGGCGAAGGCGAGCGTGGCGGTGACGAGCGGCGCCAGGATGAACAGCACCTTGTTGGCGCCGGAAGGAATGATGATTTCCTTCAGCATGAACTTGAAGGCATCGGCGAAGGTCTGCAGCAGGCCGAATGGACCCACGACGTTGGGACCGCGCCGGAAGCCGACCGCCGCCCAGATTTTCCGGTCAGCCAGAATGAAGAACGCGACAGAGACCAGAAGCGGCACTTCGATCAGTGCGATGGCGATGAGCTGGCTAAGCGTCCACGCCCAGCCGTAAGGCAGTCCCCAGCTCTGGAATGTGTGGATGAGGAACATGCCTATTCCGCCGCCATTTTGGAGGTGCCGGTGACGAACTCGCGCGAGCACAGCGCCATGGTCTCGCTCGAACGCGCGATGGGATTTGTCAGGTAGTAGTCGGTCATCCGGCTATGCACCGGCTGCGTGTTGTCGAGACGGCCGTCCCCGCCAACGCTTCCCCAGTCCGTCGCGCCGGCGCCGCCATGCGGCACAAGGCCGCCGATGGCGTCGAAGTGTGGCGCGTCGCCAACGATGGCGGCACGCAGCGCGGCCAGATTGTCGTAAGGCAGGCGCTTGCCGAGAACGTCCGACAGCGCGCGCAGG
>DASZCC010000507.1:0-11364 GCA_035943485.1 Rhizomicrobium sp. | reverse complement strand
GAGCGCGCGCCGTTCTTCCGGCGTGGCGTCATGTGGCGCGTGTGGCGTCTCGGCGTTCTGCGGCTGGTCCATCAGCATCGCGGTGCGCCCGTTCATCGTCAGACGCTCGTAATGACGAGTCGAGGCATCGCCCGGTAGTGGTGTGCGGCGTGCGGCGCCCCAACCCGAGGCCGCGAGAAATGCTTCGGATGCTTCCGCCCGATCAGCCGACATGGGCTGTCTCCGCAAGCGCATGCCAGCGCGCCGGTCCGCTCAACCGCGCGCGCCGCGAGCCCGCGTGGAGCGAGAGCGCGACATGCAGCCGGTCTTCGGGAAGAAATCTGTCGGCCCGCTCTGGCCACTCGACCAGTGCGGCGCCATCCAGCAGAGCATCGTCAAGACCGAGTTCTGCGATCTCCGATGCCCTTTCGAGGCGATAGAGATCGAAGTGCCTGACAGTCAGGTTTGGCGTCTCGTATTCCTGGACCAGGGTGAAGGTCGGGCTCGGAACATTCTCGGTGACGCCGAGGCTGGCGAGAATCGCACGGGCGAGAGTCGTCTTGCCGGCGCCGAGGTCGCCCTCCAGCGCCACGAGGTCGCCGATGCGCAAAGCTGCGGCAATCCGCGCGCCAAGCTCCGCTGTGGCACTCAGCTCAGGCAGCGCGAAGTCCAGCGCAAAGCCTTGGGAATCCTTAGACATGCTGCCGTTCTAGCCCGCCGCAGCGCCGCACTCAACGGAGCGTAACTGGTTGATCGCAAGGGGCCTTTCCGCCATGTTGCCGCGCTTCAGGGCAGGAACAACGTGACAGAGCGCATCGTCATCATCGGCGCCGGCCAGTCGGGCGCACAGGCCGTCGCCACGCTCAGGGCTGAAGGCTTCACAGGTCCGATCACCATGGTCGGCGATGAACCCTATGCGCCCTATCAGCGGCCGCCGCTGTCCAAGGCCTATCTGATGGGCACGATGGAGCGCGATCGTCTGTTTCTGAAGCCGGACGCCTTCTATGAAGAAGCCGGCTGCGACCTCATTTTTGGTGTCGCGGCGACGAAGATCGATAGAGCGGCAAAGAAGGTCGCGCTCGCTGACGGGCGCACGCTTGCCTATGACAAGCTGCTGATCGCCACCGGTACGCGCGTGCGCAAAATCAGGGTGCCGGGAAACGACCTGCACGGCATCCATTACCTGCGCGGCATCGCCGACGTCGACCAGCTGCGCGATGTGTTCTCCCAGGGCAAGAAGCTCGCGATCGTCGGCGGCGGCTATATCGGTCTTGAAGTCGCGGCCGTCGCCGCCAAGCGCGGTATTGACGTGACGGTATTCGAGGCGATGAACCGCCTCATGGCGCGCGCCGTGTCCAACGAGATCTCGGACTTCTACGCCAAGGTCCATCGCGACGCCGGTGTAAAGCTGCTGCTCGACACAGGTGTCGAGGCGTTCGAAGGCGACGGAAAGCTGCAGGCCGTGCGCGCGAACGGCGTGTCGCACGCGGCCGATGTCGCGCTGGTGGGTATCGGCGTCGTGCCGAACCAGGAACTCGCGATGGAAGCGGGGCTCGGCTGCGACGATGGCATCGTGGTCGATGCATCCAGCAACGCAACCGGCGACCCGCATGTCTTTGCGGCCGGCGACTGCACCAAGCATATCGGACGGCACGGCACGGCGATCCGGCTCGAATCCGTTCAGAACGCGATCGATCAGGCGAAGCACGCCGCGCTGTGCATGGCGGGCAAGCCGTCGACCTATCGCGAGGTGCCGTGGTTCTGGTCCGACCAGTACGACCTCAAGCTGCAGATCGCCGGTCTGGCCCGGCCAACCGACCAGCTCGTGATGCGGGGCAATCCCGAGGTACGGAAATTCGCCATCTTCCATCTGCGCGACGGTGCCGTCGCCGCGGTCGAGGCGGTGAATGCCGCGCCGGAATATCTCATCGGCCGCAAGCTGATCGCCGATGGCGCGAAGATCGCGCCCGAGCGCCTTGCCGACACATCCATCCCCATGAAGACCATCGCCTAGGACACGGAGCACGCATGCCCAAGATCAAATACATCGAACACAGCGGCAAAGAGCATGAAGTGAACGTGCCCGAGGGCTGGTCCGTCATGGAAGGCGCGGTGAAGAACCTCATCCCCGGCATCGACGCGGATTGCGGCGGCGCCTGCGCCTGCGCGACCTGTCACGTGTTCGTGGAGGAGCCGTGGCTCGCCAAGCTCCCGCCCAAGGAAGACATGGAAGAGACCATGCTCGACTTTGCACCCGAGGTGGAGGCCAACAGCCGGCTGTCCTGCCAGATCAAGGTGACGGCGGCGCTCGACGGTCTCGTCGTGCGCATGCCCAAGAGCCAGCACTAGCCTCCGCGCGAGACGCTGCCGCCGCCGACGACCGCCTGGGTCACGCGCGGATCGCCCCAATAGGTGATGCTTCCGCCACCAGCGACGGCAGCATTGAGACTGCTGGCGGGCGCAACCTCGACCTGGCCACCGCCTTTGATCGCCGCGTTGACCTTGTCGGCGTGGATTGGGCGCGCCTCGATGGAGCCGCCGCCCATCACGGCGACGTCGAGTACCTGGCGTGCCGGAAACGTGCCTTGCGCCTCGATATGCCCGCCACCCCGCACGGCGAGTCCGATCACATCGGGTGACACGATTTCGACGTTGAGGTCGTAGTGCGCCGGACAGTTGTCATCGCACACATGGATCTGAAGCTGGCCATCGTCGCGGATCGAGAAATTCGTGATCTTGCTCGAGCCCTTGATCAGGGTGACGCGCTGCACCGGGCCATTGCGGAAAGTGACATGACCACCGCCCATCAGCTGCACGGAGTGAAAATGCGGCAGCGGAATATCTGTGGCGGCCAGCGCGGGCGTTGCCATCGCGGCCATGGCCAAGGCTGAAGTGAGGAACCTGTGCATCGGTCGAATCCCGTCCTGTTTCGGAAGGGAAGATAGGGAGCTTCCGCTAGTTTGCACGCATGAAGTGTTGGTATGACGGCGTCGCGCCGCCTACGCCCGTCGTTGCGAGGCCGGGCCTTCGTCGGTCAGGCGGCGCGGGAAGTGGCAGCGGACGGTTGTGCCGTCGGCGCTCTCGATCTCGACCCAGCCGTCATGCAGTTCCACGAACCGGTTGACGAGCGCAAGGCCCAGCCCTGCGCCGGCGCGCTGCCCTGAGCGGCTCTTGGCGGCAAAACGCTCGAACACATTGGCCTGCACTTCGGGCGCCAGACCCGGACCTGTGTCGGAGACCGAGATCTGGACATCCTCGCCTTCGATCTTGCCCGATAGCGTGACGCGACCGCCGCGCGGCGTGTATTTGAACGCGTTGGACAGCAGGTTGAACACGACCTGCAGGATCCGCCGCTCGTCGCCCCTGAACTCGCCGGAATCCGGCGCGCAGTCGAGCACCAGTTCCAGCCCGCCCGCAGCCGCCCAATCGCGCGCCGTGGTCGCGACGCCGGACAGCATCTCGTAGAGATTGATGCGCGCCAATTCGAGGCGCAGCGCACCGGACTCGATCAGCGACAGGTCGAGGATGTTGTTGATCAGGTCCTTCAGTGTGTTCGAGCCTGAGACGATGTTCCCGACATAGCCCTTCTGCGCCGCGTTGAGCGTGCCGGGGATGCCGGTGTCCAGCATCTCGGCGAATCCCAGAATCGTGTTCAGCGGCGTGCGCAGCTCGTAGGAGACGTGCTTGATGAATTCGGACTTCAGATGATCGGCGTCTTCCAGCGCTTCGCTGCGTTCACGCAGCGCGGTCTCTATCCTGAAACGGTCGGTGACATCGGTGAAGGTGACGAGCGTCGCGCCGTCCGGCAGCGCCGACAGCGCCAGCGACAGCACGGAGCGGTCGTTGCGCTCGATTACGCCCATGTCGCGCGAAGCCGGCGTCGCCGAGACGATCGCCTGGATGAGATTGTGCCACATCGTCTCGTCGCCGAACTTCTCGGCGCAGGCTGCGGCGATGGCGCGGATGTGCGGCTCCCCGGCAAGATCCTTGGGCACTAAATCCCAGATGCGCAGGAACGCTTCGTTGTGCAGCTTCAGCCGGCCGTCGGGACCGAACACAGCCACCGCCTCGTTCAGTGAGTTCAGTGTCGCGGACTGAACCTTGGTGAGCGTGTTGAACGAACTCTCGAGCGCGATCTTCTCGGTGACGTCATCGTAGAGGAACGTCAGCCCGCCGAACGGGTGCGGCTGGCCGATAACACGCAGCGTCTTGCCGCCGGGAAGATGCCAGTACTCCTCCGACGCCGCTTCACGCGGATTGTCATAGAGCGAAAGCCGCAGGCGCTTCCAGTTCTGATAGTCGCGCTGCTCCGGAAGCTTGCGCGCCTCGCGCAGCTTGTCGAGCACCTGGCCATCGGTGGGATGGGTGTCGAGCCACTGATCCGTGAAGCCCCACATGGTGGCGAAAGCACGATTGTAGAAGGAGAGCTTCTGGTCGCGCGAAAAGATCGCGACCGCCGTCGCGAGCTTGTCGAGGGTGTCGGCATGGGCGTCGATGTGCTGCTGCAGGCGGGATTCGGCAACCGAGGCCTCGGTCACGTCACGCGCGCTGCCCACGACGCCGCGATCATCGAGCGGGCTCTCATGGAGCATGAAAGCCCTGCGATGGCCGCCCGCGACCGCAAAGCGCCGCGCTTCAAAGGCCGCGCCCTTTGTGTTGGCCAGCGCCGCAAGCTCGCGCTCGCCCTGTTCCAGCGTCGCCTGATTGGCGCGCGCGGTGTCGAGGTCGGGCGCACCCGTCGCCATGAGGAAGGCGTGATTGGCCCATACCAGCGCGAGGTTCTTGTCGCGCAGCCATACCGGCACGGGTAACGCGTCGAGCACGTCGCCGAAATTCGTACCGTGCGCCTGCGCGATTTTTTCCTCGGCCAGCCAGACGGCCGCCATGCCGCCGACGGCGCGGCCGCGCAGGGTCATCACGCGGCCATTGCTGTCCTGCGCGGTGGTCGCGAATCCCTTGCCCTGGTCTGAGAGTTCGTCGAGCGCCTGCGATAACGCCGTAGCGTTTGGACCTTTGAGGCAGCTGTCGAGCATCGCCTGCGCCGCGCCATAGGTGATCGGCGTTTCGGTCTCGCGGCTCCAGACGATCAGCGCCTCGCTGCCGGCAGAGAGCAGGGCGTCGCGTTCACCGACCGCTGCGCGAGTCTTGCCGCCCGAGACACGCAAGGCGCGGCGCAACTTCGAGGCTGTGCGCTGCTCGGCCAGAGCCCAGAGGCCGGCTGCGATGGCGAGGGCCAGGGCGCCTGCCATGACGGCTGCCAGCACCAGAAACTGGTCCTGGGGCACACCGTCGGCTGCCGCCCAGACAGGGCCTGGGGCAATCAGCAGAAAGGCTGGAATGGCCGCCAAAAGCAGCCTCCGTTTTAACCCTTCCCGACTGCCAGGTTCGACGTTTCGGTCCCCTCTGGGACGCATGCCCGGCTATCCCCAATCGATCCACAGGTACGAATCACTGTGGAATCAACATGATAGGCAGGTTAACGCGCGCCGCAAGAGAATGTGGTTAACAAAGTGTAAAAATCTAAATGTGGCGCAACCTCCCAGATGTGGGGTGGCGGGATCATCGCATGAGTCGGACGCCAGAACTCCGCGTACGGAGGAGCCGGGCACACGCTGTGTATCTGGCGCAACACCAAAACGAACGTATCGCTAACTGGTGACACAGGTGTCAATATCAATTGACACGACTGTTTGTACCGCCCTAGCTAGCTCGCGAACAACAATGTTCCGGCGCGGGAGTTGCGGCACTCGCTCTCGCCGGTGGGTGGGGCCACCACGGTGCGCATTCCGCTCAGCGACAGAAGGGCCGGCCATGCCGGCGACTTTCAGGAGGGGCGCCTGACGGCCTTTGTGCTGCAGGCATTTGGAGGGAATGCCATCAATGCTTATGCAACATCGTGCGGCGCTGAAGAGCGCCGTGTGCGCGGCTGCGCTCATCGCCGGCTGCAACGCCGCCCGGGCCGAGCCGATCGAGGTCGTCGTCGTCACCGCCGAGCACAAGCTGGAAGCCGCCCAGAACACGCCGATCGCGATGTCCGCCTTCACCGGCGATGACCTGAGGGCCCACAACATCCTTCAGATGAAGGACATGATCTACGCCACGCCGAACATGGCATACACCAATACCAATTTCGGCGGCGCTACGATCACCATCCGCGGCATCGGCAATCTGGTCATCGGCGCCGGGTCCGAGAGCGGCGTCGCGACTTACGAAAACGACGTGTTCATGCAGAACCCGCCGCTGGTGCAGGGCACGTTCTACGACATCGACAACGTGGAAGTGCTGCGCGGTCCGCAGAGCACGCTCTATGGCCGCAGCGCGACCGGCGGCGCCATGGTCATCAACACGAAGAAGCCCGACCTGTCAGGCTTTTTGGCCGACGGTGAAGTCAGCTTCGGCAACTATACCTCCACCGAGCAGAAGGCGACGATCAATATCCCGATCGTCGACAACTGGCTGGGTCTGCGCTTCGCGGCCGACCGGGTGACGCATGACGGCTACACGCATGACACCTACAACGATACGAACACCAACGGCCTCGACATCTACTCGCTGCGCGGTTCGTTGCGCTGGACGCCATCGGACGCGACGACGGTCGATCTCGTCGTCTCGCACATGCTGGAGGACGACGACTCCATGCGCGCGGCCAAGCAACTCTGCGCCACCGATCCCACCGGCGTCCTGGGCTGTCTACCCGACAAGCTCGACAATGGCGTGGTCAATCCGAACGGCACCTTCACCGCGCTGTTGTCCAGTTCGCAGGCATTCGCCGACGCGACGGGCGGCTCGACGGGGTGGGCGGGGTTTACCGACCTCAATGTCCCGTTCGTTTCACCGAAGGATGGCAATCCGGCGTCCTGGCGTGAGATCAACACGGACATCATGCCAAAGCGCAAGGCCGGCCAGAATGCGGTTTCGCTGAACTGGCGCCAGAATCTGACGTCATGGATTTCGGCGAACGCCATCGGCGGTTATCAGGACGCGTCGGATTACTCGCTTGAGAACTACAACAATACGGCTGGCGCACCTTTTCCGGAGGGCAAGCTCGACGCAATTCTCAAGCGCGCGAGCAGCGACAAGCCCGGTGGCGGCCACAGCTATCTGGACTACACGGCGGATGATACGCGGGACATGGACTACCCGCCAAAGCCCGCGGGTCAGCTATTTCGGGAGGCTTATCTCCCACTATTCACGCCACCGGGCTGGAAACCGGGTATGCCCTATACGTCCCTGCCGGTTTCCGGTGTTGACGGCACCGGTATCCTGAGCGGCGATCCCAACGCCAATCTCGGCTTTTTCACGAACACGAACACGATCGATATCGCAAAGCGGTCGAGCAAGCAGTATTCCGCAGAACTCCGCTTCCAGACTTCGCTTGAGGGGCCGGTCAACTTCCTCGGCGCGGTGAACTGGCAGCGTTCTCAGGACAACACCGACTACTACGTCACCGGCAACGTGCTGACCTATGCGGCCATCATGGGTGGTTGGCTGGAGTCTACGATCGGCCAGGTGAACGGGCATAGCGCCCTTGATCCCCAGGTCTGCGGCCAGATCGGGTGCGTGCGTGGGACGCCGTTCTATCACAATGTCGGCCGCTCGGAGCTGGAATCCCGTTCGGCGTATGGCGAAGTGTACTACGACGCCATCCCGGACGAGCTGAAGTTCACGGCCGGCGCCCGCTTCACGCAGGATCTCAAAGCATCAAGGAACCGCATCTTCCAGCTCGCGCGCTCCCTTCCGATCGGCACCACGTCGGAAGAGGAGGCAGGCGAACTCGCCGCCAAGAACATCTACCGGCTGCCTTATTCATGGGAAGATCCGAGCGATATGTCCAACATCAAGTACAAGGGCTATGACTTCGACTCAACCAAGCCGGGCATTCAGCTTTATCAGACTCCGCATGCACAGTGGGACCGCTGGAGCGGCCGTACCCTGGTCAACTGGACTCCCAAGCTCAACTTCACCGACCACACGATGATCTACGCCTCGTATTCCCGCGGCTACAAGGCGGGCGGTTTCAATCCCGGTATCCTGGCTGACCAGTCGGCCGGCATCGGCGAGGTGTATGGCCCGGAGGGTGTCGACGCGCTTGAGCTGGGCACCAAGAACACGCTGTTCGACAGCACGCTCGAGTTTGACTGGAGCGCATTCTACTACAACTACCAGGGCATGCAGGTTTCGCAGATCATCAACAACACGGCTGTCGCGTCGAACCTCAACGCCCACATGTATGGACTGGACGGCACGGTCGTCTGGGCGCCCGGCGATCACTGGAAGATCGACGCCAATGTCGGCCTGCTGAATTCGGCAATCGGCAACGAGTCGTTGATGGACCCGCGCGACCCCACGGGCGGCCGCAAGGACGTCATCCTCATCAAGGACTACACGTTGTCGTCCTTTGTCGGCGGCAATTGTGTGCTGTACCGCAATCTCGGCAAAGATGCGGCGCAGCGTGATCTTTCCATGGACGACATGGTCAAGAAAAACTACTTGCCCTACGGCCATTTCGCGCCGCCCGGCGGCGTCGGTGCGTTGCGCGCGCATGGGATTGAAAACGTGCTCTACGGACGATGCAGCCAGTCTGTCAACAACGGGGGCAGGGACATTCCAAACGGCAAGAGCCACGATGACCTGTATTACGATGACGACACCGGCGAGCTCCTGTTCACGGACCATGTGGATGAGACGACCACCGTGATGGACGCGCCTGACAGCCCGTACACCATTTCCGATCCGCTCAAAGGCCCGGACAACACGGAAGACAACTCAGGCGGCGTCGGAAAGAACATCAAGGGCAATGAGATTCCGAATGCGCCGCCGATAACCCTGTCGGTCGGCGTCCAGTACGACTTCGATCTCGATAGCGGCTATCACGTCGTGCCGCGCGTCGATGCCTATTGGAAGGGCGCGATGTGGGGACGTGTGTTCCACGATGAGTCCGACCGTATCGCGTCGTCCTACAACCTCGACCTTCAGGTGCAGGTCAACGCACCGGACGGCAAATGGTATGTGCAGGCCTACATGAAGAACGTGACCAACAACACGAACGAGACCGGCGAATATCTCGCATCGCCGTCCTCAGGCCTCTACACCAACCTGTTCCTCGACGACCCGCAGACGTTCGGCGTGCGGCTGGGGGCGAATTTCTGAGGGTGTGCGTGCTTCGAGGCCGCCTGCGGCGGCGCCTCAGCATGACGGGAGCCGGTTAAGCCCGCCCATGACGGAGTCAGGTCTGGCCTAAGCAGCCAGCGACCGCGTCGCCGCCAGAAGCGCTCGCCCCTTCGCCGTCACCGACACAATCGCCTCGCCATCGGCGCCACGGGTGCGCGTCACGAGCCCGCGCGTGTTGGCTTCTTCCCAGACGGGCAGGCGAGGGCAGGAGGTGCGCCAAGCGTCCATCACCTCCAAGTAGGGCCGGTCCTCCACAGCGATCCAGCCGACGAGGTCCAGAAGGAGTGCGTCGACGGGATCGCTCATGCAAGGATGCTCCTCAGTAGCGGTAGTGATCCGGCTTGAACGGACCGGACTGCGGCACGCTGATGTAATCGGACTGCTTCTTGGACAGTTCGGTCAAGTGGACGCCGATCTTGGCCAGATGCAGGCGCGCGACCTTCTCGTCCAGCTGCTTCGGCAGGGTGTAGACCTTTTTCTGGTACTTGCCCTGGTTCGCGAACAGCTCCATCTGCGCCAGCGTCTGGTTGGTGAACGACGCCGACATGACGAACGACGGATGGCCCATGGCATTGCCGAGGTTCACCAGGCGGCCTTCCGACAGCAGGATGATGCGATGGCCGTCGGCGAACTGGATCTCGTCGACCTGCGGCTTGATGTTGTTCCACTTCAGGTTCTTCAACGCGGCGACCTGGATCTCCGAGTCGAAGTGGCCGATGTTGCACACGATGGCGCGATCCTTCATGGCGCGCATGTGGTCCAGCGTGATCACGTCGAGGTTGCCGGTCGCGGTCACGAAGATGTCGGCGCGCGGCGCCGCTTCGTCCATGGTCACGACCTCATAGCCTTCCATCGCGGCCTGCAGGGCGCAGATCGGATCGATCTCCGACACCATGACGCGGCAACCGGCCTGGCGCAGCGACGCCGCCGAGCCTTTGCCGACATCGCCGAAACCGGCGACCATGGCGACCTTGCCGGCCATCATCACGTCGGTGCCGCGGCGGATGCCGTCGACCAGCGACTCGCGGCAGCCATAGAGGTTGTCGAATTTCGACTTGGTGACGCTGTCGTTCACGTTGATCGCGGGGAAGAGGAGCTTGCCTTCCTTCTCCATGATGTAGAGGCGGTGCACGCCGGTCGTCGTCTCTTCCGAAACGCCCTTGATGTTCTTGGCGAGCTCGGCGAACCAGCCCGGCTTTTCCTTCAGCGTGCGCTTGATCAGCGCGAAGAAGACTTCCTCTTCCTCGTTCTCGGCCTTGTCGAGGAAGGCAATGTCGCCCTTCTCGGCGCGCAGGCCGTGATGGACGAGCATGGTGGCGTCGCCGCCATCGTCGAGGATCATGTTCGGCGTGCCGCCGTCATGCCATTCCAGGATTTTGCGGGTGTATTCCCAATAGTCCTTCAGGCTCTCGCCCTTGATCGCGAACACCGGCGTGCCGCCCGCGGCGATCGCGGCAGCGGCGTGGTCCTGCGTCGAATAGATGTTGCACGAGGCCCACCGCACATCGGCGCCCAGCGCCTTCAGCGTCTCGATCAGCACCGCGGTCTGGATCGTCATGTGAAGCGAACCGGCGATGCGCGCGCCCTTGAGCGGCTGCGACTTGCCGAACTCCTCGCGCGTGGCCATCAGGCCGGGCATCTCGGTTTCGGCAATGGAGATTTCCTTGCGGCCGAAATCGGCGAGCTTGATGTCGGCGACGACGTAATCGTTGTGAGCGGGCAAGTGGGAATCCTCTTCAGAAGCGCGCGCGGTATAGCAGCGGGGGAGGGGCGGGTGCAAGAAACATATAAAGAAATATGCATGTCTTTATGGGATGGGCGTAGGACAAAAGTCTCGACCGATGCGTCCCCCACTCTCCATGTCATGACCCGTACTTCGGCGGGCCATGACAGAGGAGTGGGTAGACGCACAACCTTACACACCGTCATGGCCGGGCTTGTCCCGGCCACCCATACGCACAACTGCAGCACGGAGTGTATGGGTCGCCGGGACAAGCCCGGCGATGACGACAGGAGGTGTGGACGGTGGGACGGCACGCGACGTGAAAATAGTTCTGCGTGTTAGCGATCGCTCTTTTCTGACCCGCTTGAATAGGCTTTCTGTCCTCTTATGTACGCCTCTCAACTTTGGGAGTGCGTGAGATGTATCGGATGCCATGAGATCAGACAGGCCAAGGGTGTGACTCGTGGGCACCCGAGTGACGAGGGAAAGAT
>DASZCC010000506.1:0-1552 GCA_035943485.1 Rhizomicrobium sp. | reverse complement strand
CTAGCGCCGCGTCGCGCGAGAGCCAGGAGTGGTTCGGAAGCTTCTGGTCGGGATCATCAAGCCACGACTTGTCGAACGAAAGGATGTCGTAGAGCGTCAGCCCGGCGCCGAGCGTCGCGCGTTCCTTCAACCCGCCGCCGTAGATTGGAACGAGGAAAGGCAGCGGATGAACCAGATGCGGCGCAATGCGCTGCCAGATCCGCCGTTCTTTTAGCGACTCCCGCACCAGACCGAGCTCAAAATTCCGAAGATAGCGGAGGCCGCCATGCACCAGCTTGGAATTGTGTGCGCTTGTGGCGCTCGCGAAGTCGTTCTTCTCGACGACCGCGACCTTCAACCCGCGCATCGCGGCATCGCGCGCGACGCACGCGCCCGTCACGCCGCCGCCGATGATCAGCAGGTCGAAGGTCTCGTTGGCAAGTCTGTCGATTGCGCGGCGCATGGGCCGGTAACCTTCGGTGCGGGCGACCTCTTGTCAAGGAAGCGCGACCCTCTAAGCTTTGCGCAAACAGGGGACGGAAATGAGCCAGATCAAGGCCAACGGAATCACCATCGAGTACGATGAGCTGGGCCTTAAAGACGGGGTGCCGTATCTGATCATCAACGGCTTCGGCAGCCAGCTCACGTCATGGCCGGATGCCTGGCGCCAGGGTCTCGCAGCGGCAGGAATGCGCGTCATCCGTTTCGACAATCGCGATGTGGGTCTGACGCAGAAATGGGACGGCATTGTACCCGACGCGCGCGAGGTCGTTCAGGCCGTGCGCGAGGGCAAGAAGCCGGCCATCCCCTATACGTTGTCAGACATGGCGGCGGATGCGGCCGGTCTTCTCGATGCGCTCGGCATCGACAGCGCGCATGTCCAAGGCGCCTCGATGGGTGGAATGATCGCGCAGCTGATGGCACTCGAGCATCCGAAGAAGATGCGCTCGCTGATCCAGGTGTTCTCGACAACCGGCGACCGCTCCCTGCCGCCGGCCACGCCGGAAGCGCAGGCCGCGCTGCTGGCACGTCCCGCTGGTACCGACCGCGCGTCGGTGGTCGCGAATGCGTTGAAAGGGCGGCGTGTCTATGCGTCGACGGCGCACCCGTTTGACGAGGCGCATCTCAGCGAACTGATCGGTGCGAATTTCGATCGCAGCTATTATCCCGAAGGCACGTCGCGCCAGTACGCGGCGATCGTGGCAGCGGAGCCGCGCACCGAGAGACTCAAATCATTGAAGATGCCGGCGCTCATTCTGCACGGGACGGCGGATACGCTCATCCCGGCGGCCGGTGGACGGCACAGCGCCGAGGTCATCCCCGGCGCGGAATATCACGAGATCGAAGGTTGGGGACACGACATGCCGCTGCCCACCATACCGGTGGTGCAGGGACTGATACTACCGTTTGTAAAGAAGGTCGAAGGCGCGAAAGCGAAGACTACTTGATCTTGCCTTCGTTGAACTCGACATGCTTGCGCAGAACCGGGTCGTATTTCCGGATCTTGAACTTCTCGGTCATCGTGCGCGTGTTCTTCTTCGTGACGTAATAGAACCCGCTGCCGCCCGAGCTA
>DASZCC010000505.1:0-12165 GCA_035943485.1 Rhizomicrobium sp. | reverse complement strand
GTGCCGAGTTGCGGGAAAGTGTCCCGGTTGGGCAATTGCGGCCCGAACATCAGGCTGGTGACCGCCGGGCGGCGTGCCACGAACCGCATATAGGCCGCGCCTATATTGGCGATCTTGTCGGACTCCGCCCCGGGCAACGCGCCCGCAGTGGTGATATCGGACTTCAGTTCTTCGAAGCCTTCCATCGCGAGTTCGACGAGGAGTGCCTCGTGGTTTGGGAAGTGCCGGTACGGCGCGGCGTGGCTGACCCCTGCCCGTCGCGCCACAGCCCTGAGACTGAGTTCGGACGGCGAACCCTCCTCAAGGATCTGGCGGGCGGAATCCAGGAGTGCGTTTCTGAGATTGCCGTGGTGGTAAGCGCGTGTTCTCGGTGCTGAGTCCGGATTGTGCGTAGAGTCCATCAAGAGCCCTTCCTTGCTCGTTCTTGGCGGGCAAACAGGCTGGACGTGTCCCAGCGACTGCCTCCCATACGCTCCACCTCGGCATAGAACTCATCGACCAGGACGGTTACTGGCAGCGACGCCCCATTTCGTCGCGCCTCGTCCCGGCAGATCCCCAGATCCTTGCGCATCCACTCAACGGCAAAGCCATGGTCGAAATGGCCTTGCAGCATCGTCTCATGGCGGTTCTCCATTTGCCATGACTGAGCAGCGCCCTTGGATATTACTTCAATGACAGCTTTCGGATCGAGGCCCGCTGCACGCGCGAAACTCAATCCTTCCGACAGCGCCTGAACCAGCCCTGCGATGCAGATCTGGTTGACCATCTTCGTCAGCTGGCCTGACCCAGCTTCGCCCATGAGACGGCATTGCTTCGCATATACCGCTATCAACGGTTCGGCTTTGGCGTAAGCAGCCGTCGAGCCGCCGCACATAACTGTCAGCTGACCATTCTTCGCGCCCTGCTCGCCTCCAGAAACCGGCGCATCGACAAAGTGCAGGCCCTGACGCTGTGCAGTCTCTGCAAGCTCGCGAGCCAGGCCGGCCGATGCCGTCGTGTGATCGACGAACACCGCATCGCGCTTCATGGTGACGAACGCGCCATGGCGACCGACGGCGATGTCGCGCACATCATCATCGCGCCCAACGCAGGAGAAGACTGCCTCTGCATGCGCTGCAGCTTCCGCCGGCGTCGGCGCCGACGCGCCACCGAATTCCTTCACCCACGCAGCGGCGCGCGATGCGGTGCGGTTGTAGACCGTGATCTCGTGACCCGCGCGCTTGAGATGGCCAGCCATCGGATAGCCCATCACGCCCAGTCCGAGAAAAGCCACGCGCATTATTCCATCGCCTCCACTTTGGGCGCCGGCTGTCCGGAGAAGTCGGGCCGCTTCATGAGCCAGATGATGAACACCGCCGGCAGGCTGACATAGGTCATCAGCAGGAAATCATTCGAGAATGCGATCACCTGCGAACGGTACTCGATCAATCCGTTGAAGGCCTGCAGCCCGAACGGTATTTGCGGATTCATAAACATCGATTCGGCGTTCACACCCAGCGCGCGATTGAACGGCGTCGCATAAGCGGCCAGCTGGGAATGGATGGTCTGCGTGCGGTCGGCGAGAACCGTGGTCGTCACCGACACGCCGATGGCGCTGCCGATATTGCGTACCAGGTTCATGATTGCCGCCCCATCGGTACGGAAGGCCTGCGCCAGGGTTGCAAAGGCGGTGAGATTCAACGGCACGAATATGAAACCCATGCCCACGCCCTGAATGAAGCTGACGATGATCAGGCGTGTCGTATTGATCGACGGCGTCCAGCCCGACATGTCCCACATCGACCACAACATGGCGACGATACCGATCGACATCACAACACGCGTGTCGAGCTTGAGCGCCATGCGCCCGGCAAACATCATCGCCATCATCGTGCCGAGGCCGCGCGGAGCCATCAGCAGGCCGGTATCGAACACGCTGTAGCCGCCAAGATTCTGGAGATAGGGCGGCAGGAGCGCTGAGCTGGCCAGCAGCACCGCACCCATCACGAACATCAGGAACAGCGCGGACAGGAAATTCCGGTCCTTGAACAATTTTAGCGGGATGAACGCGTTTGGCGACGTCATCATGTGGACGATGAAGAGATAGGCCGCGACGCCCGAGAGCACGCACTCGATGATGATCTCCGGTGAGTCGAACCAGCCCTTGTCGGTGCCGCGGTCCAGCATCAGCTGCATGGCGGCCAGCGCCACTGCCAGTGCGGTGAAGCCGAACCAGTCGAAGCGCAGCGAGGAGTTGCGCGGCGTATCCTTGAAGAAGAGCCAGATGCCCGCCACCGAGGCGATGCCGAACGGCACATTGACGTAGAACACCCAGCGCCAGCTGTAGGCGTCGGTCAGGTAGCCACCGAGCGTCGGGCCCAGGATCGGACCCAGCATGACGCCCATGCTCCAGATTGCCATGATGTTGCCGCGCCGCTGCGGCGGGTACATGTCGACCATCACCGATTGCGAAAGGGGCGAGAGCGCGGCGCCGAAACATCCCTGAAGAAGCCGGAACAGCACCATCTGCTCCAGCGATTGGGCCGCGCCGCACATCATCGAGGTGATGGTGAAGCCAGCAAGCGATACGAGGAGGAAGTTGCGCTTGCCGAAGCGCGCGGCGATCCAGCCGACCGGCGCAGTCATGATCGCGGCAGCGACGATATAGGATGTCAGAACCCAGGTGATCTGGTCGCGCGAGGCCGACAGCTCGCCCTGCATATAAGGAAGCGCGACGTTCGCGATCGTCGAGTCCAGCGCCTGCATGAGCACGCCCGCCATCGACGAGACGAGCACGATCATGAGCTCGAATTTGTTCTCGTAGGCGTCGGCGCCATAGCCGGTGGGGGCGGCTGCGGCGCTCACGTCAGGATGTCCGCGCGATCAATCACCATTCAGCAACCTCGACCAGCGGCGCTGGCCCGTGTCGATGCTGACCACCGTGCTCATACCCGAGCGCAGCGGAACGTTGCAGTAATTCTTGTCGACCGTGATGCGCACAGGTATGCGCTGGACAACCTTGACCCAGTTGCCGCTCGCATTCTCCGACGGCAGCGCTGAGAAAGTGGAGTCGCTGCCGGCCGAAACCGCGCCGACATGGCCGGCAAACTTGCAGCCCGGATAAGTATCGACTGTGAAGCTGACCGGATTGCCCGTCCGCACATAGGTGAGATCGGTCTCCTTCAGGTTCGCATCGATCCATGCGCCGGACGTGGCGACGAGACCGACGGCACTCGTCGTCGTGAAGGCGGACATGGCGGAGATGACGAGCGTTCCCGGCTGGAGTGAATCCACCTCGGTCACGATTCCGTCGAACGGTGCGCGGATGACCGCGTGGTCGAGCTGGCGCTGCGCTTCATCGACGACCGCTTTCGCCTTCATGTAAGCGGGAGCTTGCGTCGCCGGCAGGTTCGGGTTGCCGTTCAGCTGGGCCAGTATCTGACGCGCCTGCTGCTGCAGGGACACGACCATTGCCGACGCGCTTTGCATCGCGCCCCGTGCCTGGTCGAGTTGCGTCGCCGAGATCGCGTTGGACTTGGCCAGGATGGCATAGCGGTTAAAGGTGATCTGGTTGAGATTCATCGTCGCCTGCTGCGACGCGATCTGACCAAGGATCGACTGGTATTGCGCCTTGGTGCCTTCGACGTTCAGCACCGTCTGCGCGAGATCAGCCTGCGCGTTCTGAAGTGCGATCTGGAACGGCTGGGGATCGAGACGGAAAAGTATGTCGCCCTTCTTGACGGTCTGACCTTCCTTGACGTTGACCTCCTTCACGAGGCCGGAGACGTCGGTGGACACCATCAGTTGGGCCGCATGCACGTAGGAGTCATCCGCAGAGATGTAGCGGCCGCCAGTCAGATAGAAGAACAGCGCAACAGCGGCGACGATCGCCACGCCCCAGATCATCAGCACGCGACGCAGGCGCGCCTTGTCGGCCCAGAGCGCTGCTGCCCAGCCGCGAATGCCGGCACTGCCGGCCACTGGCGCGGCGTACTCGGCGGTCTCGGTCCTCATCACATTCATTGTCGTTATTCTCCGGCCTGCGCGAGCCTGTCGCCGCGCAGGGTTTCGTTTGCGAGGTTCTCTTTGATCTTAAGCAACGCATCGATCAGGGATTCCTGATCGGCCTCACTCATCCCGGCCGTCACCTGGGCAGCCATCAAATTCTTTTCCGCCTTGATCGTCTCCAGCAGCGGCCGCGCGGCGGCGAGAAGATGTAGCCGCTTGATGCGACGGTCATAAGCATCCGGCCTGCGCTCGACCATGCCGCGCGCTTCGAGGCGGTCGATAAGACGCGCGACGGTAATGGGCTCGACCTCCACGACTGCAGCCATCTCGTTCTGCGACATACCAGGCTGCCGATCGAGGAAGGACAGGATGATCCACTGTGCCCGCGTCATTGCATGAGCAGCACGCGCGCGTTTGTCGAAGTCGGTGCGCATCGTGCGCGCTACGTCGTGGAGCAGTTTCAGCAGGTCTCGGTCGGGAGATTCGGTCATCGCATCATTCCTAAGCGATGATAACATAAGCCGCGTTACTAAATGTTTTCAAGGCCAACCGCTTACTTTTTTCCCGCCTTTCCTGCGGCTTTCTGCCTTGCAGCACGGTCCAGGGCGGCAATCTGAGGGGCCGCAGCTTTGGTCGCCCGGGCCTCTAAATCCCTATATTCATTGACCAATGACTTTCCAAATGGGGTCAGAACCGCCCCTCCCCCGGTTCGGCCGCCGGTGACCGTCGTAACGACGGGCAATCCGAACGCTGTCTTCAGGTCGTTCAGCAACAGCCACGCCTTGCGGTAGCTCATCCGCATCCGGGTCGCCGCCTTGCGGATCGAACCGGTCTCGGCGACCTGCTCCATTAGTTGCACCTTGCCCGGACCGAGCGCCGACCCGTTGTCGAACTGAACGCGGATGGAAAGACGTGACATGGACACAGGCTGCTCGCCTCTTCAGCAAAAGCAATGGCTGAAAAAGAAAAGGGGCGGGCTCATCGCCCGCCCCGATCACAACTCAAGCCAGGCGCGAATTACATCCCCGAGCCCTGGATCTGCTTCCAGCTGCCCTCGATCGCCTTCACGGCATTGTCCGGCAGCGGCACATAGTCGAGGCTGAGTGCAGCCTGATCGCCGTTCTCATAGGCCCATTTGAAGAACTTCAGCACGTCGGCCGACGAGGCGGCATCTGCAGGCTGCTTGTACATAAGGATGTAGGTCGTCGCCGTAATCGGCCAGGAGTCGGCACCGGGCTGGTCGACGAGGATGATGTAGAAGCTGTTCTGCGAAGCGGCAGCCCAGTCGGCATGCGAACCGGCGGCGCGGAACGTGTCCGAGTTCGGAGCAACATGCGCGCCGTCATGGTTGAGCATGTCGGCATAGGTCAGATGATTCTGCTTCGCATAGGCGTATTCCACATAGCCGATGGAGCCCGATGTCTGCGCTACGTTGCCGGCAACGCCTTCATTGCCCTTGGCGCCGATGCCGGTGGGCCAGTCGATCGACGTGGCCGCGCCCACATTGCCCTTCCAGTCCGGGCTGACACGCGCCAGGTAGGTCGAGAAGATGAACGTGGTGCCGGAGCCGTCCGAGCGGTGGACGACGGCGATAGCCGTGCCCGGAAGGTTCAGCGACGGGTTGAGCTTCTTGATCGCGGGATCGTTCCAGCGCGTGACCTTGCCGAGATAAATCTGTGCAAGCGTCGCGCCGTCGAGCACGAGCTGGCCCGGCTTGACGCCCGGAACGTTGATGACCGGCACAACGCCGCCGATCACGGTCGGGAACTGCACGAGACCGGCAGCGCCGAGTTCAGCCGGCTTCAGCGGCATGTCGGATGCACCGAAGGTGACCGTGCGCGCCTTGATCTGCGCGATGCCGCCGCCCGAACCGATGGACTGGTAGTTCAGACCGACGCCCGAGACACCTTTGTATGTGCCCGCCCACTTGGCATAGATCGGATAGGGGAACGTCGCGCCCGCGCCGGAGATATCCGCCGCGATGGCGCTCGTGACCGCAACAGCCGAAACGGCGGCCGCTACGAGCACATTTCTCACAAACTTGTTCATTTGTATTCCTCTTGGTTGGAGCCGAAGCCCATCCGGTTAGTTCGTGAACTGGACGCGAATGCCGAGGATGTTCATGTCCTGGCCGATTTGCGGGTTGACGCCGGGAGCCAGCGCTGAAGGAAGGTTGCTGAACCGGTCGACGCTCACGATCTCATCCTGCAGCTGCACTTTGATGGCACGGTTGAGGTACCAGTTCAGGCCGATGGTAAAGATCTTTTCCTCGCCACCAAAGATGCCGCCCTGCGCGGTCGAGAGATAGCTGTAGGAATTCAGATTGGTATTGCTGTAGCGCGCCGTGATTTCCCACGCACCCCAGGAGTCGCCGGCCAGCGAGAACGGACGGCCAGGAACGGGGGCAGTAAAGCCACCAGCCTCGTTGTTCGTCGAGTTGACCGTGTAGCCCTTGGTTTCACCCGTAAGCACCCACGAACCTTCGATGTACCAGCCCGAGAAGCTGGGGTGATCAGCGCCCGGAAGAATGGCAGGCGTGAACTTGGTGTAGCGGTTCATCGTGAAGTCGGCGTACTCACCACCGAGGAAGAAGTTTTCCCAGTTCATGCCGGCGTCGAACGCATACATGTAGCCGGACTTCGCCGGGACACCGCCAGTCGAAACCAGACGCGTGCCGTCGACGCGGATCTCCGGACGGTCCTGGAAGTTGAGCGAGCCAATCGATGCGGCGCCAGTCGCTGTGCCGGTACCACCTGTCGAGATCGCATCTGCACCGCTGGCGCCGAACACGAGGTTGGAAATGCCGTCGCTCCAAGCGCGATAGGATATGCGGCCGAGAACCTGGCTCTGCTCGTCGCCGCCATTGCCGTGACCGACGGACGATCCCGTCTTGTTGCCAGTATAGGCAGCCGAGACCACGAGGTTGTCGTCGCCCTTGAATATGCCCTGCTTCTGGAAGACGAGCTCGATGCCACGCCGCGAGTCACCAGCGCCGAAGGAGTCGGCTGCAATGTTGTCGATCTCGGGACGCTCCATCTGCATCAGACCGGCAGATGAGACCGTACCTTCGAACATGAACACCGGCTCGATCACGCCGACGTTGATGCGCAGATTGGGAATGCCGAGATAGGCGACGCGTGCGATGTTCACCAGCGGATCGCCCTCACCGCCTGTGGGCACGCCCGATGCGCCGGCGCTGCCGCCGTTCGAACCGCCGCCGTTCAGGCGGAATTCGTACCAGAAGTCGTTGAACGCCTTGCCTTCAACGCCGAAATAGGCGCGGCGGATGACAGCGCCGTTCGACAGGTCGCGCGTGGCCGAATTGTTGATCGAGTTCGGCGCGTCCTGGAAGAAGTTCGCATAGTCTGCCTGGAAGCGGACGCGGAACGCCATCGTGAACCGGCCGTCGCCGCTTTTCACGGTCGGACGCAGATTGTCGAAGCTCCAGCTCGTGTCGTTGAAGTTCTGCTCGAGGGTCGAAAGGCGGGTATGATCCGCGCTGCGGTGGTCTTCCTCGGCCTGCAACTCGGCCTCGAGCGCTGCGATGCGCGCCGCGAGTTCCGCGTTGGACGGCTGATCGACCGGTTGCGGCGACGATGATCCGGCAAAGGCCGCGTTCGTCAGCGATCCCAGGACCATGACCGCAGCGCCGGCCAAAAGAAGTGACTTCCCCTTCATTGGTAACCCTCTCAAATATGAAGGATGAGGGGTCGCACACAACGTCGCCCGTCATCTCGGGCGGAGCATTTACAGCGGTGGGCTACACAGACGTGACAGATATGTGAAGGAAAGATGACAGCCCACGAAGCAGGCGGGCTGCAATCATTTGATCCAGCCAGTGTGTTCCCAAAGCATCACATACAAGCCGGTTTATCGCGCCAACTTGGGTGATAGCGCTACGCAGCGCCAGCCAACGCGCCGTATCGGCCACGGAAAAACACCAACGGCGCACCATGCTCATGACGGGAGAATCGGAGGACGCGGCCGATGAGGATCGCGTGGTCGCCGGCCTCGTGGATGGACTCCGCCTGACATTCGAAGACGGCCAGCGCGTCGGCCAGCGATGGCGGTCCAAGTTCCGTCGGCGCGAGCGCGATACCCTCGAGACTGTGGCTGCCCTGTTTGGCCAGGCGGGAGGACACGTCCTGATGCTCCGTACCAAGAATACTCACGGTGTAGTGACGTGCCTGTGTGAACACGGCATAGCGGTCCGACTTCTTGTCCACGCACCACAGCACCAGCGGCGGATCGAGCGACACCGATGTAAATGAGTTAACTGTGATCCCCATATGCTGCGCGGCGCTGTCCGCTGTCGTGATTACGGCAACCCCAGTTGGGAATGATCCGAGGGCGGTCCGGAAGGCTTTGCTGTCGAAACTCATGGGTTTCACACTTGGTTAAGGCGGTTAAGGGCATTCTTCTCAGGTTAGGCGAGACATAGGGGCGGCGAAAAGACCGCTTCACGATCTTGCCGGGTAATTGAGCGGGAACAAGGCCATGGCCAGCAACGGCACGGTCATCATCAAGCGCATCAAAAAGGGCGGTCACGGCGGCCATCATGGCGGCGCGTGGAAAGTCGCCTATGCCGACTTCGTGACGGCGATGATGGCGTTCTTCCTGCTCATGTGGCTGATCAACACCACAACCCCGGAACAGAAGCGCGGTATCGCCGACTACTTCGCGCCCCAGAGCATCGCCGAAACCGTCAGTGGCGCCGGTGGCGTGCTGGGCGGACGCGTGATGAGCGAGGCGGACTCGCGGGCAGGCGGCGCACCGTCTGTGTTCGTCAAGAACAGCCCCGCCTCTCCTCGCAACACCAGCCATTCCATCCAGAACGGTGCGACCCAAGGCGGTGCAGCGGCCGGCCAGGGCAGCGCCGGCACAGCGAACGCGAATGCCGCTGCGTCGACGCAGGACGGCGACTTCGCGCACGCTGCCGAGGCGATCCATCAGGCGATCCAGGACAACCCGGACATCGCGGCGCTGTCGCATCAGGTGATGATCGACAACACGCCGGAAGGTCTGCGCATCCAGCTGGTCGACCAGGACAACCGCCCGATGTTCCAGCAGGGCACGTCGCAGCCGATGCCCTACACGAAGAAACTGCTCGAGGCGGTCGGCCGTATCGTGGATCGGCTTCCGAATCGCGTCTCGATCAGCGGTCATACGGACGGCAAGGCGTTCACCGGTGCGAACGGCACCACCAATTGGGAGTTGTCTGCAGCCCGCGCCAACGCGGCACGCGCGATGCTATCCGATGGAGGTCTGAGCCAGGACCGGGTTTACGAAGTCGCAGGCAAGGCAGGGTCCGAGCCGCTGCTGCCCGAGGATCCGAACGCATCGGCCAACCGCCGCTTATCAATCGTGCTCCTGCGTGAGCCGCCGCCGGTCCCGCCGGGCCATCAACTTTAAGATTTGGATCTGTGGGCAGCGGCCGATAGCGCTCTGGCGCCAGAGGCCGGTATGTTGTCATAGTCATGACGTGTGGAATTGAGCGCAGATGTGACTGAGCACCATAACGCGCGAGTACCCCAGTTCTTTCTGACCCCGGGCGGGCCCTGCCCCTACCTGCCGGGCCGGACGGAACGTAAGGTTTTTGCGCGTCTCTCTGGCAGCTACGCCCAGCCTCTCAGCGAGGCGCTCACCCATGCCGGTTTCCGCCGCAGCCAGTCCATTGCCTACCGGCCCGCCTGCGAAGGCTGTCAGGCTTGTGTCTCGGTCCGCATCCTCGCCTCAGAATTCGAGCAGTCGAAGAATCTGAAGCGCATCGAACGGCGTAACGCTGACTTGGTTCGCACCGAAGTTGTGGCCGAAGCCACGCGCGAACAGTTCGCCCTGCTCCGCACCTATCTGGATTCGCGCCACTCCGGTGGCGGCATGTCCGACATGGGTCTGTTCGACTATGTCGCGATGGTCGAGGAAACACCGGTCGACACGCAGATCGTCGAGTACCGCCGTCCGGGTCACAATGGCGAGCCTGGTCCGCTCATCGCCTGTGCGCTTACCGACATGCTGCGCGACGGCCTGTCGATGGTCTATAGCTTCTTCCATCCCGGTGAGGATGCGCGCAGCCTCGGCACGTACATGATCCTGGACCACATCCGCGAAGCGCGCAGCCGCGACATGCCTCACGTGTATCTCGGTTACTGGGTCGAGGGCAGCGATAAGATGTCCTACAAGACCCGCTTCCGTCCGATGGAAGCCCTCAATCGCGACGGCTGGAAACGCGTATAGAAAAGCCCGAAGCAGTTTCCTGCTCCGGGCCAATTCTACGCGGGTGGGTTAGAACGTAACCCAAGTACCGCCGTGCCAATAGCCGCGGCCGTCGTGCTCGTGCCAGCGATATTTCGCGTGGTCACCGTCTTCCCATTTCCAGTTGTCCTCATGGACAACAATGCCAGCCGTGTCGGGATAAGCAGCGCGTTCATGCACATGCCAGCAGTCGCCATCGGCATTGCAAACGATCGCTGCAGACGCGGCACCGCCGCTCAGCGCAAAGGCGCCGAGACCGAGTGTTGCCGCAACGGCCAGTGATTTGATGGAATTCTTCATATGGAACTCTCCTGCATGATGCCCCGGCGCAACAACGCGCGCGCAGGGAGGGAGTTTCAGGGAGTTCCTTCGAGATCGCGCACCATATGGAGCTCATCGTAGTAACGATCGCCAATGCGAATCGCGCGCGGCATCTTTCCATTCACAACAAAGCCGTGGCGCTCATACAGAGCGATCGCATGCGTGTTCTCGGCGATGACGGTGAGCGTCACGAGTTCGAACTTCGGTCGCGCAAATTCAATGACGGCGTCGATCAGAGCATCGCCGACATGCTGGCCGCGATAGCCCGCACGCACATACATCGCACCGAACTCGCCGATGTGTGATGTTTTTAAGGAATAACTGGTCGAGATCGCACAGATGCCGGCCAGCGCGTCACCCGAGAACGCACCGAACCAGTTCCCGCTCATCACCCGTGTGCGCCACACCTCAGGCGTCAGTGCTTCCCACACCGAGAGATCGGCGCTGAACGCTTCGGGATGATTGCGCAGGCCTTCAAGCCGCGCTTCCCGCAGTGCCGGGATGTCATCCGGCGTCAGGCGTCGGACAGTGACGCTCATGCGGCGCCGCCGAAGCGGACTTGCCACTCGGCGATCTGCTCGTCGGTAATCTTGGCGAACAGCACATCGGGTGGATTGATCGGTTGGCCGTGATCAAGGTCGTCGAGGAATTCGACCATCCCCTCATCGGGCCACGGGATGATCTCCGGCGACGGCTGAATCGCATGATGGACCGCGCGCGCGACCGTCGGCATGACCGGCCAGGCGAGATGCCCGAACAGGTGGATGAGATTGAGCCCCATGCGGATGCCGACGGCCGCCCTGGTCCGGTCGGTCTTGAAGTGCGTCCACGGCGCGGCGCGCGTGATGTACTCGTTCGCCGCCACCCAGATGGCGCGCAATTCGCCGAGCGCCTTGCGGAACTCGGTCTGCTCCAGGAACTCCGTGTATTGACCAACGCGGCGATCCAGCTCTTCGCACAGCGCAAGTTCTTCCGGCCCGTACTCTCCTTCACTCGGCACCTGGCCGTCGAAGCGCGCAACGCAGAATTTCGTCACCCGGTTGACGAAATTGCCGAGCACGTCCGCGAGGTCCTTGTTGATGACGCCCGCGAAATGATCCCAGGTGAAGTTGCTGTCGGCGCTCTCCGGCGAATTTGCCATCAGGTAATAGCGCCAATAGTCCGCCGGCAGGATCTCCAGTGCGCCATCCATGAAGATGCCGCGTCGCGCGGAGGTCGAGATCTTCTCGTCGCGGTATTGGAGGTAGTTGAATCCCTTCAGCCGATCGACGCGCTTCCACGGCTCGCCGGTGCCCATGATCATCGCGGGAAAGATGATGGTGTGGAACGGCACGTTGTCCTTGCCCATGAACTCGACATAGGAGACGTCCTTGGCCGCGTCGCCGTACCACCAGCGCCGCCAGACCTCGTCGCCCTGCCCGTTTTTGTCTGACCATTCCTTCGTCGCGCCGATGTATTCTATGGGCGCGTCAAACCAGACGTAGAACACCTTGCCCTTGAGCTTGCCGTCCGCGATGTCGTCCGGCACCGGGAAACCCCATTCGAGATCGCGCGTGATGCCACGGTCCTGCAGCCCCTCGTCCAGCCATTTGTTCGCGATCGAGG
>DASZCC010000504.1:0-2294 GCA_035943485.1 Rhizomicrobium sp. | reverse complement strand
TGAGATGAGATCGCTACCGTGAACGCACGAGCACCGCCGCTGCGCGCATAAACATGCGCCGGAAATGTTTCTTTCCGCACCGTATCGGGTAGACGCCCGGAGTCCGTCTGACGCGCAAAATGAAATGTCTTCGCGATGGGGACTCTCAATGTGTCCGGAAGGAGGGTGAGATGAAGAATTGATTGTCATCCCGGCCGAGCGGAGCGAGAGCCGGGACCCATTCCGAAGCGTTGGAACGGGTCCCGGATAGCCTCGCTGCGCGAGCCTTCCGGGATGACAGTTGAACTCAATGATTATGCCGAGGCGTCTTCTTCGCCACCTGCTTGTACTTCAGCGCGGGCTCCATCACGGCGCCGGTGTCGAGCTGGCCGACCGTGGCGCGGTAGATTTCCTGCCAGACTGTCGCGCTCTCGGGCACCGGCGGCAGGCCGTCCTTCTTGCGGCGCGCGATCTCGTCGTCGCTCACCACCGCATCGCAGGTGCCTTTGTTGAGATCGATGCGGATCACATCACCGGTGCGGAGCCATGACAGGCCGCCACCCGCCGCACTCTCCGGCGAGGCGTTGAGGATCGACGGGCTGTCGGACGTGCCGGACTGGCGGCCGTCGCCCAGTGTCGGCAGGCTGCGGATGCCCTGCTTCAGCAGCGCGTCCGGCGGCTGCATGTTCACGACCTCGGCCGAGCCGGGCCAGCCGATCGGCCCGGCGCCGCGGATGACAAGGATCGTATTGCCGTCGATGCCGAGCGCGGGATCGTTGAGACGCGCGTGATAGTCATCCGAACCATCGAACACGACGGCCTTGCCCTCGAACACACCCTCGGCGCCCTTGCGGGAGAGATAGCGGGCGCGGAAATCGTCGGAGATCACGCTGGTCTTCATGATGGCGAAATCGAACAGGTTGCCCTTGAGCACCAGGAAGCCGGCACGCTCCATCAGCGGGGCGTCATAGCTGCGGATCATCTCGCGATCGTGACTCTGGCGGCCCTCGATGTTCTTCGCCAGCGATTGCCCGGTGACAGTCAGCGCGCCGCCGTCGATGCGCTTGGCGGCGAGAAGTTCGCACAGCACGGCTGGCACGCCGCCGGCCCGGTGAAAGCGCTCGCCGAGATATTTGCCGGCCGGCTGCATGTTCACCAGCAAAGGGATGTCATACGCCGCGCTCCAGTCGGCCGGCGTGATCTCGACCCCGGCATGACGCGCCATCGCGACAATGTGCGGCTGCGCATTGGTCGAGCCGCCGATCGCCGCAACGGTCGCGATCGCATTCAGGAAGGAGGCGCGCGTGAGTATTTTCGACGGCGTCAGGTCCTCATACGCCATGTCGACGATACGCTTGCCGGTCTCGAACGCCATCTGGCCGCGTTCGCGATACGGCGCCGGGATCGCCGAGCAGCCGGGCAGAGAAAGGCCAAGCGCTTCGGCGACCGCGTTCATCGTCGAAGCCGTGCCCATCGTGTTGCAGTGGCCGACCGACGGCGCGGACGCGAGTGCGGCGTCGAAGAACTGTTCCTCGGTTATCTCTCCGGCGGCCAGTTTGCGGCGGCTGCGCCAGATCGTCGTGCCGGAGCCGACCATCTCGCCCTCAAACCAGCCGTCCAGCATCGGACCGCCGGAGAACACGATGGCCGGGATATCGACCGTCGACGCCGCCATGATCGCGGACGGCGTGGTCTTGTCACAGCCGGTGGTCAGCACCACCGCATCGAGCGGATAACCATGAAGAATCTCGACCAGCGTCATATACGCAAGATTGCGATCCAGCGCGGCCGTCGGCCGGCGGCAGTTCTCGAACAGCGGATGCGTCGGAAACTCGATCGCGATACCGCCGGCGTCCCGGATGCCCTCGCGAATGCGCTTGGCGAGCTCGATGTGATGCCGGTTGCAGGGATTAAGGTCGCTGCCCGATTGCGCGATGCCGATGATCGGCCTCCCGGAGCGCAGTTCGTTCGGCGTCAGGCCATAGTTCATGAACCGCTCGAGATAGATTGCGGCCATGTCGATGTTGTCCGCCGCGAACCAGTCGCGCGAGCGGAAGCGTTTTGCAGGTTTTCTGTCGGTCATCGCCGGAAGGTACGAGTTGAACGCACATATTCGCGTCAACGCCCTCCCGGCACAATAGCCGACGGTGATCCGTTAGCGCCTGGCGAAGTTCGCGATGTCGCTGGCGGTGTCGTAGCTGATGTCCGGGCAACAGATCGCGAAGATCTCCGTGCCGTGGATCGTCCCCATCACCTGGCGGCAGCGCGCCGGCACGCCACTCTTGATCAGGAGGCGATAGAACTCGATGCCCTCG
>DASZCC010000503.1:0-7869 GCA_035943485.1 Rhizomicrobium sp. | reverse complement strand
GGACCTTGATCGCCTTGCCACCAGCGATCAGGCCGTTCTCGATGATGATCATCTCCGAGCAGTAGTCTTCAAGCTCGGCCAGGATGTGAGAGGACACGACAAGCGTCATGCCGCTATCGCGCAACGACAGAAGCAGCTGCGAGAGGTCGCGCCGCGCCTGCGGGTCGAGGCCGGCGGCCGGCTCATCGAGCAGCAGCACGCGCGGCTCGTGTACGATTGACTGGCCGATGCCGAGGCGCTGGCGCAGGCCGCGCGACAGCTCCCCGGCCCGCGCGTCGATACGATCGGACAGGCCCACGCGCATGGCGGCCTTGGCCACGGCGGTTGGCGTCGCTTCCTCGGCGATGCCATGCGAACGCGCGGCATAGGTCAGGCAGCGGCGGACCGACAACTCGTCGTACAGGCCGTAGAAATCGGGCAGGTAGCCCATCGCGGCATGGATTTCGCGCGGGCTGTGGGTGGTGTCGAGGCCGTTGATCAGCACGCGGCCGGAATAGGGATATTCGAGCGCCGCCAGACAGCGCAGCAAGGTCGTTTTCCCGGCGCCGTTAGGGCCGACCAGCGCGGTGATCGTCTGATCGGGCACAACAAGGCTCACGCCCTTGAGGGCGCGGGCGTTGGGATATTCATAGACGAGATTGTCGACTTCGATCATGGCGGGCTCCTACCATATCGCAGGGCTTTGTGACCGGATAGCGGCATGAACCACGGTTTTGATTCGCGAAAGTTGGGGCTCGGCACCGTCCAGTTCGGACAGGCCTATGGCGTCTCGAACTCGCACGGCCAGGTGCCTGTGGCGGAAGTGCAGACCATCCTCGCGCACGCCGCGAACGCCGGCGTCGGCGTGCTCGACACGGCCGCAGGATATGGCGAGGCAGAGAATGTTCTCGGCACGCTGGCGGCAGAGACCAAGCCGTTCCGCATCGTCACCAAGACCATCTCGATCAAGAACGGCATCGACGCGGTCGTCGCGCGCGCGCGGCAGTCGGTGCAGACACTGAAGCGACGGCCAGTCGATCTGCTGATGGTGCATGCCGCCGGTGAACTGGCGGGTTCAGATGGCGACAGGCTGTGGAACGCCCTGCTCGCGCTGCGCGACGAAGGCTTGTTCGGCGGCATCGGCATCTCGGCCTATGTGGCGGACGATCCTGCGGCGCTGGCGGCGCGCTTCCGACCGGCTGCGATGCAGGTGCCGTTCAGCGTGCTCGACCAGCGCTTGCTCGCGAGCGATGCGCTGGCGCGGTTGCAGGAGCTTGGCGTCGAGGTCCACGCACGCTCGCTGTTCCTGCAAGGCCTGCTGTTCGTCGCGTCAGAGAGCCTCCCTCAGAAGCTGAAGCATATCGGCCCGAGACTCGATGCCTTGCGTGCGAGACTTGGCGCCTCGACGCTGGAAGCAGCACTCGCTTTCGTTCTTCAACGGCCGGAGATCGATGTCGCCATCGTGGGCGTCACACGGGCCGCCGAACTCGATGAGATCATCACAGCAGCGGCAAAGCCCGCGCCGTCGGTCGACTGGAACGCGTGCGCCCTGGATGACGAAGTGGTTCTGACGCCGTCGCTGTGGTGATCAGGCCAGCCCGGCAAGCGCGGAAGCGACACGCTGTACATCGGCCTGCGTCATCGCCGGGAACATCGGCAGCGTGAGTATCTGTTCGTACACCTGCTCCGCCACCGGGCAATAGCCGGGCCCGAAACCGCGGGCGCGATAGAAGCTGTGCAGGTAGACCGGTCCGTAATGCACGTTCGCGCCGATGCCCTGCGCCCGCAGCTGTGCAAAGGCGCGCTTGCGGCTGATCGCGGGATCGAGCTTCACGACATAGAGATGGTGCGCATTGGTCCGGTCGCCATGGACGCGCAGCGGCGTGACATGCGCAATGCCGGCAAGCGCTTCGCCGTACCACGCGGCCACCTTCTGGCGGGCACGGACCCATTTCGGCAGACGCGCCAGCTGCGCAATGCCGAGCGCGCACTGGACGTCCGGCAGGCGATAATTGTAGCCAAGCTCGACCATGTCATACGCGAAAGTGCCCTCGCTGTCGCGCTGGCGGTGATCGGTGTCGATGCCGTGATTGCGGAAGCGGCGCATATGCGCGGCGAAGCCTTCATCCGCCGTGAGCGCCATGCCGCCCTCGCAGGTGGTCAGGTGTTTCACCGGATGAAAGGAGAAGCAGCTGATATCGGCCAGCGTGCCGGCCATCCGTCCGCGATAGGTAGCGCCCGGCGCGTGGCAAGCATCAGCCACAATGGCGATGTCGCGTCCTTTGGTCAGCGCCCGCAGCGCATCGTAGTCGGCGGGCTGACCGCCGTAATCCACCGCAACGATCGCACGGGTGCGCGGCGTGATGAGCTCGGCGACCCGCTCGGGATCAATCAGCAGCGTATCGGCCTCGATGTCGGAGAACACCGGCATAGCGCCTTCATAGACCGCTGCATTCGCCGACGCGGCGAAAGTAATGGCTGGCACGATGACTTCGTCGCCCGGCCCTACGTTCAGGGCGCGCATGGCGGCATGGAGCGCGGCGGTGCCGCTGTTGACGGCCACGCCGTGCGCCGCGCCGCAATACTTCGCGAAGGCCGTCTCGAACTGCGCGACACGCGGGCCCGTCGTCAGCCAGTCGGACGTCAGCGCCTCGACGACCGCCTTGATGTCGGCGTCGCCGATCTCCTGGCGGCCGTAAGGCAGGAAGTTCAGCGCGTGGGCCGGGCCGTCGCGATCAGGCATAGGCCATCTGCAGGAAGTTCTGCAGTCCCCGTGCATCGAGCGCTTCGGGATTGCTGTCGCTGGAATAGGAGAAGCCTTCCGGCACCGGCACTGCACCGCGCGCCAGATACGCCTCGCGCGCCTGGGTCGCGAAGCTGGCCAGGATCACGAAGCGGTCCTGCATGTCGACAGTCCAGTGCGAGTCGTCGGCCGGGATCATGGTCTCGTGCAACTTTTCGCCGGGACGGATGCCGACGACGGTCTGCTTGAGCTTGGGGCTGATCAGCGTCGCAAGATCGGTGATGGTGGTGGACGGGATCTTCGGCACATAGATTTCGCCGCCGCGCATCATCTCCATGCTCGACAGCACGAAGTTCACGCCCTGGGTGAGCGTGATCCAGAAGCGTGTCATGCGCGGATCGGTGATCGGAAGCTCGGTGGCGCCATCTTCCATCAGCTTGCGGAAGAACGGCACGACCGAACCACGGGAGCCGAACACGTTGCCATAGCGCACTACAGCGAAGCGCGTGCCCTCCGCGCCGGCCAGATTGTTGGCGGCGACGAAGATCTTGTCGGAGGCGAGCTTGGATGCGCCGTAGAGGTTGACTGGATTGGCGGCCTTGTCCGTCGACAGGGCGATCACCTTCTTCACGTTCCGGCGCAGCGCGGCATAGACGATGTTCTCGGCGCCGAACACGTTGGTGCGGATGCACTCGAACGGATTGTATTCGGCCGTGGTGACCTGCTTCATCGCGGCAGCGTGGATCACATAATCCACATCGCGCAGAGCGAGGTCGAGACGATCGCGATCGCGCACATCGCCGATGAAGTAGCGGATGTAGGGATAGCGATCCATCGGGAACTCGAGCTGCATGTCCGACTGCTTGAGTTCGTCGCGCGAGAAGATGATGAGGCGGCGCGGCTTGTAGCGGCTGACGACCGTCTTCAGGAAATGCTTGCCGAAGGAGCCCGTGCCGCCCGTGACGAGGATCGACTTGTCGTTCAGATCAAGCCATGGCTGCGAGAAATCGCGCAGACCAGGCTGTACCGGCACAACGGCGTCGGCGGAAAATTGCGTGCGCGCCACCGCGATGGCAGGCTTACTCATGGGCTGGGTCCTTTTCGACCCTTGCAGTCTGGAGGCGCGCCCTTAAAACGTGCTTAACAAGAACTTGACCAAATAGGTCGTATTCGGGCTGCGCAAAACTGCCATAGAGCCGTGCGAGCTTCAGCATAGTTAGCAAAGGGTAAACGATGCGTATCGCCATGATCGGCACCGGATATGTGGGTCTTGTTTCCGGCGCCTGCCTTTCGGAATTCGGCCACGACGTCACCTGCGTCGACAAGGATCCGGCGAAGGTCGCTTCGCTGAAGAGCGGTGGAATCCCGATTTTCGAGCCCGGACTCGACGCCGTTGTCGCCGCGAGTATCAAGGCCGGCCGGCTAAGTTTCACGGAGAACCCGGCGGAAGCCGTGAGGGGCGCGGGCGCTGTCTTCATTGCGGTGGGCACACCGTCGCGTCGCGGCGATGGCCATGCCGACCTGACTTATGTGTATGCCGCGGCCGAAGAGATCGCAGCGGCGCTCGATCACTATGCTGTCGTCGTGACCAAGTCGACGGTGCCGGTCGGAACCAGCCGCGAAGTGGAAGCCATCATCCGTCGCGTCCGCCCCGACGCGTCGTTCGACATGGCATCCAATCCGGAGTTCCTGCGCGAAGGTTCCGCGATCGAGGATTTCCGCCGGCCCGATCGCGTGGTCGTCGGTTGCGACACGGACAAGGCGCGCGCGGTGATGCGGGAAGTCTATCGCCCGCTGTTCCTGAACGAGACGCCGATGCTGTTCACCAGCCGCGAGAGTTCGGAGCTGATCAAGTACGCGGCCAACGCGTTTCTCGCGACCAAGATCACCTTCATCAACGAGATGGCGGACCTTTGCGAGAAGGTGGGCGCCGACGTGCAGGATGTCGCGCGCGGCATCGGGCTTGACGGCCGCATCGGCAACAAGTTCCTGCATGCCGGTCCCGGCTTCGGCGGCTCATGCTTTCCGAAGGACACGCTGGCGCTGCGCAAGACCGCACAGGATCACGGCGCACCGACCCGCATCGTGGAGGCGGTGGTCGACGTCAACGATGCGCGCAAGCTCGCCATGGCGGAAAAGATCGAACGGGCCTTCGGCAACGTGAAGGGCAAGACGATCGCGGTGCTGGGCCTGACGTTCAAGCCGAACACCGACGACATGCGCGACGCGCCCAGCCTGGTGATCGTTCCGCATCTCCAGGGCAAGGGTGCGATCATCCGCGCCTACGATCCTGAAGGATCGCATGAGGCGAAGAAGCTCCTCACCAATGTCGAGCTATGCAGCGATGCCTATGAAGCCGTGAAGGGCGCCGACGGCGTGGTCATCCTGACGGAATGGAACCAGTTCCGCGCCATGGACATCACACGCGTCAAATCCTTGCTCAAGTCACCGCTGATGGTCGACCTGCGCAACATCTATCGTCCAGCACAGATGGCGGAAGCGGGGTTCAACTACGTGAGCGTGGGAAGGCCTTTCGTGAAACCGGCCGCCTGAGATGCTTACACAGAAGGCCAATTAGAGGACCAAGCACATAGGCGTCGCAATTGCGTGCGTTGCTAGTTTCAGGAATCTCGAACAAAGTAGCGATGTGATTTCCACTTCCGTAGCCGCTGACCGACCAATAGCACTCAAGTGTCATTTGAATAGAGTCAGACGGCAACCTCCGAATGGCGCTTTTAGCCACCTCAAAACACCCGCGAGGGCGCGGGCTCCCAGCCACGCCCTCGGAGTTCGTCATCGTGCCGCCAGCCACTCTGCGATCTAAGTCCTTGCTCGGCGGAAGTCTTTACTATCGCCGCCTCGCAAGGTGTCGCCGCATTTCACGAATCGCAACGTCGCTTGCGGGACCCTCGAAGAGCGGCAACACTGCTTGCGGGTCGTCGGTGGGCGGCGGAGCCCAGCGCTTTGAGCGGCTCGGATCCCACGCGTTCAGAGCTCCTACTGCGCGCTCCATCTCATCGCTGAGACGAAGCATGTCGCGTTCGCGTTGCTCAGCCTCTTCGATGAGCTCTAGGATTTTGTCAACCGGGTTCGCCGGCTTTTGCGGCTCGGCCTTGCGCCAATGGCCTCTAACAAGCAGCCAGCCTTTGAAACGATCGCGCCTATGGTGTGCCCTGACGCGCAGCGCACCGGGTGGACGGGGCGATTGTGGACCGTGATCTGCGGGTTTCGGCGGCTTAGGCGATTTTGGACAAACGCTCATTCTATTTACCGCGCCAAAATACGGCGCGGCCTTTTTTTCACAAGTTTTTGTTTTAGATTGTGAACCGGAGAGAGAACCGGTCGATTTGCCAGCTTAACCGTCAGCCGGAACCGATCAATACCACGTGCGCCGCAGCAAATTCAAGTAGCCCATGCCTGTGTCTGTTGAACCAATCAAAAAAATTTGCAGGTCGATCGCCCGCCGCTCCGAAACATATATTGAAACCCGTCTCCTTCGGTTTCTTAGAACCAATTCAGTGTCGCTACAGAATATACCCGCGCTCGCGCAGCCAGCCGACGATCGCGGCGGCGTGCACATTGGCGTCGGCCGTGACGGTCTTGATGGTCAACTCGGCATCCTCCGGCGCTTCATACGGGCTGTCGATGCCGGTGAAGTTCTTGATCTCGCCGGCCTTTGCCTTCTGGTACAGCCCCTTGGGATCGCGCTGCATGCAGACCTCGATCGGCGTGTCGATGAAGATCTCGACGAACTCGCCTTCCTTCACCAGCTCGCGCGCCATGTGCCGTTCGGAGCGGAACGGCGAGATGAACGAGACCAGCACGATCAGCCCGGCATCGACGAACAGTCTGGCGGCCTCGCCGACGCGCCGGATGTTCTCGACGCGGTCGGCATCCGTGAAGCCGAGGTCGCGGTTGAGACCGTGGCGGACATTGTCGCCGTCGAGCAGGTAAGTGTGGCGGCCTTCGGCGTGCAGCGCCCGCTCGACTAGGTTGGCGATGGTCGACTTGCCGGAGCCGGACAGGCCGGTGAACCACAGCACGGCCGGCTTCTGGCCCTTCTGGACGGCGCGTGCGTCCTTGTTCACGTCCAGCGCCTGCCAGTGCACGTTCGTCGCGCGGCGCAGACCGAAATCGATCATGCCGGCGCCGACCGTCGCATTGGTGAAGCGGTCGATGAGGATGAAGCCGCCCATGTCGCGGCTCTGGACATAGGGATCGAAGGCGATGGGCTGCGAGGTCGAGAAATTGCCGTAGCCGACTTCGTTCAGCTGCAAGGTCTTGGCCGCATGCTGGTCGAGCGTATTGACGTCGACCTTGTGCTTGAGTTCGGTCACCTGCACCGGCGTCGTGGTCGTGCCGAGCTTGAGCAGGTACTGGCGGCCGGGAAGCAGTTCCTCCTCCGCCATCCAGAGAAGATGCGCCGCGAACTGTTCGGTAACCTCGGGCCGTGCTCCAGGCGCTGACAGAACGTCGCCACGCGATATGTCCACCTCGTCGGCCAGCACCAGCGTGACGGCGGCACCGGCGGCAGCTTCAGGCAGATCGCCGTCCATAGTCACGATGCGCTTGACCGAAGTGGTGCGGCCCGACTTCGCCACGGCGATCGCATCGCCCGGCTTGATCCGGCCGCTGACCACGGTGCCGGAGAAGCCACGGAAGTCGAGATTGGGACGGTTGACCCACTGCACCGGGAAGCGGAACGGCTTCTCCGACAGCACGGTCTCGACGTCGACTTTCTCGAGATGCTCGAGCAGCGCCGGGCCGGTGTACCACGGCGTGTTGGCGCTCTTGGCGATGACATTGTCGCCGAAACGGGCCGAGATCGGGATCGGCACGATGCTGACGAAGCCAAGCCGTTCGGCAAACGCCGCGAATTCGCGCACGATGGCGTCGAACACATCTTTGGAATAGCCGACGAGATCGATCTTGTTCACCGCCAGCACGACATGGCGGATGCCAAGCAGCGAGGCGATGAAGGCGTGGCGGCGCGACTGGGTCAGCACGCCCTTGCGCGCATCGATCAGGATGACGGCGAGTTCGGAATTCGACGCGCCCGTCGCCATGTTGCGCGTGTACTGCTCATGGCCCGGCGTGTCGGCGACGATGAACTTGCGCTTGTCGGTGGAAAAGAAGCGATAGGCAAC
>DASZCC010000502.1:0-5291 GCA_035943485.1 Rhizomicrobium sp. | reverse complement strand
GTCGGCTCCGAGATCGAAGGTGAGATCAAGTCGATCACCGAGTTCGGTCTGTTCGTCGGCCTGGCACATGACATCGACGGTATGGTCCACCTGTCCGACCTGTCCTGGAGCAAGTCCGGCGACGAAGCGGTCAAGGACTATGAGAAGGGTCAGATCGTCAAAGCCAAGGTGCTCGACGTCGACGCCGAGAAGGAACGCGTCAGCCTCGGCATCAAGCAGCTCGGCGACGATCCGCTTGAGAAGGCGGGCGCCGGTGGCGCAGCCCTCCGCAAGAACCAGGTCGTCACCGTCACGGTCACGGAAGTGAACGACGGCGGCATCGAGGTGCAGCTTGCCGATGGCGTGAAGTCGTTCATCCGCCGCAGCGACCTCGCCCGCGACCGCAACGATCAGCGTCCGGAACGCTTCCAGGTCGGCAACAAGGTCGACGCTCTCGTCACCGCCGTCGACAAGGCGAGCCGCAAGGTCTCGGTGTCGATCAAGGCGCGCGAGATCTCGGAAGAGAAGGACGCGGTTGCACAGTACGGTTCGTCGGACAGCGGCGCATCGCTGGGTGACATCCTCGGCGCAGCGCTGAAGAAGCGCGGCGGCAAGGACGGCGACGACGAGGAGTAGTCCTCCCAAATTGGGAAAGGCGCGCGAGCAATCGCGCGCCTTTTTCGTTTGTGCCGGCGGCCTCGTGCCAGTTAACGCCGCATTATCCGCGCCCCGATAACCTCGACGGGTTATCTGGGTTAACTGTTTATGAATCTCACAGATCAGTCTGCGCTCCGCCCGGTGCGGCGTGGCGAGCGCGCATCACCGCTGTTCGTGGCGGGGCTGGCGGTTGTCATTTTCGTCGCGACATGGGCCTGCGTCGCGCTGATCGAGCGGTCGGGACGCATCTCCACGATCTGGATCAGCAACGCCATCCTGCTCGCTGCGCTCCTGCGTCACTCGCGCCGCGCGTGGCCCGAACTGATGGCCGTCGCCTTCATCGCATACGCTGCGGCTGGACTGGTCGCAGGAGACAACGTGTACGTGGCGCTCGGGCTGAACTCCGGCAATTGCCTGGAGGTCCTTCTGCTCGCCATCCCGCTTCGCTGGTTCGGCTATGACCGAATCTTCAGCCGCTCGGATGTGCTTCTGATCTTCTATGTGATGGTCGTCGCGGCCTGTGCGACCTCGGCGCTCTATGCCGGCGTCGTCATGCACGCGATCACCGGCGATCCGATCCGGACGACGGCGCTTGAATGGTTCGGCGCCGACGCGCTCGGCATGACCCTGCTGATGCCGTTCTTCATGTGCGTGCGTTACGAGTCCTTCCGCGAGATGTTCGGCCGCGAAAAGCTTCTCGCCTCGTTGGCGCTTCTCGCAGGCGTCGCGTCGGTAGCCTGCCTTTGCTACGCGTTCCCGAAGTGGTCGCTCAGCTTTCTCTACTTCCCGGCGCTGATCCTGCTCACGTTCCGCCGCGGCTTTGCCGGCGGTGCGCTGGGCCTGTTCATCGCCACGGGTGCCTCCTTCTTCATGGTCCTGGAAAGCCACACGTCGGCGGCCATTATCGCCCGTCCCATGTCGGAGCGTATCGCGATCGTTCAGCTCTACTACTCGGTTATCGGATTCACGATCATCCTCGTGGGCGCCGCGCTTGAGGAACGGCGTCAGCTCGAAGGCTGGCTCGCCGCTGCCGTGAAACGCGCCGAGGCGTCGCGCGAAGAAGCGCTGCTTGCCAAGGAAGTCGCGGAACAGGCGAGCCATGCGAAGTCCGCGTTCCTCGCCAATATGAGCCATGAACTCCGCACGCCGCTGAATGCCGTGATCGGGTTCTCCGAGATGATCCAGCAGCAGATGTTCGGCTCAGCCGGCGACGGCCGCTATGTGTCCTACGCCGGCATGATCCGCTCGGCGGGCACGCATCTCCTCGACCTGATCAGCGATATCCTGGACATGTCCAAGATCGAGGCCGGCAAGCTCGAGCTGCACGTCGAGCGCGTGGCGCCGGTTGCACTCGTCCGCGAATGCACCGAGCTGATGGCGGAGCACGCGGCAACCGGCGGGGTCGAACTGACGACCGACCTGACGGCGGCGCCGCTGGACGTCGAGGCTGACCGTCGCGCCCTGAAACAGATCCTGCTCAACCTGCTGTCAAACGCGGTCAAGTTCACGCCACCGGGCGGCATCGTCACCGTTCGTCTGGCGGCGGAAAGCGGTCAGTGCGTGCTCACAGTGACGGACACGGGCGTGGGAATCGCCGCCGACGAGATCGCCCGGCTGGGTAATCCCTTCGTGCAGCTCTCCAATGGCATCGCCCAGAAGCAGGGTACCGGGCTTGGTCTCGCCTTGGTGAAGGGCCTGGCGGAGATGCACGGCGGCAGCATGCGAATCGAGAGCAGCGAAGGCCATGGCACAGCCGTTACCGTGGCCTTGCCCCTGCGCGCCCAGCGGGCCGCCAGCGTCGCGGCCTGATCGAATCGGGTTCGGGTGCCCGAAATGACGGCAAACGGTTCCCCAAATTCACCATCTGCACCAGAAAAGCACTGGCTTTTCAGTGGCTTCCATTGACGCTCCCCGTTCCTTTTGTCACAGTCACGACATGTCAAAGCGGGGGATCTGCTGCGACGAGGCAATTCCCTCAGGGGCAGGGGATGATCAAGTCCGAACTTGTTGCACGGCTTACAGCACGGTATCCGCATCTCTATCACCGCGACATCGAGCGCATTGTTTCGACCATGCTCGATGAAATCACCAAGGCCTTGGCCGAGGGACATCGTGTCGAGTTGCGCGGTTTTGGTGCTTTCTCGGTGAAGGTGCGTCCAGCGCGCCAGGGCCGCAATCCGCGTACCGGCGAGCCGGTGGCGGTGGAAGAAAAGCGCGCGCCTTTCTTTCGCACGGGCAAGGAGTTGCGCGAACGCCTGAACAATGGCGTTGACGGCGAATAGATTTCATCTTGCAGCGCGCAATGTCTGCGCCTAAGACCTGCCTCCGATGACCGCGAAGCGATTCACAAATCCTGTCTTCGTCGCGCTCGACACTCCCGATCTTGAGCGTGCCTATGCCATTGCCAAGGCGGTGGCGCCCTATGTCGGCGGCTTGAAAGTCGGGCTCGAATTCATCACCGCGAACGGACCAGAAGGCGTGCGGAAGATAGTTGCGCTGGGAAAGCCGGTCTTCGCCGACGTCAAATTCCACGACATTCCGAACACCGTCGCCGGCGCAGCGCGGGAGATCGCCCGCCTTGGCTCGATGCTGTTCAACATTCATGCCTCGGGCGGCGAGGAGATGATGCGGGCGGCCGCCGACGCGGCGCGCGGCATCGACCCGCGTGTAAAGGTGATCGCGGTCACGGCGCTAACCAGCCTTGATGACGAAGTGCTCGCCAGCGTCGGCCAGCGCGGGCCGGCGGCGGAGCAGGTGCTTCGCCTGGCAACACTAGCCAAGCATTCGGGCCTCGACGGCGTCGTGTGCTCGGCGCACGAGATCGCCCCGCTTCGCAAGGCTCTCGGCCCCGACTTCATGCTGGTCGTACCTGGCATCCGCCCTGCCGGCGCCGATCTGGCCGACCAGCGCCGCGTGATGACACCCGGAAAGGCACATGCGGAAGGCGCCGACATCCTGGTCATTGGACGGCCTATCACCGCCGCCGCCGACCCCGCCGCCGCCGCCAAGGCAATAGTGGCCGAGTTCGATCCAACCTTCGCTTAGGCAAGGTTCCCGGCCTTGCTTGATTGGCCGCGCGGGGCAGGCCATAAGCCCGGTCCCATGGCGATCCAGGTCAAAATCTGCGGCATCACCTCGACCGACGCGGCCGACGCGGCGTTGCGCGCGGGCGTGGAGTTTGCCGGCCTGATGTTCCACCCGAAGTCGCCGCGCAACCTCGCGCCTGATCAGGCCCATGCACTGGCAGGCCGCCTGCGCGGGCGCACCCAGATCGTGGCCGTGCTGGCAGACGCAAGCGATGAGACGATCGCCGGCGTCAACGCGATCATCCGGCCCGACTTCATCCAGCTGCATGGCGCCGAGACGCCCGAGCGCGTCGCTGCCATTCGTGCGCGCTTTCAAGTGCAGCTCATCAAGGTGATCCCGGTGGCCGAAGCCGCCGATCTTACCGGTGTCGCGGCCTATGAGGACAACGCCGACATGTTCATGTTTGATGCCAAGGCGCCGACCGGCGCCGAGCGCGAGGGAGGCCACGGCACGGCGTTCGACTGGAAGATACTCAGTGGACGGACGATCCGGCGGCCGTGGCTGCTGGCCGGCGGCCTCAATTCCGAGAATGTGGCGCGTGCGGTACACGCCAGCGGTGCGCCGGGCGTGGATGTGTCGTCGGGCGTTGAAACATCGCCCGGTGTAAAGAGCCCGTCTCTCATCGCGGAATTCGTGGCGGCTGCTCGCGGGGCACAGTTCAAGAGCGGTGCAGCGGCATGACGGCGCCAAATTCCTTTCGCACCGGGCCGGATACCAACGGCCATTTCGGCGCCTATGGCGGACGCTTCGTCGCCGAGACGCTGATGCCCAATGTCATCGCGCTGGAGAAGGCCTATGAGGAGGCCAAGCGCGATCCGGCGTTCCATGCCGAGTTGTCCGGTCTGCTCAAGCATTATGTCGGCCGCGAGAGCCCCCTCTATTTCGCCGAGCGCCTCACCGAGAACCTCGGCGGCGCGAAAATCTATTTAAAGCGCGAGGACCTCAATCACACCGGCGCGCACAAGATCAACAACTGCCTTGGCCAGATACTGCTCGCCCGGCGGATGGGCAAGACACGCATCATCGCCGAGACCGGTGCCGGTCAGCATGGTGTTGCCACCGCGACCGTGGCTGCGCGCTTCGGCCTGCCTTGCGTCGTCTATATGGGCGAGGTCGACATCGAGCGCCAGAAACCGAACGTCTTTCGCATGCGCCTGCTGGGCGCCGAGGTGCGGCCGGTCAAATCCGGATCGCGCACGCTGAAAGATGCGATGAACGAGGCGCTGCGCGACTGGGTGTCGAACCCTTACGACACATTCTACATCATCGGCTCGGCGGCCGGTCCGCATCCCTATCCTGCGATGGTGCGTGATTTCCAGACGGTGATCGGCAGTGAGACGCGCGCGCAGATGCTGGACCGCGAGGGCAGGTTGCCGGATCTCGTCACGGCCTGCGTCGGCGGCGGTTCGAACGCCATCGGCATGTTCCATCCCTTCCTCGACGATTCCGCTGTCGAGATTCACGGCGTCGAAGCCGCCGGTGACGGCACGGAGACCGAGCGCCACGCGGCTACGCTGTCCAAAGGTTCGCCAGGTGTGCTGCACGGTGCGCGGTCGTATCTGCTGCAG
>DASZCC010000501.1:0-6186 GCA_035943485.1 Rhizomicrobium sp. | reverse complement strand
CAAGATCATTCTGATTTCCAACGCCCGCGGGCACAACGTCATTCGAGGCCAGCATAAGGCGCGCATTCTCCATCGCACCCAGCGCAAGCACCGTCGCCCTCGGCTTCACCTGGAATTTGTGGCCGGAGAGGGTGGAGACATCGAAGTGATCGACGCTTCCGGCATTGGCATTGAGCTTCAGAGTCGTCGCATTCGCATGGAGATAGAGCTTGAGGTTGGGGATGCGCTTGAGGTCATCGCGGTAGCGTTCGCCGAAATGCGTCGGCAACACGTTGTCGCGCGTCTTTGAGAACTGGAACCAGCTTGTGTAGACGCCGCCCGGACCCAGTTTGAGGATCGGCCCCAGAGTGCTCATCACGGCGTCGGATTTGTCGTAGGTCCAAGTACCCGCCTCGACGAGCGCCTGGGCACGCGGGAAATAAGGCTCAAGCGTTTTGAGACCAAACGGCCAGCCGGAATGCGCCACCCAGTCGCGCGCTTCGAAGTCGATAGCGTCCAGCGGCCGGCACCAGCCACCCCAGTGATTTGTGCTTCCACCCAGGTAGCGCATGCGCGAGGCGTCGAGCCGCAGATAGGGCGCGCCGGCCGTCACGCCGCCATAAAGTGCCTGCGTGGCCGGTTCAAAGTCATCGCCGCCGCTCTCGAACAGCATGAGTTTCAACGGCGTATGGGCAAGCGCCAGCGCAAGCGTGATGCCCACTGGTCCACCGCCGATGATCGCAAGATCCGGCTCGAGAATAGTGCCCGCCGGAACGGTCCGGGCGTCTATGAAAGCACTCAATATCGGTCTTTCGCCTTGAGCCGATCAGGCTGCCGCAAGCTAGGAAATCATCGCGATTTTGTCTTGTCGGATTTGTCGCCAAACGGCAAGTCATGACGCAAAGATGGACGGGCCACGGGACCCCAGCGGGACGTCAAAGCCGCTTGCGGGCGAAGGCGCGGCCGGAGCCAGTCTTGAGGTAGTGCTCGAATACGATCGCTTTCGATTCGTCCGAGAAGGCGATGTAAGACTTTATACGCCACGGCTTGAATTTGGCGGTATGCGACACGCCGCCCGCGTTGTGTCTGACCAAGCGCGCTTCAAGATCGCCGGTTTGGCCGGTGTAGTAGTGCAAGCCGTCGTGGCTCTCGAGGATGTAAACGTAGTGCATCCGTTCGTTGTGCCAGACATATGTGAAGCTCGAATAAGCGCTAGGTTCTGAGCCAGCCCGGCTTCGCTTACCCGCGCTGAGGCGCGGACAGCTACGCCGCGGCAGCCTTCGCTTCCGCTTCGCGATGCTGAATTTGTTGCTTCTTTCTGAGCTTGTACTGGCCTGCCGAGCCGCTTCCGCGAAGCGGAAGCGAAGGCTGGTGGAGCCAAGCGGGATCGAACCGCTGACCTCCTGCATGCCATGCAGGCGCTCTCCCAGCTGAGCTATGGCCCCATTCCAGTGCGCCGGCTATGGGAAGCCGGCGTGCGAACGAATACTAGCGTTCGTCTTTTTCGATGTCCGCGTCGATGATGCCGCTGACGTCGTCGTTCTCGTCTTCGTCTTCCTCGAGAAGGCCGGCAGCGTCGTCCTCGTCTTCGTCGTCGCCTTCGATTTCGACATCTTCAATGTCGTCTTCGTCGACAACCGACATGCCGGGCGCGTCGGCCTCGGTCTCTTCGCCGGTCTCTTCGTCTTCGTCCTCGTCTTCACCGGTGGCGGCGACCTGTACAGGCGCCTCGTCGGCGACCTTCTCGACGATCTCCTCGGACTCGACTTCCTCGTCTTCGTCCTCGTCTTCGTTCTCGCTGTCCTCGTCATCCGCGTCGGCAGGGACGGGTTGAGAAGCAACTGCTTCAGGCTGGCGCGGGCGGCGCTGCTTGTACATCGCCTCCGGCTCGAAGCTGAAGTCGCATTTCGGGCATTCGATCGGTCGTTTCGTCAGGTCATAGAAGCGCGACCCACAGCTGGGGCACACGCGCTTCGTACCAAGATCCGCCTTCACCAAAGCTTTTCGTCCTCGTGCAGAGGGTTGAATTTGAAGTCGGGTCGTTTGCCACGCCGGACGGTGCCTGTCAAAGCATCATTTTGGCAGCAAATGCGCGGTTTTCCCCCGAATGGTCTCGTTGCATCCGGGCGGCCGAGCGTTCAATAAGGCGGCCATGACAGCGGCGGCACAATCCAGGCCTCTCAAGGCGCGACGCAGCACCGGCCTCAAGGGTATTGCCCTTGTTCCGGGCGACAAGTCGATCTCGCACCGCGCCCTGATCCTTGGCGCCCTTGCGGTGGGGGAAACCGGCGTCACCGGTCTGCTGGAAGCCGACGATGTCCTCAATACCGCTGTGGCTATGCGCGCGTTCGGCGCGACCGTGTCCCGTCACGGCATCGGCGAATGGACCATCTCCGGGCGGGGCGTAGGGGGCTGGGCCGAACCCGATCATGTGCTCGATTTCGGAAACTCCGGCACCGGCTCACGGCTGGTGATGGGCGCGATGGCGACAACGCCGATCATGGCGGTGTTCACCGGAGATGCCTCGCTGCGCGGACGCCCGATGGCGCGCGTGCTCGATCCGCTGGGCAACTTCGGCGCGACGTACACGTCGCGCGCCCGTGGACTGATGCCGGTGACGCTGACCGGCGCGCGCGATCCGATGCCGGTCGACATGACACTGGCGGTCGCATCCGCACAGGTGAAGTCTGCAATGATTCTTGCTGCGCTGAATGCACCGGGCCGCTCGCGCATCGTCCAGAACGAACGCACGCGCGACCACACCGAGAAGATGCTCAAGGCATTCGGCGCCGAAATATCGGTAGAGGATCTGCCCGAAGGCGAAGCGGTCCATGTCATTGGTGAGGCCGAGCTCAAGCCTTGTTCCGTCGAGGTGCCGCGCGATCCCTCTTCGGCGGCCTTCGCACTCGTCGCGGCGCTGATCGTGCCGGGTTCTGACATTCGCATTCCCGGCGTGCTGCTCAATCCCCGGCGCATCGGCCTGATCGAGACCCTGCTCGAGATGGGCGCCGATATCCGGATCGAGAACGGCCGCGACAGCGGCGGTGAGCGCATCGGCGATCTCGCCGTGCGTGCATCAGTCCTCCGGGGCGTCGACGTTCCGCCGGAGCGCGCGCCGTCGATGATCGACGAGTACCCGATCCTTGCCGTCGCCGCCTCGTTCGCCGAAGGCCGCACCGTGATGAACGGGCTGGAAGAGCTGCGCGTAAAAGAGAGTGATCGGCTCTCCGCCATCGCGGCCGGTCTCAAGGCCAATGGACTTGCGATCGCGGAGACGCACGACACGCTGACGGTCGAGGGCAGGGGAGCCGATGGTGTCGAAGGCGGCGCGCGTGTCGCGACGCACCTCGATCACCGCATCGCGATGTCGTTCCTGACGATGGGTCTCGCCGCGAAGCATCCGGTGAGCGTCGACGACACGGCCATGATTGCCACCAGTTTCCCGGAGTACGAGAAGCTCATGCGCGACCTTGGGGCTGACTTCCAGGCGGTGAACACGTGAGCATCATTATCGCCGTCGACGGAACCGCCGCGTCTGGGAAGGGCACGCTGGCAAAGCGGCTCGCGCGGCACTTCGGGTTCGCACATATGGATTCCGGCGTGCTCTACCGGCTGACAGCGATGGCTGTGATGGCGGCGAATGGCGACCCTTCAAATGAAGCCGATGCGATCCGCGCGGCGCACGCGATCGATCTCGACAAGGCAGGGGATGCGCAGATCCGCTCCGACAAGGTCGGTGCGGCCGCTTCAAAGGTCGCGGCGATACCGGCCGTGCGTCATGCGCTCCACGACTTCCAAATTGCCTTCAATGAGCACCCACCCGGCGGCAATGGCGCGGTGATGGACGGGCGGGACATCGGAACGGTCATCGCCCCCAATGCGACAGCCAAATTATATGTCGACGCCAAGCCAGAGGTGCGCGCGCACCGGCGCTGGCTGGAACTCCAGGGCATGGGGATCGCCCGGGATGAGGCGGAATTGCTGGCGGAAATCGTCGCCCGGGATCTGGCGGACCGCACCCGGCCGGTCTCGCCGCTGACCCAGGCGCCCGACGCTCCCTTGCTCGACACGACTTTGTTGGATATAGACGCCGCGTTCGCGGCCGCACTTGCCCTGGTCAAACCCAGGATCGAGAACGCGCTCAAGGCTCGCCACAGGGGTTAGGAGAACCCGGCGCACCTATCTGAGCAACCCGAACTTCACTGAAAATCAAACCGCCCGCGCGGGCATCTGTCCGCATGGGAAGTCCATCGGCCCAAAGGCCGTTCGGCATAACGCTACTGACTGGAAATAACTGAATGGCCCGTACTGCCACTGCCACCAAGGTTCGTGAAGAATCCCTCTCTGCTCCGAGCCGCGATGATTTCGCCGCCATGCTCGAAGCCAGCTTCGAGACCCGCTCCCCGCAAGAGGGCAGCGTGATCTCCGGCCTCATTGTCGCCGTTGAAAATGATTTTGCCGTCGTCGACGTCGGTCTGAAGACCGAAGGTCGCGTTTCGCTCAAGGAATTCTCCATGCCCGGCATGCCGGTGCAGGTGAAGGTGGGCGACACCGTCGAGGTCTATCTCGAACGCGTCGAGAACGCCCTGGGTGAAGCCGTGCTGTCGCGCGACAAGGCCCGCCGTGAAGAGAGCTGGATCAAGCTCGAGCGCGCCTTCAACGAGCAGACCCGTGTCACCGGCGTGATCTTCGGACGCGTCAAGGGCGGCTTCACCGTCGATCTCGACGGCGCCGTCGCGTTCCTTCCCGGTTCGCAGGTCGACGTTCGCCCGATGCGCGATGTCGGTCCGCTGATGAACCAGCCGCAGCCCTTCCAGATACTCAAGATGGATCGCCGCCGCGGCAACATCGTCGTCTCGCGCCGCGCCGTGCTCGAAGAGCGCCGCGCCGAGGAGCGCACAAGCCTTGTCGCCTCGCTTCAGGAGAAGCAGGTCGTCGAAGGCGTGGTCAAGAACATCACCGACTACGGCGCATTCGTCGATCTCGGCGGCGTCGATGGCCTGCTGCACGTCACCGATATCGCGTGGCGCCGCGTCAGCCATCCGACCGAGGTGCTGTCCGTCGGCCAGACCGTCATGGTGCAGATCATCAAGATCAACCACGAGACGCAGCGCATCTCGCTGGGCATGAAGCAGCTGCAGACCGATCCGTGGGAGGGTGTCGCGGCGAAGTATCCGCCGGGCGCGAAGTTCTCCGGCAAGGTCACCAACGTCACCGACTACGGCGCCTTCGTGGAGCTGGAGCCTGGCGTCGAAGGCCTGGTGCATGTTTCGGAAATGTCGTGGGTGAAGAAGAACGTCGCCCCGTCCAAGATCGTGACGCCCGGCACGGAAGTCGACGTCCAGGTTCTGGAAGTCGATTCCAACAAGCGCCGCATCAGCCTTGGCCTCAAGCAGACACAGGACAATCCGTGGGAAGCCTTCCTGCGCGACTACCCGGTCGGCTCCGAGATCGAAGGTGAGATCAAGTCGATCACCGAGTTCGGTCTGTTCGTCGGCCTGGCGCATGACATCGACGGCATGGTCCACCTGTCCGACCTGTCCTGGAGCAAGTCCGGCGATGAAGCGGTCAAGGACTATGAGAAGGGTCAGATCGTCAAAGCCAAGGTGCTCGACGTCGACGCCGAGAAGGAACGCGTCAGCCTCGGCATCAAGCAGCTCGGCGACGATCCGCTTGAGAAGGCCGGCGCCGGTGGCGCAGCCCTTCGCAAGAACCAGGTCGTCACCGTCACGGTCACGGAAGTGAACGACGGCGGCATCGAGGTGCAGCTTGCGGATGGCGTGAAGTCGTTCATCCGCCGCAGCGACCTCGCTCGCGACCGCAACGACCAGCGCCCGGAACGCTTCCAGGTCGGAAACAAGGTCGACGCGCTCGTCACCGCCGTCGACAAGGCGAGCCGCAAGGTTTCGGTGTCGATCAAGGCGCGCGAGATCTCGGAAGAGAAGGACGCGGTTGCACAGTACGGTTCGTCGGACAGCGGCGCATCGCTGGGCGACATCCTCGGCGCAGCGCTGAAGAAGCGCGGCGGCAAGGACGGCGACGACGAGGAGTAGTCCTCTCGTCTCACGAATTGGAAAAGGCGCGCGAGCAATCGCGCGCCTTTTTCGTTTGCGCCGGCGTGCGTCAAGTAAGTGCTGTCATCCCGGACAAGCGATGCATCAGCAGCCGATCCGGGATGACAGGCTGTGCTTTGCTGCGCATTGCCAT
>DASZCC010000500.1:0-5214 GCA_035943485.1 Rhizomicrobium sp. | reverse complement strand
GCCGGCAGAGAGCGCCCAGAAGCTGGTCGAGAAGCTCGGCGCCGCTGGGCAGCTCAAAGCCGGTTTCCTCCTCCGTGTACTGCATCAGGGTCAGGCTGATCTGTTCGACCTGGCGCTGGCCCGAATGACCGCACTCCCCGTGGCGGAATTGCGGAGCAAGTTCTATGGCGGCGGTGCCCGCGCCGTTGCGCTGGCTTGCCGCGCCGTCGGCATCGACCGCTGCGTGTTCGCGACCGTGTACAATCTGTCGCGCCAGGCGCACGGCCTGCGTGCCACACTCACAAATGCGGACAATCAGGAAGTGGAGCGCGTCTTCACGACCCTCAGCAAGCCGGCTGCCCAGGCCGAGCTTTCCAGCCTGAAGTTCAATTAGGCGTCGGTGCCTGCTAGTGTCCGGCGGATGATTGATCCGTTCGGCCGCCACATCTCCTATCTGCGCATCTCTGTCACGGACCGCTGCGATTTTCGCTGCGTCTACTGCATGAGTGAGCACATGACGTTCTTGCCGAAGGCCGAGCTGCTGACGCTGGAGGAAATGGAGCGCCTGGCGATGGCGTTCGTGCGCAAGGGCGTAGAACGCCTGCGCATCACAGGCGGCGAGCCGTTGGTCCGTCGGAACGTAATGAGCCTGTTCGAGGGGCTCGGCGCCCAGATCGGCCGAAGCAATCTCAAGGAAGTCACCTTGACCACCAATGGCAGCCAACTCGCGCGCTTTGCGGACGATCTGGTGCGCGCCGGGGTGAAGCGCGTGAACGTTTCGCTCGACACCCGCGATCCCGACAAATTCAAGGCAATCACACGGTGGGGCGATCTCGACAAGGTTCTGGATGGTATCGACGCTGCCGACGCGGCCGGTCTTCAGATCAAGATCAACACCGTCGCGCTCAAGGGCGTGAACGAAGACGAGATCACCGATCTGATGTCGTGGGCGCACGGCCGCGGCTTCGATTTCACCCTGATCGAAACCATGCCGATGGGCGAGATCGACGGTGACCGGGTCGAACAATACCTGCCGCTCTCGATCGTGCGCGCGAGAATTGCGAAGGAGTTCACGCTGGAGGAAAGCAACTACGCCACCGGCGGACCCGCGCGCTATGTGCGCGTGAAGGAAACGGGCGGTCGTCTCGGGTTCATCACGCCGCTGACCCACAATTTCTGCGAGAGCTGCAATCGGGTGCGTCTCACGTGCACTGGCACCCTGTTCATGTGTTTAGGCCAGAACGACAGCGCCGATCTGCGCGCGCCGCTTCGCGCAACCGCGGACGACGCGGCCTTGGACCTTGCGATTGATCGGGCCATCGCACGCAAGCCGAAGGGCCACGACTTCATCATCGACCGGCGACACCGCGCGCCGGCACTGGAGCGGCACATGTCGTTGACGGGCGGCTGACCATGGCGGGTTCACTTCATTTCGTGGCGGCAGAGATTCCCGACGCGCAGGCGGCGCTGAAGATCATGCGCCAGCGCTACACCGATGTCGGCGCCGACAAGGCCGACACCATCGTCGCGCTGGGTGGCGACGGCTTCATGCTGCAGACCCTGCACAACTTCCTCAGCCGCAAGAAGCCGATCTACGGCATGAACCTCGGCTCGGTTGGATTCCTGATGAACGAGTACCGCGAGGAGAATCTCGAGGAGCGTCTCGCAGCAGCGGAATCTGCGCTGCTTCATCCCCTGAGGATGCGCGCTGAAAGTTCAAGCGGCGTGACCGAAGCTCTGGCCTTCAACGAAGTCTCACTGCTGCGTCAAACAAGGCAGGCAGCGAAATTGCGCATTCTTATCGACGAGAAGATTCGTATTGCCGAACTCATTTGCGATGGCGTGCTCGTTTCGACACCGGCTGGTAGCACCGCCTATAATCTTTCTGCGCATGGCCCGATCCTGCCGATCGACGCTGCCCTGCTAGCCCTGACTCCGATCAGCGCCTTCCGGCCGCGGCGCTGGCACGGCGCGCTGCTGCCGCATCGCGCCCATGTGCGATTTGAGATTCTCGAGGCATCGAAGCGGCCAGTCAGCGCGGTGGCAGACGACCTGGAAGCCCGCAACGTTACCGCTGTGGATGTTGCCGAGGACCGCACGGTCGCAATGACCATGCTGTTTGATGCCGGTCACAGCCTTGATGAACGCATCCTTGCCGAGCAGTTCGTCGATTAATGAATCACCCGGTTCATATCGTCTTAATGGCTGACAACTAGCTTAACGCGATACGAGCAAATCGAAGGATTTGTTGGGCTTTCGGCATGGCGTACCGCTTCGACGCACTCAAGATTCTCGTCGTGGAAGACAATCCGCATATGCGGAAGCTTGTCGTTACGATCCTGCAGGCGTTCGGCACGATCCAGATCTTCGAAGCGGCTGACGGCAACAAGGCATGGACCATCATGCGCGAGTCCAATCCTGATGTCGTCTTCCTCGACTGGATGATGGAAGGCATGTCGGGTCTCGACCTCGCGAAAATGGTCCGCACGTCGCCGCAATCGCCCAACCCGTTCGTGCCCATCATCATGCTGAGCGGCTACACCCAGATCGAACACATTCGTCAGGCGCGCGACGCCGGCGTGAACGAGTTTCTAGCCAAGCCCGTTTCGGTGGCCGCGATCATGTCGCGACTGGTGTCCGTGATCGAACATCCGAGGCCCTATGTTCGCACCAAGGGCTACTTTGGGCCGTGTCGCCGCCGGCACAAGCGGGACGAGTATCAGGGACCAGAACGTCGTGTGGCAGCAGCAACGGAGGCGGCCGCCTAGCGGACGAGGAGCATGGCAGGAAAAGCACCCATCGAGATATTCATGCCGCCCAACATCCTGAAGGCGAAGGTCGGCTCCAGCAGCGGCGGCGACATGAAAGCTGTCGAGCGTGCCGAGAAGGCAATGAAGTCGCTCAGCAGCAATTTCGGCGACTGGCTTGGCGATGATGTAGCCAAGCTGGGAGCGGCCCGTGACGGCTTCATCACGAAGCCGACACTTGTCACGCGCGATACTCTCTTTCGTGCGGCGCACGATCTCAAGGGTCAGGCTACGACATTCGACTTCCCGATCATCGCGCGGATCGCGAGTTCGCTCACCAAATTGCTTGACGAGATGCGTACAGCCGAACTCGTGCCCTCATCCCTCGTAGACGCCCATGTGACCGCGATCCGTGTCGCCTACCGCGACAAGGTAAAATCGGCGAACGACATCGTCGCAATCACGCTTGCAAAGGAACTGGAAGCGCGCGTGGCGGAAGTTGTCCCGAAGGTAAAAAAGCTCGCAGCCTAGACGGCGTCGCGCATGTTCGCCGTTGTCTGCGCGTATCCCGCGTCAGCGCGGATGCGCAGGACCTGCCCGTCCGGACCATTCTCGACCCACGGCGTCACCGGCAGCACCTTATCGGCCAGCGCAGCTGCAATCGCGGCATCAACGGTCGCGGAGTTCGCTAACTTCATGAGATTCAGCTTGGTCGGGAAGATTACGTTCCACTTCTTCCTGTCCGAGATGGCTCCATTCGGCGTGATCCAGATCGAATCCACCGACTCCCGCCCGTCATGACTGCCTGCATGACCCGTCGGCGAGACCGCCAGAAAGAAATGCGTGTCGAACCGCTTCGGCATGTTGGCTGGCGTGATCCAGTGAGCAAAGTGCACCAGCTGATCCAGCGCCAGCCTCAGATTCTCCTTCTGCAGCACGTCAGCAAGCGCGACCTCACGTTTGTCGAGGGGCGCGCGATAATGCTGCAGCTGCTCCAGTCGCTCGGCCGACACGAAATCGCCCGTGCGTGTGTCTCGCGCCAGCAAGATGCCTGACTCCTCGAAAGCTTCACGAATGGCACCGGCGCCCAGCGCCCGCATCTCGTCGCTCCAGCCTTCGCCGCCATCGAAATGGGCGCGCAGTGCCGCTTCGCTGTCGCCCTTCTCGATCTTTCCACCCGGAAATACGAGCGCACCCGCCACGAAATCGATCTGGTGATGGCGCTTGACCATGAAGACCTCGAGGCCTTCGGGCGCATTGCGCAGAAGCAGAATGGTCGCTGCCGGCACGGGGGCTGCGACAGGTTTCTCGTCGGGCATGTTTCCTCGCTTTTGTCAGACTCTAGCGAGCAATTGCCGCGACCGCCAAGCTCGCAGCGAGCGTCGCCGCCAGAACGGTGTAGTACCCACCGGTTCCCATGCCTGTGACGGCGCCACCAGCCACAAGCGGTCCAAAGATCGAACCCAGACCAAACAGCAGAACCATACCTGCCGCAGCGGCAACACGGTTCTCGGGCGCGATCCGGTCGTTCGTGTGGGCGACCGACACGACATACATCGGGAAGATCAGGCCACCGGCAAGGAACGAGGCCACGTATTTGATCACGTCGCCCTGCCCATCAGCCCAAAGTCCGAACAGCGCCGCTGCGAGTCCTCCTACTGACAGCAAGGCGATCGTCACTCGCCGTCCCACGGCGTCGGACAGCCAGCCCACAGGGAATTGGATCAGCGCTCCGCCGAGCATGGCCAGCGCCATGAAGATGCTTGTCTGGGTCAGATCAAATCCGGAGCGCTGCGCATAGGCAGGGCCGAACGTAAACACGATAGACCAGGTGACGCCCGCTAGCACCGTTACGATCGCGCCCAGCGGCGATGCGTGGAACAGCTTGATAAACCCGAATGGTTGCGGCGGCGCGCGGTCCGGCGCCGTGTGACGTGCGATCAAGACAGGCAAGCCACCTATAAGGATCAATGCGCCTGCCAGTACGAAGGGGCCGATGTGATGTGGATTGCCGATGCTCAACAGCAGCTGTGAGCCGGTCATCGCCACCATCTGCGCAACCATGTAAACGCTGAAGACACGGCCCCGCTCAGCGTTACCGACGCGATCGTGGATCCAGCTCTCCGCTCCCACATACAGGCTTGAAAGCGCGAACCCCGAAATCACGCGCAACACACACCAGATGATCGGAGATACGAGAAGTGGATGTAGCAAGATTGCGAGCGCGGCGAAAAACGCGCCCACGCCCATGACCGCCACATGTCCGAAACGGCCAATGATTGTCCGGCTCATCAGCGGTGCAGCCGAATAGCCCACATAATAGCTCGCCATGATGATGCCGAGCACGGCCGCCGGAAACGCCTCGAAACCCGCCCGCACGGACAGCAGACTTGTCTGAAGCCCGTTGCCCAGCTGGATGAAGAATATCGTGACGATGACAGCCGAAACGGATGCGACGGCAGCGCGCATGCTTCCCCCGATTATTGGG
>DASZCC010000499.1:0-2411 GCA_035943485.1 Rhizomicrobium sp. | reverse complement strand
CGTCGGGAAAATACGCTCGGTCGGCGGCAGCGGCATGCGGAAGCCGCCCGGCACGCGGATGCGTGCGTTGTAGTTCTCGAAACCCGGAATCGTCTTTTCGATCAGGTCACGGACCTTGTCGTAATCGACGACCAGCTCCATCCAGTTGACCTTGCTGTCCGGGAGCGTCGTATTGGCGATGCCGGCCACAATGGCGGGCTCGGAGCGCAGGAACTCGGACGCGGGCGTGAGCTTGCCGGCCGATGCATGGACCATCGACATCGAATCCTCGACGGTGATCGACTGGCCCATGCCGTTCTGCACGTCGAGTTCGGTGCGGCCGATCACCGGCAGGATGTACGTTTCCTTCGCGACCAGCAGGTGCGAGCGGTTGAGCTTGGTGCCGAGATGCACACTCAGATCGAGCGCCTTCATCGCCGGAAAGCACTGGTCCGAATCGGGCAGCGCGACCGCGAAGTTTCCACCCAGGCAAATCAGCGCCTTCGACTTGCCCGCAATCATCGCCTGCATGGACGCGACTGCGTCGTGGCCATGCTCCGCGGGTGGCCTGAAGCCGAAGACCTCCTCGATCTTCGCGAGGAATTGCGCCGATGGTTTCTCAGTGATGCCGACCGTGCGGTTGCCTTGCACGTTCGAGTGGCCGCGGAGCGGGCAGATACCGCCACCTTCTCTGCCCATGTTGCCGCGCATCAGCAGCAGGTCGCAGATCAGGCGTACGTTCGCGGTGCCCTTGTTATGTTGCGTGACGCCCATTCCGTAGGTGATGATCGTCGACTTCGCTTTCGCGTACGCGTCGGCGACGTCCGCGAGCTCCTCGCGGATCAGGCCGCTTTCCGCTTCGATGTCCTGCCAGGAAGTGGCCTCGATATCCGCGACGAGCGCGTCAAAACCTTCCGTGTACGTGTCGATGAACTCGCGGTCGAGCACGTCGCCGCGCTCGGCGTCGAGCGCGAGTACCGCCTTGATCACGCCCTTGAGCGCGGCCGCGTCGCCGCCAGCTTTCACCTGATGATAGGTCGACGCGATTCGGGTTGAGCCGAACGTCGCCATCTGTAGCATGGACTGCGGATCCTGGAAGCGTTCCAGCGCGCGCTCGCGAAGCGGATTGAACACGATGATCGGGACGCCGCGACGCGAAGCTTCCCACAGCGTGCCCATCATCCGCGGGTGGTTGGTGCCCGGGTTGTGGCCGATCGAGATGATCAGGTCGGTCTTCTCGAAGTCGTCGAGCGACACGGTGCCCTTGCCGATGCCGATCGATTGCGGCAAGCCGACGCTGGTCGGTTCGTGGCACATGTTCGAGCAATCCGGGAAATTGTTCGTGCCAAATTCCCGTGCGAACAGCTGATAGAGGTACGCGGCCTCATTTGATGCCCGGCCGGACGTATAGAACTCGACTTGGTCAGGCGACAAGCCACGCAGAATCTCACCGATCCGGCGGAACGCCGTCTCCCATTCGACGGCCCGGAACGTGTCCGTGGCGCGGTCGTAGACGAGCGGATGTGTGAGCCGGCCCATATCCTCCAGTTCGAAATCCGAGCGTTCCAGCAGCGACGACACCGTGTTGGCCGCGAAGAACTCCGGACGTACCCGCTTGGTCGTTGCTTCCCAGGTGACCGCTTTGGCGCCGTTTTCGCAGAACTGGAACGTGGACTTGTGCTCCTTGTCGGGCCATGCGCACCCAGGACAATCAAAACCGTCAGGCTGATTGGTCCGAAGCAACGTGAGAGGAGCCTTGATGCTCTCCATTTGCAGCCGGATGGCTTGCGATGTCGCTTTGAGCGCCCCCCAACCACCAGCGGGGCCGTCATACTCCCGGATACCGGGTACTTCGCGTCGCGTGCTCATATGAGACTCCATGAACTGCCTTAGCGGGTCCTCCCAGCGTGTTGCAGACATCACTCCTTCGAGGCGGCGCTTTCGGTTGGCTCGGGGCTGCTGACTTCTTTGGACGGCTTCTTCTTCGCGCGTCCGTTACTTCCCTTCGCGCCTGTCACCTTAGACGCAGGTGGTGCCTCACTCCTGCTGAACTTCACTTCGTCGTTTTCCTTGTCATAACTGACCTCAACGCTATCGCCCGACTTCAAGGCGTCGCTGAGAATCTCCTTCGCAAGCCGCGTTTCCAGCTCCTGGCGAATCTGGCGCTTCAACTCGCGTGCACCGAACTCCGGCCGATAGCCGGCGTCGGCGAGGTGATCGACAACCGATTCGTCTATCCTGAGGATAATGTCCTGCGCGGCGGCGGTGCGCACGACCCGTTCGAGCTGGATCTGCACGATCGAGCGGATGTTGTCGCGCGAGAGCCCATGGAAGACGATGATCTCGTCGATCCGGTTCAGGAATTCAGGCCGGAAGTGACCCTTGAGCACCCCCATCAATTCCTCGCGGATCGCTTTTTCAGCCAGGCGATC
>DASZCC010000498.1:0-6783 GCA_035943485.1 Rhizomicrobium sp. | reverse complement strand
AAGCAACTCCTAGGCAGCCGCGCGGGCGCGGCTCAACAGGTCGGTGTAAAGAACGATCTCGGCGCCCGGCGTGAGACGGGTCACCTCTTCGGAAATCTCTTTCGCGAAATCGCGGCTCATCACGACGACGACACCGGGCTTCGCATCGGCAAGCGACTCGGGGCCGGATAGGGCGCAGCCATGACGCTGGTCCATGTGGGCGGCGAGATGCTTGTCGATCAGCAAGGTCAGCGCCGACGCATCGAAGCGGCCATGTGAGACCAGGCTGTCGAACAGGCGGCCCGCACCCCAGATCGCGACACGGCGCGGCGCCATGCGCAGAAGCTCGGTTGCCACCCAGGTCAGCGCCGACATGTTGCGAGCGCGCGTCGCGCCATAGGTCGCAACGAGGTCGGTGGCGTATTCGGCTTCGGTCAGGTCGCTCGCGATGGACTCGATAGGCTTGCCATCGTTCTTGCACGCGACGAAGAAGAGATTGCTGCGATCCTTCGGATCGGGACGCTCGACGATCGTGAAGCCAGTCGCCACGATCATGCGCTCCAGCGTGCGCTCGGAGAAATGATAGAGGTGCTTGTCGATAAACCATTCCTCGACGATGTCGTCGCTGGCGAGCAGCGCCGTGTTCGGCGCATCCAGGATCAGCAGACCGCCGGTCTTCAGCACGCGATAATGATCGGCCAGCGTCGCCGCGGGATGGATCAGGTGCTCGATCGTGTGACAGGAATGCACGACATCGAAGCGCCCGGCTTCGAGCGCAACGTTTTCGATACGCGAAGGCACGAGGTGCACGCGCGGCAGTCCGGCACAGGATGCGGCGACGCGCTCGTCTGGCTCGATAGCCACGACATGCGCTTCGGGTGCGCTGTCGAGAAACGCGCGCACGAAGCTGCCGCGATTGGAGCCAACGTCGAGCAACGCGATATCGTCGCGCAGATTGCAGTGACGCTTGATCGCGCTGATCGCGATCTGTGTGCGGAAGCCCTTGCCGTAACGGACATTACCCCAGTCGGCGCCGCCGGAAACCGCAGCCGGCGCACGCGTCGCTCGATCGATGCGCGGCAGGCTCTGCAACAGACCGCATGATTCACAAAGATGAACGGTAAGTCCGCGCGTCGAGCTTTCGGGTTTGTAGATGGGGTCGAGCGCTTGTCGATGACAAAGCTCGCACAAATCGGTCATGGGACAGCCCGGGGAATATTCCGGTAACCATCTTTCACGGCGCGTGGTTAATAATTCACCACATACTCTGCGCGTCCGGCATAACCGAGTTCCGTCATCATGCCGCCGGCGATGCCGTTGAACTGCGCGAGCTCGCGCGGTTCGAGCAGCCGGTCTTCCGGGCGGTTCACGTTGTGTGGACGTGCGAAGGCCTCGAAGGCTTCATCGTGGTAAGGAAGGTTAAGGAAATCATAAAGCCCAGCTACATCGTCAGGGCTTTCGGTAAGGTCTTCGAGGCGTACGAAGTGCTGGCGGTCGGGCCGCAGCGTAGCCAGTGCTTCCAGGATCACGCGATTGATCTCGGCCCAGTGCCAGCAGATACGCTGGAACTGTCCAAAGGCGCGGAAGGGCGAGGCGATGGGATCGCCTTTGCGCGGTACCGGCCACCAGTATTTCTTCTCCGGCGGCGGCGCGATCGTGTGCAGCGGATTGTCGTAATGGGTCTGAAGCGTTGCGGTGCTTTCGTCGTCGTAGCACTCGTCGCCCAGCTTGCGGAAATAGGAACCGCAGACCTTCCGCCCGTCGCGGACCAGATGAACGAACTTCGCCTCGGGAAGCAGCTGCGCCAGCTCGGGGATCATCCAGGACAGCTTGTTGGATGAGTCGCCCCAGTGCGAATAGGCGCTCGACCTGATTGCCGCGACATGCGTCTCGGCCAGTGTTTCCAGGGCTTCCTCGTAGCGCGCGAGGCCTAGATATCGGCGCACGGCAAGCGGCTGGACGATCTCCACGGCGAATTCGTGGTGCATGTCCACGCCGTCCTCGGACAGCGCCTTGTGGAGCATGGCGGTGCCGGAACGGCCGCTGGAGACGATGAAGAACGGGGTCACGGCTTCGTCGCGATGATCACGGCTTCGCGCCCGATGCCGGTCTCGGCCAGGGCGCGATAGAAGGCGCGACGAACCTTGGAGAGGCCGGCTTCTTCCAGCGCCATGTCGAATTTCTTGCGGCGGTTGTGCGAGGCGCGGCCCAGCACGGGATCCTTCGTGTAATCGTCGCCCATGAGGAGGAATGTCTCCATCGGAAAGCTCGTCGTCTTCTCGGCGATGCGGAAACGCAAGCGTTCCAGCAGGTTGGCGAGCGTGGCGAAATCGAAATAGTTCAGGTGATGCGGCGGCGCGATCCACCATTCGCCGGTGCCGCGCGTCGCGGCAGCTGCAACCTGCAGCGGGGAGAAATCATTGGGAACGTTTACGCAGATCACGCCGCCGCCGCGCAGGATGCCGCGCGCGGCCTGAAGGATCGCGATCGGCTCGGGCACATGCTCGAGCACGTTGGTAAGATTGATCACATCGAACTGGCCAAGCGCCGGCGCGGTGTCCGCACCGAAAAAGCCCTCGACAACGTCGATGCCAAGTCCACGCGCATGGGCGGCGGCCTGCCGCGACGGTTCGATGCCTTTGACGTTCCAGCCGCGGTCCTGCGCGGTTTTCAGGAAGAAGCCGGGACCTGACCCGATATCCAGCAACTTGCGGCGGGCTGGTCCGAGGATTCGTTCGAAGATCTCAAGCCGGTCGGTCTGTGTAAGCTCGGCCCAGGCCTGGTCCTCGCCGGCATGTGCCAGAAAGGTCGGCTTCTCCTCGGTGTAGTAGGTCTCGCGATATTCCTTGGCCATCGCGGCCGGATCAGGCAGCGGCACGGCGTGACGGAAGCCACAGCGCTCGCAGAAAATGATGTCGAAGCCATTGGCGCGGCCAACTAGCGCGCCTTCATGGTCGGCCCAGGCAATCTGTGACGTTGCTAACGCCATTTATCCCCTCGTTAACTCTCTCTTAGCCATGCGGACTTTAAAAACGGTTAAGACAGGGAGCCCCGCCGTGTCGCGCGCGCCGATTTTCATTGCTGAAGCCTCGTCGAATCACGACCGCGACCTCGCACGCGCGCTGGCTTTTGTAGACGCCGCGGCCGATGCGGGCTGTGACGCCGTAAAGTTCCAACTCTTCAAAATCGACCGCATGTTTGCCCCGGAAATCCTGGCGCGCAGCGAAAAGCACCGGGCGCGCAAGGAATGGGAACTGCCGGAGATGCATCTGGCGCCGCTGGCCGAGCGCTGCCTGGCCCGCGGCATCCAGTTCTCTTGCACGCCGTTCTATCTGGGTGCGGTCGAGACACTGAAGCCGTTCGTCTCGTTCTACAAAATCGCGTCGTACGAACTTCTGGTCACGCCGCTGCTCGAAGCCTGCGCGCGCGCCGGCAAGCCGATCGTCGTCTCAACTGGCATGGCGACGATGGAAGAGATCGTGGCGGCAACGGCCACGCTCAAGCGGGCCGGCGCCACCGACATCACCGTGCTCCACTGCGTCTCGGCCTATCCGACGCCGGCCTCGGAAGCAAATCTGTCGGCGATCAAGACGATCCGTGAAGCAACCGCCTGCAAGACCGGCTGGTCCGATCACACGCGACGGCCTGCCGTCATCGAACGTGCCGTGCATCGCTGGGGTGCGAGCGCGGTGGAATTCCACCTCGATCTTGAAGGCGAGGGCGCCGAATACGCCTCCGGCCATTGCTGGCTGCCCGACGAGATCGCGCCGGTGATCGCGCGCATCCGTGAATCGCTTGTCGCCGATGGCGCAGGCTTCAAGGGTCCGCAGCCTTCCGAACTGTCCGATCGCGAGTGGCGCGCTGATCCGGCTGACGGCATGCGTCCGCTGCGTCACGTCCGTGCGGCATGGGAGCCGGCGGCGTGACGGATCATGACACCGAAAGCCTGCGCATCGTCGCCATCATCCAGGCCCGCATGGGCTCGACCCGCCTGCCCGGCAAGGTCCTGAAGCCCGTCGCGGGACGGCCACTGCTCTGGCACATAGTGCATCGCCTGAAGAAATCGCATCTGATCGAGGATGTGGCGATCGCGACCACCACCAATCCGCTCGATGACGCAATCGTGGAATTCGGCAAGCAGAACGGCGTCCAGATCATCCGCGGTCCGGAAGACAACGTACTGGCGCGCTTTGCTCTGGCCGCGGAAGCGATGGACGCGGACATCGTGGTGCGCGTGTCTTCTGATGCGCCCTTCATCGATGCGGGGTTCATCGATCACCTGCTGACGGCGCTGATCTCGCAAAGCGGCGGCTATGTGATGATGGAAGAAGGCCTGGAGACGGCGCATGAAGGCGTCGATCCGATGACGCGCGGCGCGCTCGACAAGCTGATGATGGATGCGGCTGACGATCCGATCGCGCGCGAGCATGTGACGGCCTACTTCAAAGTCCATCCCAATTTTGTGCCGATCGCGCGCGCCGAGGATTATCCCGAACTCGCGCGCGAAGGCGGCCGCCTCACAATCGACACGCCGGACGATCTGGCTTTTGTCGAAGCGGTGCACGGGCGGTTGGCAGCCAAAGCTGGCGAGGCGTCGCTCAGCGACATCCTGATGCTGCTCGATCGTGAGCCAGGGCTGCGCGCCCTCAATGCGCATGTGAAGCAGAAGCCGATCGCCAAAGCCGGCGGGGTTGCGCTCATCCGTTGCGATGGCGGTGGCAAGTTCGGCTACGGCCACGTCAAGCGCATGGTCTCGCTCGCGAAGAGCCTACGCGACCGCGAAGGCATCGGCGCTGTGTTTGCGCTGAACGGGTCGGCCGATGCGGCGGAGCCCATCCGGCGTGCAGGCTTCGCGGTGTCGCGCGAATTCACCCTGAGCACGATGATCGATGCGCACCGGCCCGACATGCTGGTGCTGGACGGCCGCGAAGGGCCGACGCGCGGCGAGCTGGAAGCGCTTGGAAAACGTGTCGCGCTGACTGCGGTGATCGATGATGGCGACCAGCGCCGTCTCGCCGCCGATTTCGCCTATTACCCGCCTGTGGCGCAGGCCGAAGCGTTGAACTGGTCCGGCTCCCACTGTTCGGCGCGCATCGGCTGGGAGTGGGCGATCCTTGGCATCGGCTCGACCGCCGTGCCGCAACGTGCGCATGGGGGACGGCCGGTTGTGCTCGTGACGATGGGCGGCAGCGATCCGATGGGGCTCACGCTCCGTGCAGCGCAAGCGCTGGCGAAGCTTGATCCCACATTCCGCGCACGTTTTGTGATCGGGCCCGGGACGGAGGGTGCCGCGATTGCACGCAAGATCGTGTCGCTGCGGTCCGACTTCGAGACCATCGAAGGTGCCGAAGATCTCGCGACGGAATATGCGGGTGCGGACATTGCACTCGCGGCCTTTGGCGTCACAGCCTACGAGCTCGCGGCCTATGGTGTGCCGGCGCTTTATCTCGGGCTGACACCCGATCACGTCCTTTCGGCTGGCGCTTTCGAGAAGGCCGGCATGGGTGAGTCGCTTGGACTTGCTTCGGAAGCGACCGACGAGATCATTGCGCGCGGTGTGGAGAGTCTTTTGGGCGACGCGGCGCGCCGGCGTGAGATGCGCGCCGCAGGGCTGATGACGATCGACGGCCGCGGAGCCGCCAGGATCGCAGCCGACCTCGCGCAGGCTCTGGCGTCACGCCAGGCTCAGCGGCCGATACGCGAAAGCGTCTGATTAAACGCGTCGGCCCAGTCGCCGCGCGTAGCCGGCATCATCACCGAACAGCTTGGCGCGAACGGCTCATGCGACTGGCCGAAGCTCGTCCACGCTGTGTCGTAGACGATCTTGTACGTGTCAGTGCCGACTGCTGCCGCAAGCCAGGACACGGCCGTCGGTGCAGTGACCACAGCATCGAGGGAGGCGAGCAAGCCCGCGGTGCGATCGAGTTCGTTCTTTTGATCGAGCGCCGGCGGCACCACGATCTTGCGGCCGCTCATATGCGCCAGCGCCGCGATCTCGTCCTCGCGCACATCGTATTGCACGCTCACCAGTGTTCCGGGCAGCGAACGCGCAAACTGCGCCCACACTTCGATCGGTGCGTATTGCAGAGCGCGATGGCCGGCCATGTTGCCGCTGCGCCAGCACAGGCCGATGAACGGTCCGTCGCCCGCGTCCTCCATTACGCCGCTCCAATAGGCGAGCTGGATCGGATCGGGTTTCAGATAGGCGTCGTGTGCTGGAAACGCATCGAGGCTGTTGCGCATGAGGCCCGCGAGCGAGCCCAGTTCTATCGCCGTGTCTGCGCCGCCTTGGGCTTTGAGCCAACCGTGACGCGTGCGCGTGACACCAGCAGACGCTTCGATATCCCAGCCATGTACCTGCACATCGGGAAATGAGCGCGCGAAGAGCGGCGCGAGACGCGGTTCGCATTCGAGGATCAGCGGCCCCCCGCAGCGCGGGGCGAGATCGGGAATCATGCTGGCGAACATGATCTGATCGCCGACGCCTTGTTCGGCGGTCACCAGCAGGCGCCCGCGTGTCAGACCGTTCCAGCGTGGCAGGCCGTGGCAAGCCACCGGTACCTTGTTCGGAACGTCGAGCCGCGCGGCATAATCGTTCCAGCCATCGGCGAGATTGCCGTTCAGCAGATGCAACACGGCGCGGTTGAGCTGGACCTGCGGATTGTGAGGCTCGGCCGCCAGCGCGCGGTCGTAGAGCACCAGCGCTTCGGCAGTGTCGCCCTTGTCGGTAAGCAGGTCGGCGAGATTGGAAAGCGCCGGTGCGAAGTCCGGCGCGCGGGCGAGCGCCTCGCGGTAATGCGCCTC
>DASZCC010000497.1:0-2369 GCA_035943485.1 Rhizomicrobium sp. | reverse complement strand
CAGATCAGGCGTATCATCTCCGGCCGTTTGATCAGCGGAAGGTAGTCGCGCATGCCGAAGCGTTCGGCCTCGCGCGCCTTCTCGGGCTCCGGTGCGAAGAACACGGTGAGGCCGACGCCGATCACGACGGTGGCGATCACGAACGCGCCCATCAGCGGCACGCCCTTGTAAGGGATCGCTTTCCAGAACGCGGGCAGCAGGCTCGGCACGAGCAGCACGCCGATCGCGCCGACCACGGCCACCGCCTGGATCCAGCCATAGACGCGGCTGCGCTGATGATACTCGTCGACCAGGGCCGCGCCCCAGCCGGATTGCGAAAGCGTCAGCATCGAGTAGCCGGCATAGAGGACGAGCAGCCAGCCGATCAGATAAAACGTGCCGACGCCCTGCGCGGGGAAATAGATCGCGATCGTGGAGACGATCAGGATCGGCGCCGACAGCGCGAGCCAGGGGCGGAATTTGCCCAGCCGCGTGCGGGTGTGATCCATGAAAACACCCAGGAACGGATCGAGGCTGATATCCACGAGCCTGACCGCCATGAAGGCGAGGCCGACGGCCGCGAGCGGAATGCCGACATGGGCGGCATAGAAGTTTGTGAGGTAGACGCCCAGCGTCGTGACCAGCGCGCCCACCGGAAGGGCGGCAGCGGAGAATATCGCGATCCGGCCCGGTGTCAGGCGCGCCAGTGAGTTTTCCATTTGTCCTCCGGTGACGCCTCTGCCGGGCGATCTTCCGTAGTCAGAAGACTTTTATCTGTGAGTGCAACCCATATTTGGTGCGGGTTTGTTGCTTTGCCGCGTTGCGCAGGTTCCCAGTCCCGCTAAGCTCCGTTGTCGCATCGCCAGGCTGCACGTTGACCGCCACATCCATCCGCCATCCGCACCCCGTCGTGTTCATGCTGCTGTGCATCCCGTTCGGGGCGAGCGGTGGATATGCAACCGTCACGCTGGCCTATCAGCTCTCGCAATCCGGCGTCGGCGTCGGCGCCATCGCTGCACTCGTCGCGATGAATGTATTTCCACAGACCTACAAGGTGCTGTGGGCGCCGATCGTCGACACGACGCTGTCGAGCAAGACCTGGTATCTGATCTCCGCGTTTGTGACTGCTGCCACCATTGGCGCAATGGGCTTCATCCATCCGGACGCGAAAGGCGTCGCGCTTCTGACGGCGCTCGTCTTCGCCAACAGCGCGGCTGTGAGCTTCCTCGCAATGGGCGCCGAAAACCTGATGGCCAACGCGACGCGGCCCGACGAGAAGGGTCGCGCCGGCGGCTGGTACCAGGCGGGCAATCTTGGCGGCGCCGGCATCGGCGGCGGTGCCGCGCTGTGGATCGCGCAGCATTCACCGATCGTCTGGTTGCCGGCCGTCGCGATGGCGATCCTGTTCCTCGTCTGCTGCTGTGCCCTGTTCTTCCTCGACGAGCCGTCGAAGGAACATCGCCAGCTGCACTACCTGCACACGCTCAAAGGTCTCGCCCTCGATGTCTGGAACACGGCGAAGTCGCGCGTCGGCTTTCTTGCGTTGTTGATCTGCTTCCTGCCGATCGGCGCCGGCTCCGCATCCGGACTCTGGGCGGCGGTCGCCGGCGACTGGCACGCGACGGCCGACACAGTGGCCCTCGTCAACGGCGTGATGGGAGGCGTTGTCTCGCTGATCGGCTGCATCATCGGCGGCTATCTGTGCGACCGGATGGATCGCAAATTTGCCTATCTGCTGTTCGGCATCTTCCTGTCGGTGGCGGCGCTCGCCATGGCGGCGATGGCGCGGACGCAGACAATGTTCATCGTCTTCACCCTGCTCTATGCGTTTGTGCAGGGACTGAACTACGCCTCGTTCAGCGCCGTGGTGCTCGAAGCGATCGGTGGCGGCGCGGCAGCGACGAAATATAATCTTTATGCGTCGCTTTCGAACATGCCCATCACCTACATGACCCTCGTCGACGGCTGGGGCTATGAACGCTGGCACGACAATGGGTTGCTTCTGACCGACGCCTTCGCCGGCTTCATCGGCGTGGCGATCTTCGCGGCCGTCGCAGCGGGCACGGTGCGCTGGACGAGCAGGCCCCGACCTATTTCAGCCACATAATCCGGTAGCCTCCACATTGCGTATAACGCACTGGCGGGAACACGCTGCCGGTAGTTAGATGGTGGTGTTGGGGCGGGGTAATGGCACAGGGCGATCACGCCGATTTTCTGGATCGACTCTACGACGCGGCGCTTGATCCATCGCTGTGGCGCTCAACGATTGCGCAATTTGCCGACATGATAGGCGGCGATGCGGGTTGGCTTTCGCAGCTCGACATCACAACCGGCGACGGCCTGCGCGAAGAAGATCCGATGAGCCGCATCGACCCACATTGGGCTGACCG
>DASZCC010000496.1:0-1582 GCA_035943485.1 Rhizomicrobium sp. | reverse complement strand
GCCGAACGCGACTCGCAGGCGCGACCAATGAACGCTGCTCAAAGGCTATCTCGTTGTTTGGCGGCCAGACTGCGTTGGCTGAGTGCCTTCACACTAAGCAGAGCACTGTCCAATATTGGGCTAGCAGCCCGTTGACAAAATCGGTCTTGCTTGATTCGGTAGCTGCCTGGCTTCTACGGATTAGTTACAGATGGCTCTTGGTCGGCAGCGGCCTCGGCAGTCGGACATGGTTGTGACGTGGGCGGAACTGCCGCGGTCGCCGGGTCACATTTTCTACGACCGGCTGCAGTCGGTGCTGATCGAGGCGGCGTTCGACAGCTTCGTGGAGGGCCTGTGTGCGCCGCTCTATGCGGCACGCCGCGGGCGGCCGTCGCTGCCGCCAGGGCGCTATTTCCGGATGCTGCTGGTCGGCTACTTCGAAGGTATCGACAGCGAGCGCGGCCTGGAATGGCGCTGTGCCGACAGCTTGTCTCTGCGGGAGTTCCTGCGTCTCTCCGAGCGGGAGCTTGCGCCGGATCATTCGTGGCTGAGCCGCACCCGCTCGCGCCTGCCTTTGGAATTGCACGATCAGGTGTTCACCTGGGTGCTGCGACGCCTGGCCGAACATGGCCTGATCAAAGGCGAGCGGATCGGCGTCGACGCGTCCACGATGGAAGCCAACGCGGCCCTGCGCGCGATTGTTCGACGCGACAGCGGCGAAGGCTATCGCGAGATGCTGACGCGCATGGCGGTGGAAAGCGGCATCGAGACACCAACGGCTGATGACCTGATCCGATTGGATCGCGCCCGCAAAGGCAAGAAGCTGTCCAACGCCGACTGGGAGAGCCAGACCGACCCGGATGCAAGAATCGCCAAGCTGAAGGATGGCCGAACCCGTCTGGCTTACAAGCCAGAGCACGCTTTGGACCTCGACACCGGCGCCGTGATCGCGGCCGAGATGCACGCCGCTGATCAGGGCGACACGGCCACCTTGCCGGACACGCTTGCGACCGCGGCCGTGCATCTGACCGCGGTCGACGCGGCGCCGGCGCCCGAAGTACCTGCCGAGGTAGTCGCCGACAAAGGATACCATTCCCGCGATGGTCTGAAAGCGTTGGACGACGGGCCGTGGAAGACCCGCATCGCCGAGCGTCGGACAAACGGCATCCTGCGCTGGCACGGCGACCACGACGCTCGCCGGGCGGTCTACAACAATCGCGCACGCCTGCTGTCCGAAGTAGCGCGTCAGGCCTTCAGGCTCCGTGCCGAATTGGTGGAACGCAGCTTCGCGCTGATCCTCGATCGCGGCGGTATGCGTCGAGCCTGGCTGCGCGGCCGCGAGAACCTGCACAAGCGCTACCTGATTCATGTCGCTGGGTACAATCTCGGGTTGATCATGCGCCTACTGACCGGCGCAGGAACGCCCCGGGAGTTCCAGGCACGGGGTCGGGCATGGATCGGTGGCCTTGTGGCGCCCGACGGCGCGACGATCGTCGTGCTCCTCGTCGCCGCCGAAGCAGAAGCCGCAATCTTCGCCGTCAGCATTCAGTCAGACCAGCCCACCTGAAGAATGACTTCATCAACGCGCTGTTAGGGGAGGTTT
>DASZCC010000495.1:0-2958 GCA_035943485.1 Rhizomicrobium sp. | reverse complement strand
GGGGAATTGTGTAGTAGCAGGCGGCCGCAGCGCCGCCTGTTCAGGCGTGGCAGCGAAGGTGGCGCGGCGCTCTTTCACGATCTGCCAGGGCGGCAGCGCGGCAGGCAGGCGCATGACGGTCGCGACCTCGGCCCAGAAGCGCGTGGCCAGCGACTCGCGGTCCTCGTCGACGATGGCGTCGGCGCCGCTGACGGTGATCGACACGCGATCCTCGAAAGCGAATAACCACTCGACCGTGCCGCCGATCACGCCCGTCATCAGCGGCGTGCCGGCAGGCGGCGCGATGCGGAAATGCGCGTTGACGATCGAGCGGAATTCGGTCGGCACCGTGACGCCGGGGAGAAGCTCGCCGAGCGCCCAGGGCGGCACCGCCAGTATCAGCACGTCTTCGGCCGCCAGCGGGATCGTGGCGTCCGGCAGCACCAGCGCGATCGGGCGGTGATTGTCGTAGGTGATCGCGCGCACGCGCCGCCCGATCTGCACGTCCGCGCCTTGCGCCTTCAGATAGGCGAGCGCCGGATCGACAAAGGCGGAGGCAAGCGTGGGATGCGCGATGCGCGGGCGATAGGCAGTGCCACCTTTCGCCAGCGACTCGCGGATCACGGCACCCGCGAGCGCCGCCGATGCGATCTCGGGTTCGGTGTTGAGAGCGGCCAGAAGGAAAGGTCGCAGCAGCTTCTCCCACAGCGGCCCGCGGCACGCGATCACGTCGCGGATGTGATCGCTTTTCTTCGCGAGCAGCAGCTTGAGCAGCGCGAGATAGTCCTTTGCGCTCGTTCCCGGTACGCGGCGCGCGGGGTCGAGAATCCAAACTGCCAGCGCGCTGTCGTTCGGCCGGATGGTCCAACGTTCGCCGGTATGCAGATGCGCGAAGTTGAACTCGGCACGATCCGGACCTGCCAGATGATCCAGCGCACCGATCGTCTTCAGATAGGTGTGGACAGAATGATTGCCCGACAGCACCAGGTGATTGCCGTTGTCGATCACCGTATCGAGCTGGGGATCGTAATAGGACCGGCAGCGGCCACCGGCCTGCGGTGCGCCCTCGATCAGGACGACCTTCGCGTGCTTCTCTGCAAGCGCCACGGCCGCCGCAAGGCCGGACATCCCGGCCCCCAGGACATAGGCGGTGCTCATCCGAACAGGCCGTTGCGTAGCACGATGGAGAGGAGCTTGCCCGTCGACAACGACACGCGCTTGCGCGGCGGCGCCCAGCCGACTTCTTCCGTCTGGCGCAGGATCTCGGCGTAGACCGCACCCATCAGGCGTGGTGTGGCAAGCCGGCCCTTTGGCTTCTTCGCCAGGACGGCAGCAGCCAGGTCGTATTGCTTGTGCGCGTCGCGCGCGACCTTCTTGCAGACGCCGTCGATCGCGGGATTGTCGATTGCAGCATTCGGATCCAGCGTGACGATACCGGCCTCTGTCAGGTATTCGCGCGGCAGATAGAGCCGGCTGATGCCGGCATCCTCATCGAGATCGCGCAGTATATTGGTCAGCTGCAGAGCACGGCCAAGATGATGCGCCAGCTCGAACCCTGGTCCCTCGTCCATGCCAAACACCTTGATCGACAGGCGGCCGACGGAACTGGCGACGCGCTCGCAATAGAGATCGAGCGTCTTGAGGTCGGGCGCCACGATATCCTCGGCGACATCCATATCCATGCCGTCGACGACGGTCAGGAAGTCCTGCTTGCGCAGACCATACTGCTTGACTGGCTGCACAAGAAATTGCGCGCGCTCAGGCGGATTGCCGGCATAGAGGTCGTCGAGATCGACGCGCCATTTCACCAGCTCGGCGTGACGCTCCGCGCGCGTGCCGATGCCGTCATCGGCGATGTCGTCGACGAGGCGACAGAATCCGTAGATCGCGAACATCGCCTCACGCTGTTCCTTGGGCATGAGCCGCATCGCCGAGTAGAACGAGCTGCTCGACGCCTTGCGCCTGGCGCTGTCGACAGGGGACGGTGTCTCGGGAGGTACAAGCGTCATCGGCTGGCTTCGTTGGGTGCGGGACGGGCAGACCGAAACCGCGCGACGGTGAATCCGGCGAGCGCCTTCATCATCAGGCCCGGCATTTCGCCACGCGTGTGGTGCACGCGTTCCGACAGGGGATCGCGCATAGTGAGGCGCCTCGTCAAGTCCTCCGCCAGGGTCTGAATGACGCTGACTTCCAGCGCCAGCCGCCTGTCGCGAATCGCACCGGCGAACGGCCGCGACACCTCAAGCAGGCCCTGCGTGCGGTGGGCCAGTCCGATGATGACCGACTGAAGCGAGAGCGAGGCCTTGGGTTTGGCCAGGCTTGCCTCGTCGATACCAGCCTCGTGCATGAAATCGGCCGGGATATAGACGCGGTTGAGCCCGGCGTAGTCCTTCCCGCAATCCTGCAGGTGATTGACGATCTGCAAGGCGGCGCAGAGCGCATCGTTCATCGGCCAGAGATTGCGGCTCTCGCCGTGCACATCGAGCACAAAGCGGCCAACTGGCATCGCCGAATAGCGGCAATAGTCCATCAGGTCGGCCCAGTTGGCGTAACGCAGCTTGGTCACATCGCGGCGGAAGGCTTCGAGGAGATCAAGCGCATGCTGGTTCGTGAGCGCGTGATCGGCCAGCGTCTTGCGCAGGGAGAGCGCCTCCACCGACGAATCCGAATGGCTCAGCAGCGTCTGCTTCATGTCCTCAAGCAGCGCGAGCTTGGTGTCGGCAGCCACACCCGTATTGTCGGCGACGTCATCCGCCGCGCGGGCAAAGGCATAGAAGGCCATGATGGCGGGTCGGTGCTTGCGGGCAATGAGCATCGACGCGACGGGGAAATTCTCGTCGGTGTGACCCTTGCCGGAAGAAAGATCGCGCGCCGTCGCTGTCATGCCGAACCCATTGCCTGCGCGCGACCCTTCCACATACCGCCGCGGCCGCGCCAGTGCTGGATCGCCGAATCCAGCGTGAAGACCGCATACATCCA
>DASZCC010000494.1:0-2023 GCA_035943485.1 Rhizomicrobium sp. | reverse complement strand
CGCTGGACGCTATCGACTTCGAAGCGCGCGACTGGGTGGCGCATTCCGGCTGGCCGTTTGGTCTCAAAACGCTTGAGCCTTATTTTCCGCGTGCCCAGGCGCTCGTCGAGGCCGGTATTTGGAGCTACGACAAATCCGACGCCGTGATGAGTACTCTGGGGCCGATCCTCAAACTGGGTCCGGGCGGCGTCTACACAAGCTGGTTCCAGTTCTCAAAGACGCGCGACAATGTGTTGCCGACGCATTTTGGCGAACGTTATCGCGACGACCTTAAGCGCATCCCGAACCTGAAGCTCTATCTCCACGCGAACGCGACTGCGCTGAAGCTCAATGCCAATGCCGGAAGCGTCGATCACTTCGATGTCTCCACCCTCTCCGGCCACAAATTCCAGGTGAAGCCGAGGGCGACGGTGCTTGCGCTGGGTGCGATGGAGAATGCGCGCCTCATGCTGGCCTCGAATGACGTTGTGCCCGCGGGCGTCGGAAATCAGAATGATCTTGTTGGCCGGTTCTTCGCCGATCATCCGATCCCGCGTGATACGGCAACGCTCGTCAGCTTTGGCGGAGAGCTTCCCGGCTACTACTTCAATGCCGTCCAGGCCGACGATGCGGTGATCCGGCCGGCCTACGCGCCGACAGATGCCTTCAAGCGCTCCGCGAAAGTCCTCGGCTCCCTGACAACGGTCGAGAATCCTGTCGAGCTGGATGATCTCGGCAAGGCTGCGGTGGTGACAGCGGCGCTGGCGCTCGGCGTCGATGCGAGCAATGCGAAAGCTTACTCTGTCGGATGCGGACTGGAGCTGGAGCCGGACCCTGACCGGCGGCTGACGCTGACCGACACGCGCGACGCGCTCGGCATGCCGCGGCTCAAGCTCACCAACCGCGTGTCCGACACTGACTTCCAGCGCTATCGCGACACCATGAAGGAGCTGGGCCGCCAGCTGCTGGCGTCACGCAGCGGCATGATCCGGCTCAACTACCATGAGCGCGAACAGTGGCTGGCGGCGCTCGACTGGGGCGATCATCATCTCGGCACCACGCGCATGCATGTCGATCCGAAGAACGGCGTGGTCGATGCGAACTCGCGCGTGCATGGGTTGTCCAATCTGTATGTCGCGGGGAGCAGCGTGTTCCCGACGTACAGCGCGTCGAACCCGACACTCAATCTTCTCGCCCTGACGCTGAGGCTTGCGGCGCATCTCAAGGGAACGATGCGATGAGCGAGAGACGCATGTCGCGCCGCGCAGTAGCTATCGGAGGCGGTGTGGCCGTCGCCATCGGACTGACAGCGCTTGGCCTCGAAGCGCCACGCCTGCTCGAACGCGCCTACCGTAAGACGCCCTACGACGATCTCCTGGGCCTTCTGACAGATCGCGATACTGCTGCACGCCTTGGCCGCGCGGCGCGGACGCCCGGTTTCGATGCGAAGACTGTCGCGCACGATCTGCGCGAACAGCTGGCGCACCAGAGTCTGGGGCAGGTCGTCGATGCCGACATCGCCAAAAGCCGTCTGGCCGAAGTGAAGGGCTGGGTATTGCCCGAGTCCCTCGCTAATTTGTCCACCCTCGCCGCAACCGCGGACTAGGCGCTGGCCCGCGCGCTGAGCGCCGGCACGGCGCGTATCAGACCACGCAGCGAGTTGCCGAGAAGAACTTCATCGGCCCTCTCGAGATCGGCCGGTGTCAGAACAGCCTCGATACACTCACCGGCATCCAGCATCGCGCGACGCAGGACGCCATCGAGCAGTCCGCAGGAGAGCGCCGGCGTCAGCAGGCGGCCACCGCGGCGAATGAACAGGCTGGTGCGGCCGCCCTCCGTCAGCTCGCCATGCTCATTACAGAAGATCACCTCATCCGCGCCGGGATGCGGCTGATCGTAGAGCGCCCGCCACGTGGTCTTGTGCCGAAGAAGTTGATCGGCGCTCTGAACGCGCCGCGATGACACCGTGTACGTCCATTGCGCCGGAGTCGCGCCCAGCGCAGCAGACGTGCATGCGAAGGCACCCTTCTCATCCAGCGTCAGG
>DASZCC010000493.1:0-3975 GCA_035943485.1 Rhizomicrobium sp. | reverse complement strand
GGATCGATATCCGTGACGATGGCAGCCTCGATGCCGAGGCGGTGGACGCCGCGATCGGCCCGAAGACCAAACTCATCGCGGTCTCGCATATGTCGAATGTGCTGGGCACCGTCTCGCCGCTGAAGGCTATCGTGGCGCGTGCGCATGCCAAGGGCGTGCCGGTGCTGGCCGATGGCTGCCAAGGCGCGGTGCATGAGATCGTCGACGTGCGCGATCTGGATGTCGATTTCTACGCGATCACCGGCCACAAGCTCTACGGCCCGACAGGTATCGGCGCGCTCTATGGCAAGAAGGCGCTGCTCAAGTCGATGCGCCCGTTCAACGGTGGCGGCGAGATGATCCGCGAGGTCACGCGCGACATGGTCACCTATGCCGATCCGCCGGCGCGGTTCGAGGCCGGCACACCGCCGATCATCGAGAGCGTCGGACTGGCGGCTGCGCTCGACTACATGAATTCCTTCGACCGCACGGCGGTGCGCGCCCATGAACACGACCTGCTGACCTATGCGCGCGAGGGCGTGCGCCAGTTCAACTGGCTGCGTGTCGTCGGCGATGCACCGGGCAAAGGCGCGATCCTGTCCTTCGAAGCCGACGGCATGCACGCGCATGACCTGGCCACGATCCTGGACCGCGAAGGAGTCGCCGTGCGTGCCGGGCATCATTGCGCGCAGCCGCTGATGGAACGTTTCAGAGTGGCCTCAACCACACGCGCTTCTTTTGCGTTGTACAATACGCGGGGCGAGGTGGATGTGATGCTGGATGCGCTTGCCAAGGCGCGGAAGATACTGGGTTAGATGATGGACGATTCACTGCGCGAGCTGTACCAGGAAGTGATCCTCGATCACTCGCGCCATCCGCGCAATTTCGGCACGCTGGAAGGCGCGACGAACACGGCCAAGGGCCACAACCCGCTGTGCGGCGATCGCGTCACCGTCTATCTCGTCGTCGACAAGGACGACCGCATCGCCGAGATCAAATTCCAAGGCAAGGGCTGCGCCATCAGCCAGGCGTCCGCCTCGATGATGACCGACATGCTGGTTGGCCGGACCACGGCGGAGGCGGAGAAGCTGATGGGCGGCTTCCTGCATCTGGTCAAAGGCGAGAACGCGGACGACCTCGACGCGGACGATCGCGAACGGCTTGAAGTGATGGGCGGTATCTCGGCATTCCCCATGCGAGTGAAGTGCGCGACGCTCGCCTGGCACACGATGAAATCGGCTTTGGAGGGCGGCGACACCGCCGAAGTGGCATGAACGACGCGGAATTCACCAACCCCGGTTCGGCGCTAAGTGCCCAGGAGCTCGACGATTTCACGACCAAGCTCGTGCTCGCGCTCAAGACCGTGTTCGATCCGGAGATCCCGGTGGACATCTACGAACTCGGTCTTATCTATAAGGTCGACGTTGCCGACAACAAGGACGTGACCGTGGACATGACGCTGACCGCGCCGGGCTGCCCGGTGGCCGGCGAGATGCCGGTGATGGTCAAGGACGCGCTGAAAGGCGTGGACGGCATCGGCGAAGTGACTGTGAACATGACGTTCGATCCGCCCTGGACGCCGGAGCGGATGAGCGAAGAAGCCAAACTTGAACTGAACATGTACTGACAGGTACGACCGATGACGACGACGCAGACAATTTCAAAGCCACGCCGCGAACGCCCGAAGGCCGTGAAGCTGACGGAAGCGGCCGCCGAGCGCATCCGTGACATCATGGTGGACGCCGACGGAAAGTATCAGGGCGTGCGCGTTGGCGTGACCAACGGCGGTTGCGCCGGCATGGCCTACACGATGGACTATGCCGAAGATGTCCGCCCGCTGGACGAAGTGGTCGAGGACAAGGGCGTGAAGATATTCATCGATCCCAAGGCGATCCTGTTCCTGATCGGCACCGAGATGGATTTCGTGCACGAGAAGCTGGGCTCACGGTTCGTGTTCAACAACCCGAACCAGACCGCGGCCTGCGGCTGCGGCGAAAGCGTGTCGATCACGCCGGCCGCCGACGCCACGCACTAAAAGTGGCGGCGGATCCCCACCGCTTCGACGATCTCTTTCTGGAATTCGGACCTGTTGCGCTGCGCAGGTTCTTTGGCGGTGAGGGCATATATGCCGGCAGCGTCCTGATCGGCGCCATATTCCGCGACCGCATCTACCTCAAGACCGATGACGATACGCGCAAGGCCTATCTGCGCGAAGGCTGCGAGCCGTTCTCCTTCACCAAGCGCGGCCGCGGCGTGATCGAGACGAAGTGGTTCGCGATCCCGGACCGTCTCTACGACGATCCCGAGGAACTGGCGAACTGGGCGCGCGACGCGCTGGACGTGGCCTCACGGACGCCGAAAGTGGAACGCGAGCGCAAGGAAGCGAAGCGCAAGAAGGCATTCCCGAAGAAGACGGTGGGCATGCGGAAGAAGAAGAAAAAGAAGCGGGTGAAGAAGAAAATCTAACCTCTCCCGTTTACGGGAGAGGTCGATTTGCACTTGCAAATCGGGTGAGGGGAGCAGTGCTGGTGGCCTTTGCCCTCGCCCGAAAATCGCTTCGCGCTTTTCGACCTCTCTCGCTGTCGCGGGCGAGGTTAGAGTTTTATCACCACACCGGCACCCGCTTGTCTGGGGGCAGGTAATACTTGTCGCCTGGCTTTACGTCGAACGCCGTGTACCAGGCGTCGAGATTGCGGACCACGCCATTCACGCGGAACGACGACGGGCTGTGCGGGTTCGACAACACCTGCTGGCGCAGGGCCGCGTCGCGGTGCGTCTCGCGCCAGCTCTGGGCGTAGGCGATGAAGAAGCGCTGGTCGCCGGTCAGGCCATCGAGCACCGGCGCCGGCTTGCCGCCGAGCGAGATGTGATAGGCGCGATAAGCGATCACTAGGCCGGCGATGTCAGCAATGTTCTCGCCGAGTGTGAGCCGGCCATTGATGTGCAGGCCCGGCACCGGCACGTACTGGTCGTACTGCGCCGCGATGGCGTCACCGCGTTCCTTGAAGGCCTTCCAGTCTTCCGGAGCAAACCATTCCTTCAATTCGCCGCGCGCGTTGTATTTCGCGCCCTGGTCGTCGAACGAATGGCTGATCTCGTGCCCGATGGTGGCGCCGATCTCGCCATAGTTGACTGCATCGTCGGCGTTCGGATCGAAGTAGGGCGGCTGAAGGATGCCGGCAGGGAACTCGATCCGGTTGAAGTTCGGATCGTTCTCCGCGTTGTTGGTCGGCGGCGTCATGCCCCATTCGGTGCGATCGGTCGGATTGTCGAGGCGCGCGAGCTCGCGGTGCCATTCGAACAGCGCGCCGTTCTTCAGGCTGCCGATCAGGTTGTCGCGATTGACGGCCAGCGCCGAGTAGTCGCGGAACTTGTCGGGATAGCCGATCATCCGCGAGGTGGCGTGCAGCTTCTCCAGCGCCTTGTCTCGCGTCGCCGGCGTCATCCACGCCAGCACGCGGATGTCTGCGTCGTAGGCCTTGATGATGTTGTCGACGAGCGCGAGCGCTTTCGCCTTGGCGTCCGGCGGGAAGTATTTGGCGACATAGAGTTTGCCCAGCGCTTCGCCCATGACGCGGTCCAGTTCGGCGATGGCGCGGGTGGCGCGATCGAGCTGGGCGGTCTTGCCTTCCAGCTCGGTGCCGTAGAACGCAAAGTCCGTGTCGTCGACATGTTTCGGCAGGACGGCGGACCAGCTGTGGAGGTAGCGCACCGTCAGGTAGTCGCGCCACACATCGACCGGCGTCTCGGAGAACACTTTGGCGAGTCCCGGGAAAGCAGACTTCTCGGCGACGATGACGGTGCGGTCGCCCTTCGGACCCTTCTCGGGGATTCCAGCTGCCGCGAAGTTCGCGTCCCAGTCGAAGCCGGGCGCCAGCGCCTTCAGCTGCGGAAAGGTCATCGGGTTGTAGATCTTGTCCTCGTCGCGGCGTTCATCGGCCGGCCAGCTCACCTTCGCGATGGCCAGTTCCAGCGCGTAGACTTTCGCGGCGCGCG
>DASZCC010000492.1:0-5355 GCA_035943485.1 Rhizomicrobium sp. | reverse complement strand
CAAGCCGGACATGTTCACGCGCGGCGCGCTGGCGGAGTGGGACCACTCCGCCTGGGAGCGCCGCGCGGTAATCCATGCCGGTGAGGACAAGGTCCACATCGACACGCGGTTCACGCGCTACGCCAAGGACGGCAGCGTGATCGGCGGGTTCGACTCGATCTACGTGATCACGAAAGAGAACGGCCACTGGGGCGTGAAAGCGCGGTCGAGCTTCGCGCCGTAGGGCAGGGCTAACCTCTCCCGCTATCGCGGGCGAGGTTATCCAACTCACGCGCAAGTGAGTGCGGCTGGTCGTGAAATGCTCCACGATGCGCGCGGGGGATCCGCGTATGAAGACAATCCAGGGCCGCATCGGCCGACTACTCTTCGCACTCGGGTTCATCGCCCTTGGCGTCGAGAGCCTGCTTCTCGGCACTCCCGTGATGCGGCTTGAATACTGGCCCAAGACTTATCCCGATCCTGCGCTGCTCGGCACCATCTCCGGCGCGCTTGTGCTGATCGGTGGCGTCGCGCTGCTCGTCCCGCGCTTCGCTCAATGGGGCGCCAGGCTGCTCGCGCTGATCGCACTCGTCTGGGTCATCATGCTGCATCTTCCTCATCTCCTCCCTACGCTCACCCATGGCGACTACTGGAGCGGAACGGCCGAGACCTTCGCGGTGTTCGGCGCGGCGTGGGTGCTGATGGCGCTGGTGCCGTCCGGTGCGTTCGACCGGATCGCGGCACTGGGAATCCCTTACGGTCGGATTTGTTTCGGGCTCTCGCTGCTCGTCTTCGGCGCGATGCATTTCATCTATCACGACTTCACGGCGAGCTTCATTCCGGCATGGATTCCGTTCCGCCCATTCCTTGCGATCGCGACGGGCGCGGCGCACTTCGCGGCGGGTCTGGCGATCCTGTCCGGCATTCTCGGCAGGCTTGCCGCCACGCTGGCCGGCGTCATGTATGGAAGCTGGGTCCTGATCCCGCATATCCCGCGCGCGCTGCTGCACGTGCCGCCGGATGCCGCCGCCAACCCGCCGTTCGAGTGGAACGGTGTGTTCGTCGCGACGATCCTGTGCGGAGGCGCGCTTGCGGTCGCAGAGAGTTTCGCGCGGCGGAAAGCTTAGCGGCGCTGGGCGTTCGCGATCCAGCGGGCGCGACGATCCTCGCGCGCCGAGTTGATCGCCAGCACGGCCTGCAGGAAGGCGATGCCCCACACCACGAAACCAGCGTGGAAGAAGATGATCGTCGCCCAAAGCACGATCGAGATGATCCACAACACGAAGTTGAACACTGCCTGGACCGGTTTCCCGGTCAGCAGCAGCGCCAGCGGCGAGCAGAAGATGGCGAGCAGGTACATCATTGTCCCTATGTAGGAACCCGAAACCGCTTGTCTAGAGCGGCTGGCCATAATGTTGGACGGTCGGGAACGGCTCGTAGAAGCCGTGCAACGCCTCGCGCCACTCGGTGTAGCGCGACGAGCCCCGGAATCCGACGGTGTGCGCCTCCAGCGAACTCCACCAGACGAGCAGCAGGTACCGGTCCTTGCTCTCGATGCAGGGACGGACCTCCATCTTCTGGAAACCCTCGCTGGCTTCGATGAGGGGACGCGCTTTCTTCAGGGCCGCTTCGAAGGCGACGCCCTGGCCCTTTTTCACGTTCAGCACGGCGTGCTCGAGGATCATAGGAAAGACCTGATCCTTTCCGCGATCGGCACCAGCGTCGCAGGATCGACCGCCTTGCGGCCATGGAAGTTCATGTCCAGCCCGTGATCGCGGGGCAGGATATGGAAGTGCAGATGCGGCACCGACTGGCCCGCCGCCGTGTCGTTCAGTTGCACCAGCATGATGCCCGGCATCTCCATCGCCTTCATCACGGCGCGGCCGACTTTCTGTGTGGTCTTGATCGTGGCGGCGGCGGCGTCAGGCGAAAGATCGAACAACGTGACGGCGGCTTCCTTGGGGATCACCAGCGTGTGTCCCACTGTTGCCGGCATGATGTCCATGAAGGCCAGCGTGTGCTCGTCTTCATAGACGGCGATCTTCGGAATCTCGCCGCGCAGGATGCGGGCGAAGATGTTGCTCGTATCGTACGCCATTGGCTTTCCGGGTGTTGTCGCAATTGTAATTGTATAGTCTCACGGCGGGGCATCAAGCATGGAAGGGGCGGGGAATGGCAGACCAACCAGAATTTGTATTTCGCGATTTGACGGCAAGGACTCGTTGGCTCGCGGGTGGGGAAGTCGCCTTTATCTTTGCAAGTGCGCTTGGCGTATTCGGTGCACTCAGGCTGGTAAACTTTGTCGAACAGGTTCGCACCGGGAATCTGACAGACCGCACGCAGGTCCTTCAGATAGGGCAGAGTGTTGACGGGCTTAACAGCGTTGTGGCCGTCGTGCTGCTTGCAAGCCTGTTGGTCTCCTTGATCGCTTTCCTGATGTGGGTCTACCGTGCCAACGGCAATTCACACGCGATGGGCGCTTCCGGTATCCGATCGCAGGGTTGGTCGGTCGGAAGTTACTTCATTCCCTTCGCGTATATCATCTGGGGTTACGACGTCATGAGTGAGATTTGGCGCGCGAGTGTCAATGCGCCAGGTTGGAAAGCTCTGAGAGCGCCCGCCCTTCTGATGGTGTGGTGGCTGTCCTTTCTGTTCGCCAACGTGGCGTCAGGTGTTGGCGGACTCCTGTTGAATGAAAAGACGCTTGCGACGATCGAGACGGGTGCCGTGTTTCTCGCAGGCGAATACGTGCTGAACATCGTAGCAGCTATCGCACTGATCGTAGTTGTGTCGAAGGTTCGTCGCCAGCAACTCGCCCAGCAGGCCGCGCCGGTTATTCCTTCCTGAACGGTCCCCGTTCGGCGAGTTCCTCGATGTGTTCGGCCACTGCCTCGCGCTCATGGGTGAGGAAATCGTCCACCGCGCGCCGCAACCCGGCATGCGCGATGTAGTGCGCGCTGTAGGTCGGCGTCGGCATATAGCCGCGCAACAACTTGTGTGCGCCCTGCGCGCCGGCCTCGACCTTCTTCATGCCATGCGCGATCGCGTAGTCGATAGCCTGGTAATAGCAGGTCTCGAAATGGAGGAACGGGATGAACTCGGTGCAGCCCCAGTTGCGGCCGTAGAGAACGCCGCCGCCTTTGAAGTTCAGCGCGCCGGCGATGTACCGGCCGTTTCGTCGCGCCAAAATGAGCACGACCTGTTCGCCCATGCTGTCGCCGACGCGGCTGAAGAACTCACGTGTGAGATAGGGCCGGCCCCACTTGCGGCCGCCGGTGTCCATGTAGAAGCGGTAGAACGTGTCCCAATGCGCTTCCGTGATATCGCTGCCTGACAGCCAGTCGAACTCCACGCCGGCATCGCGCACGGCGGCGCGCTCCTTGCGCAGGTTTTTGCGCTTTGACGACGCGAGGTCGGCGAGGAAGTTGTCGAACGTCGCGTAGCCTCGGTTCTCCCAGTGGAACTGCTGGTCGGTGCGCTGGAGAAATCCCGCTTCGCCGGCCGACAGCCATTCGTCTTCGGTCAGGAAGGTGATGTGCAGCGAGGAGGCGTGCAGTTGTTTGACCGCCGTGGTGCCGGTCGACAGCAGGGCCTCGCGTGTCGCTGCGACGTCGGCGTCCGCGGCGACCAGCAAGCGAGGGCCAGTCACCGGCGTGAACGGCACTGCCGCCTGAAGCTTCGGATAGTAATCGCCACCCGCGCGTTCCAGCGCATCGGCCCAGGAATGGTCGAAGACGTATTCGCCCTGCGAATGGTTCTTCAGGTACATCGGCATCAGGCCGATGACCTTGCTGTCCCGCTCGATCGCCAGATGTGCCGGCCGCCAGCCTGAACGCGCGGTGGCCGAGCCGGATTCCTCGCAGGCGGCGAAGAACTCGTAACGGCTGAACGGATGCGGGTCGGCGTCGCGTGTGGGATTGGCGCAGGCGTTCCAGGCGGCAGACCCGATGTCCGCCGCCGAACCGTTCATCCGCGCTGTGATCTCACCTGTCACGCGATCTCGATTACCGCTTCCACTTCGGTTGCCACATTGCGCGGAAGCGAGCCTGCGCCGACCGCGGCGCGCGCGTGGCGTCCGGCGTCGCCGAACACCTCCACGAACAGGTCCGACGCGCCATTTGCTACTTCTGGGTGCTGGGTGAAGCCGGCTACGGCATTGACGAAGGCGGTGACCTTCACGACGCGCTTCACGCGGTCGAGATTGCCGCCGCAAGCCGCCTTGGCCTGTGCGATAACGTTCAGGGCGCAAAGCCGGGCCGCCGCCTTGCCGTCTTCCACCGTCAGATCGCTGCCGACGGTGCCGACATATTTCAGGCCCTCGGGCGTCAGGGTGACCTGGCCGGAGATGTAAACAAGATTGCCGCTCACCACATAAGGCACATAGCTCGCAACCGGCGCGGGCGGGTTGGGCAGGGTGATATTCAATTCCTTGAGGCGTGCTTCGACGGACATGAGGATTCCTGTTTGATCGTGAAAAGATTATCCCGCGCATGGCGGGCGCGCTATAAGCCAGCATGACAAAACGCCTCGATGCGGACGATCCGTGCCCTGTGCGCGACGGCTATGCGATGCCGGCGGAATGGGCGACACATGCGCGCACATGGATGTGCTGGCCATGCCGCGAGGAGGCGTGGGACGGCTCCGAGGGACTTCTGCGCGCCAAGCAGGCCTATGCCCGCGTCGCGCGCGCGATCTCGACCTTTGAACCCGTGACGGTTGCGGTACGCCCCGGCGATGCCGGCGAGGTGAAACTCGCGACATCCGGCAAGGTGGACGTGCTGGAAGTCGCGCTGGACGATTCCTGGGCGCGCGATATCGGGCCGACCTTCCTCACCGGGCCGGACGGCAAGGCGGCAACAGGCTGGGAGTTCAACGCCTGGGGCAACAAGTATCATCCGTATACAGATGACAACGCGTTTGCGGCGCGTGCGGCGGAGTATGCCGGGGCGCGCTTCTATCATGCGCCGCTGATCTGCGAGGGCGGCGCGATCCACACCGACGGCGAGGGCACGCTGATCACCACCGAGCAGTGCCTGCTCAACACCAACCGCAACCCGGAGCTGACGCGCCAGCAGGTGGAGGAGCGCCTGGCCCTGTTCACCGGCGCGCGCCGTATCCTGTGGCTGGGCGAGGGCTTCTCGGACGACGAGACCGACGGCCATGTCGACAACATCGCCTGCTTCGTCGCGCCCGGCCGCGTCCTGATCGGCGTGCCGTCGTCGCGGTCGCATCCGGATTTCGAACCGGTGATGGAGGCGATCCGCCGGCTGGGCGAAGCGCGCGACGCTCAAGGCCGCCGCATCGAGGTGATCGAGCTGGAACAGCCGAAGAAGCCCGGCCGCGACTGGCGCGGACGGTTGTTGCAGACCAGCTACA
>DASZCC010000491.1:0-6188 GCA_035943485.1 Rhizomicrobium sp. | reverse complement strand
CGCGAGCGCAGCGGCAGCTTCGCTGGCGCCGGCGTGCACATCCGCGATCGGTATCGCAACGGCATCCACCGCATTGTGAAAAGCCTGTGGCATCTCGAGGTGCCGCTGATCGCTGCCGTCAATGGACCAGCGATCGGTTTGGGCAATGACGTGGCCTGCCTCGCTGACATGCGAATCGCGGCAGACACGGCGATCTTTGGCGCGACGTTCCTCAAGATCGGTCTGGTGCCCGGCGATGGCGGATCGTGGATCCTGCCGCGCGTCATCGGCCATGCCCGTGCCGCCGAACTGTTCTTTACTGGCGACACGATCGACGCGACGACGGCGCTCTCCTGGGGGCTCATCAGCCGCGTCGTGCCGGCCGCTTCCCTGATGGAGGAGGCGAACAAGCTCGCCGCCAAGATCGCACGCCAGCCACCGGACGTCCTGCGCATGACCAAGAAGATGATGCGCGAAGGCCAAAATGTCAGCTTCGACGTGGTGATGGAGATGTCGGCCGCCTATCAGGCGCTGGCGCATCTGACCGAGGATCACAAGGAAGCGGTCGCGGCCTTCTTCGAAAAGCGCCCGGGCGTCTTCAAAGGCCAGTAGGTCTTACGACGCGACCTGGTAAGTCAGCGGCACCGTGCGCTCGTTCGGCAGCGTGATCGTCACCGTTGTGCCCTCGCCAAGTTCGCTCTCCAGTGACAGCAGCGCGCCATGCGCTTCGACGAGACCCTTGACGATGGGAAGACCGAGGCCAGTGCCCTTGTCGATCGTGGCGACGTCGTGGCGGCCCTGGCCGAAATTCTCGAACACGCGCACCTGATCTTCCTTTGCGATACCCATGCCGTTGTCACGCACGCCGAAGCACACGCCGCCGCCGGTCAGGTACTGCGCGAAGATCGATATCTGTCCGCCTTCCGGCGTGAATTTGACGGCATTGGAGACGAGGTTGAGCAGCACCTGTTTGATTGCACGCTCATCGCAGCGGATATGAGGCAGGCGTGGGTCGATGTCGGATTTCAGCGTAATTCCCGCAGCGGTCGCCCGGGGTGCCAGCATGCTGCAGACCTCGGTGATCAGTGCCGACAGCGACACTTCGGTTTCGTAGAGCGTCCAGTTGCCGGATTCGATCTTCGCGAGATCCAGGATATCGTTGATCAGCGTCAGCAGATGGTCGCCGGAGTTATGGATCAGCGCGGCATACTCATAGTGCTTCTCCGGCTTGGCATCGAACACCCGCGACGTGATCATCTCCGAGAAGCCCAGGATCGCGTTGAGCGGTGTGCGCAGTTCGTGGCTCATGTTGGCGAGGAATTGCGACTTGGCACGGTTGGCCGCGAGCGCCTGGTCGCGCGCCGCGTCGGATTCAACCTTGGCGTTCGCGAGCTCGGAGATCAGGTCGTTCTTCTCATAGCGGAGCAGAAGCATCGAACGCGCGGTCTGATAAATCTGATGCGCCATATAGGCGATGTAGCCGCAATACAGGACGGCCAGCACTGCGACGCCATTGAAGATCAAGCCGCCGGCATGAAGCGCGGCGAGAACAATGGCCGCGCCGTAGACACCCAGACATGTAGCGAGGAGCGGCAGGCAAGCGCCCACGAGCGCGCTGTTGCCGGCGATGGTGCAAGCCAGCAGCATGATGATGATCAGCTGGGCCAGCTCGTTGCCGGGCACCCACAGGAAATAGGCCATCGCGGCCCAGGACAGCGAGAATAGGAAATAGAGTCCGGCCGTGATCGCGATGCGCTCGCCGGAATCCTTCAGCGACGCTTCGACCTCGCGAAACCGGAACGACACGACGGACAGTGGAATGCTGCAAATGGTGAGGAGCCCCAGCCATTCGAGGAGGTTCGGCAGCGGCAGCCACTTGCTGTACATGACGCAGATCACTGCGCCCAGCGCTGGCATCAGGATGCTGTTCGGACGCAGATTGCGCAGCGCCAGTCCGAGCTGGTCGAGCGCCAGCCGCTGGTCACGCATACGCACGCGCGTGCCTTGCGCAAAGGAAGGTTTGCCGGGCATCAATTCCTCGTCTGGCCAAATAGTGGGGCCCGGACGGTTAAATCCGATTAAAGGTCCTTGGCGCATTGCCAAGACGCGGTTTACCTTTCCAATCGGCTAACAATCGGAGGAAATCATGGCCATCGGCGTCGTAGCGACAATCAAGATCCAGGAAGGCAAGAACGCGGAATTCGAGGCGGCCGCGAAGGAAATGATGGCGGCAGTCCGCGCCAACGAACCCGGCAACTCGCTTTATTCATTCGCGAAGTCGCGCAAGGAAGCGTCGACCTATGTCGTGATGGAACTCTATGCGGATCAGGCCGCGCTCGAGTCGCACGGCAAGTCCGACCACTACAAGGCCTTCGGCGGCAAGATCGGTCCCACACTCGCCGGCCGCCCGGACGTGCAGTTCTTCGACACGGTTTGAAAAAAGAAACTGTCATCCCCGGCGAACCGCGCGTAGCGCGGTGAGGGAAGGGGATCCACGACTGGATGCTTAGCCCAGTCGTGGATCCCCTTCCCTCGCTGTCGCTCGCCGGGGATGACAGTTTTTCACCACCTCACAAACGGCACCAGCATCGCCGTCTTGCGTGCGTAGGTGTCGTAGGCCTCCGCGCCGAGTTCGGTGCGCAGGAAGCGCTCCTCCAGCCGCGCCTTGATCCAGAATCCGACGACGATAAGCACCGCGCCGAGCAGCGACAGGTAGGTGCCGCGCGCGACCACGGTCGCGAAGGCAGCTGCGATAATACCCGTATAGATCGGATGCCGCACGATCGCGTCGGGACCGGTGTCGACGACATGGTGGTCCGCCTTTCGCGTCACCGTGCCGGACCACAGCCGTCCGAGGTGTATCCGTGCCCACCAGCAGAACAGGAATCCGGCGGCGGCCACGGCCACCATCGCCCAGCGTATCGAGGCGGGCGCGACCCAGTCGGGCGCGGCGAACCGCATGCGTGGCGGTATCAGACTGAACAGGAGCAGCACGCCGACGCCCTGCACGACGCGATAGAGGATCTCATTGGAGAAGCCCGGCCGCTTCACGGTGGCGTTCGCCCAGCGGGCCGCGATGAACCACGAAACGGCCCACGCCGCCCACAGCACATAGATGGCCCGATCCGGTGACATAACCCTCTCCAGCCCTGACGACCGGAAAGGTAAGTACGCTTTTCTAGAACACAAGCGCCTTGGCGTGGCGGACGAGGGGCAGCTTGAGGATGTCGGCCAGCACCTTCTCGCTGAGCGGTCCGTCGACCTCGACCAGCGCGATGGACTCCTTGCCCGGCTCGCTGCGGCCCAGATTGAAGTTCGCGATATTGACCTTCGCGTCGCCCAGCAGCGTGCCGAGCTTGCCAATGAAGCCGGGCTTATCCTCGTTCACGACATAGAGCATGTTCGGCGCGAATTCGGCGTCGAGGTTGATGTCCTTGATCTGGATGAAGCGCGGACGGCCGTCAGAGAAAACCGAACCGGCGACACGGCGCGTCGTGCCGCCAAGATCGACCGTGATCTTGATGTAGCCCTCATACACGCCCTGTTGTGGGCGGCGCGTCTCGCTCACCTTGATGCCGCGCTCCTTGGCGACGACCGGCGCGTTGACCATGTTCACGCCCGACAGCGTGGGCTTGAGCAGCCCCGCGAGCGCGGCCTGCGTCAGCGCGCGCTGGTTGAGATCGGCGGCGACGCCTTCATACAAAATTTCCACGCCCTGGATGCTGGACTCGGTGACCTGTCCGGCGAACGAGCCGAGCTTCTCGGCCAGCGCGATCCACGGACGGACCTTCTGCGCTTCACCCGCGCTGATCGACGGCATGTTGAGCGCGTTGGTGATGGCGCCGGTCAGCAGATAGTCCGAAATTTGTTCCGCGACCTGAAGGGCGACGTTCTCCTGCGCTTCGCTGGTCGAGGCACCCAGATGCGGCGTGGCGACGACGTTCTCCATGCCGAACAGGATGTTGGTCTTGGCGGGTTCTTCCTCGAACACGTCGAGCGCCGCGCCGGCGACGTGCCCGGAATCGAGCGCGGCCTTCAGCGCCTTCTCGTCGATCAGGCCACCACGGGCGCAGTTGATGATGCGCACACCCTTCTTCGTCTTCGCAATCGCCTCGGCCGACAGGATGTTTTTGGTTTCGGCCGTCATCGGCACGTGCAGGGTGATGAAATCGGCACGTGCGAGCAGGTCGTTGAGCTCGACCTTCTCGACACCGAGGTCCTGCGCCCGCTCAGGCGACAGATAGGGATCATAGGCGATGACGCGCATCTTCAGGCCGCGCGCGCGATCCGCGACGATTGAGCCGATATTGCCGGCGCCGATCAGGCCCAGCACCTTGCCGGTGATCTCCACGCCCATGAAGCGGTTCTTCTCCCACTTGCCGGCCTGGGTCGACGCGTTGGCGGCGGGAAGCTCGCGCGCCAGCGCCAGCATGAGAGAGATCGCATGCTCGGCCGTGGTGATCGAATTGCCGAAGGGCGTATTCATCACGATCACGCCGGCAGCGGTGGCAGCCGGGATGTCGACATTGTCGACGCCGATGCCAGCGCGGCCGACGACTTTCAGCTTCTTCGCAGCGGCGATGACGTCGGCGGTGATCTTGGTCGCAGAGCGGATTGCGATGCCGTCATACTGATCGACGATCTTGATCAGCTCCTCCTTGCTGAGGCCCGTCTTCACATCGGCCTCGACGCCGCGCTCTTTGAAGATGGCGACGGCGGCGGGCGACAGCTTGTCGGCGATCAGAACACGGGGGCTCATGGGATTGTCCTTCGTCAGTGGGTGCGCGTCGGCGCGGCGGTGTAGAATGGTTTGGTTTCGAGGAAGCTCTTGGTCATGGTGTCGGCCTTGACGCGATCGACAGGCGCCGCATCCAGCAGCATGCCCGGCGAAACCATCGCCGCGGTCCTGCCGATCAGGGCCGAGACCTGGTCCCAGTCGCCAGTCGTCTCTACGCCGATCATCGGATGTGGCGGCTCATCGCGGCCACCGAAGGCGATCTGGACGAGATAGGCGTTGAGCACATCCGGACGCTTGGCGAATTCCACTTTCAGGGCATCGACAAGTTCGTGCGGATAGACGGCCGGCTGTCCGATCAGGACCTTCGTCTCTTTCTCCAGCACGATCGGCTTGGCGACATGCGCGTCGGGATCAAGCAGGCTCGCAAGCTCCTCCGGCAAAAGCTCCTTGCCATAGGCGGAGTTGGGATTGAGGACGAAGGCGGCACCCTTTGTCATCTTGAACAGCGCGTGGCCGTTGAGCGTGAGATAGTTCTGCTTTTCGCGAATATAGGCCTGCACGCGCGGCACCGACGAGAAGACGGGATGCACCATCGTCCCTGCCTTGTTCTTGGTCGAGACGATCTGCAGCTGGTCACCGGCGAGATTGCCCAGGATCAGAAGGTCCGATGAAAGCAGCAGGCGATAGAACTCGGGCCGCGCGGCGGGTTCTTTCACCGCGCGGACGAGTGCTGTCTCGAGCTCGTTCTGGGGGGCGAAGTCCATCGCGGCCTCCGACGTCAGGCTTTCTTCACCTGGCTCCAGGCCCAGTCGAGCCACGGCGTCAGCGCCTCAAGATCGGCTTTCTCCACCGTCGCGCCGCACCAGATGCGAAGGCCCGGCGGCGCCGAGCGATAGCCGCCGATGTCGAACGCCACGCCTTCCTTCTCGAGCAGCGACGCGATCTTCTTCGCGGCATCGGCTTGCGCGTCGTCGGAGAGGCCCTTGAACCACGGATCGGTGATCTTCAGGCAGACGCTGGTGTTCGAGCGTGTGCCTTGCTCGCGCGCCAGGAAATCGGCCCAGCCGGACTCACGCACCCACTTGGAAATGACGCCGAAATTGCCGTCAGCGCGTGCGATCAAGGCTTTCAACCCACCGAGACCTTCGGCCCAGGTCAGCGCATCGAGATAATCTTCGAGTGCCAGCATCGACGGCGTGTTGATCGTCTCGCCCTCGAAGATGCCATCGACAAGCTTTCCGCCCTTGGTCATGCGGAACAGTTTCGGCATCGGCCAGTGCGGCGTGTAGGATTCAAGCCGCGTGACGGCATCCGGTGACAGCACCAGCATGCCGTGCGCCGCTTCACCGCCCAGCACCTTCTGCCAGGAGAAGGTGACGACATCGAGCTTCTTCCACGGCAGGTCCATCGCGAACGCGGCGCTGGTCGCATCGCAGATCGTCAGGCCGTGGCGCTCATCGGGAATCCAGTC
>DASZCC010000490.1:0-2472 GCA_035943485.1 Rhizomicrobium sp. | reverse complement strand
CGTGTTTCCCGTCGCGTCATGGATGGGAGTGCTCAATGCTTGTGCTGCATCAGATGCAGATGTCGGGGAACTGCTACAAGGTCCGCCTCGTCGCGCGCCAGCTCGGCATTCCACTCGCGCTGAAGGACTATCCGCTGATGGCGGGCGATACGCGCAAGCCGGATTTTCTCAAGCTCAATCCCAATGGCCGGGTGCCGCTGCTGGAGTTCGAGGACGGCCGCACGCTCGCGGAGTCCGACGCGATCATTTCCTATCTCGCACACGGCTCGGCGCTGCTGCCGGAAGACAGATGGGACCGCGCCCAGGCGCTGCAGTGGATGTTCTTCGAACAATACAGCCACGAGCCCTACATCGCGGTGGCGCGCTTCTGGCTCTCCTATGCGTCGAAAGAACAGCTCGAGGAGCGGCGGCATCTCGTCCCGGAATGGCATGCCAAGGGCAACGCGGCGCTCGGCGTGATGGAGAACCATCTCGCGGCGCATGATTGGTTCGCAGGCGGACGATATTCAATCGCGGATATTGCGCTCTACGGATACACGCATAGCGCGCAGGAGGGCGGCTTCGAACTTGCGCGCTATCCCGCGGTGTCGCGCTGGCTTGTGCGCGTGCAGCAACAGCCCGGCCATATACCCTTAAGCGAAGCATGGTGACTTGCGCTTAATGTGCTTACAGCCTATATCGCGGCCAACAGAGGCCGCGCAGCCTTTAGAGAAGTTTCTAGCGTGCCCATGCGAGGCTCCATTCCACCGGAGCGCAGAGCTGGAGTGACGACGACGCTTTTCCTGAAAAAAGTCGCGGTCCCGGTGATCGTGTAGACACGGTGTCCGCACGATAATTCAATGCTTTCAGGAGAAAGCCGTAATGACTATCGGTCAAGTTAAGTTCTTCAACACGACGAAGGGTTTCGGATTCATCGCGCCTGAGGGTGGCGACAAGGACGTGTTCGTCCATGTCACTGCTGTCCAGGCGGCTGGTCTCCGTGGCCTCAATGAAGGTCAGCGCGTCAGCTTCGATGTCGAAGCCGACAAGCGTGGCCCGAAGGCCGTCAACCTGAAGCTCGTGTAAGCGAGAACAGACTTACGCTTAAGCAGACGGCGCGGGGCAACCCGCGCCGTTTGTGTTTGTGGCCTTCACTTAATCTCCCCCTTGTGGGGAGGTCGACAAAATCGCGTAAGCGATTTTTCGGGTGGTGGTTCTCAACGCCCTGCACTTCCCCCCACCCGAAATTTGCTCCGCAAATTTCGACCTCCCCACGAGGGGGAGGTCAAAGATGGTGCAGCGCAAGATTTTCTCCGTCACATTCGCGGGCTAGTGTTTCCCCAACATCAATTGAGAGGGGTCTCGCGATGGTCAGTTCGAAAGCGATTGCAGCCGAAGTCATCGGCACGTTCTGGCTGGTGCTCGGCGGCTGCGGCAGCGCCGTGCTGGCGGCCGGTGTGCCGGATGTTGGCATCGGATACGCCGGCGTCGCGCTCGCCTTCGGTCTCACCGTGCTGACCGGCGCCTATGCGTTCGGACATATCTCGGGCGGCCACTTCAATCCGGCCGTGACCTTCGGCGTGTTCACCGCGGGCCGCATCGCCTTCAACCAGGTGATCGTCTACTGGATCGCGCAAGTGCTCGGCGGCATCCTTGCCGGCGCCGTGCTCTACATCATCGCGAGCGGCCAGGCCGGCTTCGATGCCAGCGCAGGCTTCGCCTCGAACGGCTATGGCGAACACTCGCCACAACACTACTCGCTCATGGCGGGCGCGGTGTGCGAGGTCGTGATGACCTTCATGTTCCTGGTCGTCATCCTCAACACCACCAGCAAGCTCGTGCCGGTCGAGGGTTTCGCGCCGCTCGCCATCGGCCTGACGCTGACGCTGATCCATCTGATCTCCATCCCGGTCACCAACACGTCGGTGAACCCGGCCCGTTCGACCGGTGTGGCGATCTTCCAGGGTGGCTGGGCGATCGAGCAGCTGTGGCTGTTCTGGGTCGCGCCACTGATCGGCGGCGGGCTGGCTGGCGCTTTCCAGCGCTGGTTCGTGCCCAGCAGCACAGGCCCGATCCGCTAGGACATTTCCCACCCTCGCGCGCGTCCGTGAAGAATGTCATCTTCGCGGCCGCAAAAGGGTGCCGCGCGTGGGTTACGAAGGACCAGCCATCGGTGAGCTTCTGGACGGCGACGCGCTACGTCACGCCCTGACGGCGCTCGCCCAGGCCGGCGGCGACAAGACCAAGCTCCGCACCGACGCGCTCAACTTGATCAAGACGGCCTTCCAGGATGGCCGCGCCAAGGTGAAAGCGGGCGTGGAGACCGGCGCCCTCACCGGCCTGGCCGCGGCACGCGCGCTGTCCGGCCTTCAGGACCTCACCATCCAGGTGATCTACGACTTCGCGACCAAGCATTTCTACTACGCGCAGAACCCGACGAGCGCTGAGCGCATCTGCGTCGTCGCCACCGGCGGCTATGGCCGCGGCGAGCTG
>DASZCC010000489.1:0-6384 GCA_035943485.1 Rhizomicrobium sp. | reverse complement strand
CAGCGCGCTCTTCCAGCTTGCTCCATCAGGCGAAACCTTGACGTGGAAATTGTCGTCGCCGGTCAGGCCCATCTCGGCGCGGCCGGAGTAGTTCGTCTGGTAGAGGAGTGAGGCCGTATCGGCGCTCGCATGCTTGTTCAGCTTCACCTGCGCGTCAGCCCAGACGGTATCGAACTGATGGCCGCGAATACTGTCCGGCTCATCCGCCGACAGCACGCTCGCGACCGCGCCGTTGCTCCACAGCACACGGCGGTTGGACGGCTCGAACACCGCGGCGTTGCCCGCGACGCGCGCCAGGCCCGACTCGCCTTCGATCATCACGGCGCGCGCGTCGTGGAAGGTGGCGCCGACAAGACCGATGCGCCGCATCGTGCCGTTGGCGACACCGTCGGCGATCCATTCGGCACCACTGCGCGTCTTTCCGGCGCCGCGCCCGCCGAGGAACAGCCAGATGCGCCAGTCACCCGGCGGTGCAAGCTGTTCAGGACGGGCGCGATAGAACCAGTCGGCTTCAAGGAAGGCGACTTCCTCATCCGTCAGTTCCTTCAGGATCGCCTTTGCCCGCGACGCGCGCGACGATACCGAGGATGCGCGGTTCAAGTTTGGCGCGAGCCTCGGCAGGTTTCTGAGATGTGTCGGAATGTGCGGCACGTTGCACCTTCATGCGGTTCAGGCGTTCGAGCGTGCGTTGAAGCGAATCCACCGTGCGCGCGTTCTGTGCGCGCTCGGTTGCATCGCCCGGTCTGGCGTTCTCAACCTGTGCGAGTTCGCGTTTCAGCTCGACGAAGAGTCGATTGATCATGTCGTCCATCCATGCGGTATCGATGTCGTGGGGCGTCACGCCGCGGGCGCGCAATTTGGCAAGCGAAAGCGCCCCGTCCGCCAGCGGCGAAGAGGTCTGGTTCATGTTCAGCTACACTTGTGGGGATATGGCGTAATTGGTGACGGCAGAGACTCGGTTCAAGTCCGCGGTTCCAAAATCTCATCAGACTTTGGCGCAACGCTTCACAACATCGGCGCGCGCAAATCTCCGCGCATCACGGGGGATTTTTCGCCGCACTAGTTTTGTTACATGTGTGCAATGCGTGGGTATCCGGCGAATTGAGCCTGCACGAATAAATGCGGCGACCCCAAAACCCCGTCATGGCCGGGCTTGTCCCGGCCACCCATACGCACAACTGCATCACGGAGCGTATGGGTCGCCGGCACGAGGCCGGCGATGACGGACGTGGGTTTGATGGAACTACGCTGCAACGTCTTGAATTGGCCGCAAATATGGGCGACGAAGCGCGCCTATGGCTGGTGACCAACTCGACCACATCGCGGAAAACGTCCAGGCGCTTAAAGACTGGATCGTGCGGCGCAGACGCTGGCTGACGCCGCTCGTTGCGGCGGTGACGATCCTCATCATCATTCCGGCGATCGGCATCGCGATGCTGCCCACCGTCCTGTCGTGGATGGCGCCGACGCTCGACCTGTCGCAGGACCTTTATGCGGTGAACCGGCCGATCGCGTTCACCTTCCTCGACGCGGATGGAACCGAGGTCGGCCATCGCGGCGCGCTGATCGGCAAGCGTCTGTCGCTGGAACAGATGCCGGACTATCTGCCCAACGCCTTCATCGCGATGGAAGACCGCAACTTCTACAACCATCACGGTTTCGATCTGCGCGGCCTTGCGCGCGCCATCTATACCAACTGGCGCGCCGGCCATACGGTGCAGGGCGGCTCGACCATCACGCAGCAGACAGTGAAGATCGTCTTCCTCAGCCAGGCGCGCACCTTTAATCGCAAGTTCGACGAACTGCTGGATGCGGCCAAGCTCGAGAAGTCGCTGTCGAAGAAGCAGATCCTCGAACTCTACCTCAACCGCATCTATCTCGGCTCGGGCGCCTATGGCGTAGACGGCGCGGCGCATGTCTATTTCGACAAATCCGCAAGCGAACTGACGCTGCCGGAGGCCGCGATGCTGGCAACGCTGACCCGCGCCCCGTCGGCCTTCTCGCCGCGCCGCGATCTGCCCAAGGCCCAGGCGCGCGCCGCGATCGTGCTGCGCACCATGGTGGAGACCGGCGCCATCACCCAGGCGCAGGCCGACGATGCCCGCGCGCATCCTGCCGTCATCGCCGACCGCACCACGGCGGATGCGCGCAACTACTATTTCGACACCGCTGCCGACGAAGCGCGCCGTGACGCCACCATCGACGGGCACGCGCCGAGCGGCGACATTGTAGTCCACACCACACTGATCCCGGCAATCCAGGACGCCGCGCGCAGCAATGCGATCAAGGTGATCGACAAGTCCGGCCCCAAGGTCCACGCGAGCGAAGCGGCAGTCGTGGTGATGAAGCCGGATGGCGCGGTCGTCGCCCTCGTCGGCGGCACCGATTACGAGACGAGCACGTTCAACCGTGCAACCCAAGCGCATCGCCAGCCGGGCTCCGCCTTCAAGCCCTTCGTGTATCTCGCGGCGCTGGAAAGCGGCCTGACGCCATGGGATACGCGCAGCGACGAGCCGGTCGACATCAATGGCTGGACGCCGACCAATTTCGGCGGCCGCTCCTATGGCACGCTGACACTCGCCGACGCGATGGCGCATTCGGTGAACACGATCACCGCGAACCTCGCGCAGGAGATCGGCGTGACGAATGTGGTGGAGGCCGCGCAACGCTGCGGCATCACTTCGCCGCTGGTGGACAACGCGTCGCTTGCGCTCGGCACGTCGGAAGTCACGCCGATGGAGCTGACACGCGCCTATGCCGTGTTCGCCAATGGCGGCACCAAGGTCTATCCCTATCTCGTCACCGAAGTGGACGACAATGAAGGCAAGGTGCTCTTCCAGCGCAAGCCGCCGGAAGATCCCGAGCGCATCGTGGCGACACACGTGAATCGCGACCTGCTGGCGATGTTCTATGGCGTGACGACGGTCGGTACTGGCCGCGGCGCCGCCGTGCCAGGACATGAGACCGGCGGCAAGACCGGCACGACGCAGGACTATCACGACGCCTGGTTCGTCGGCTTCACGCATGACTATGTCGCCGCGGTGTGGGTCGGCAATGACGACTCCACGCCGATGAAATCGGTCACCGGCGGTTCGCTGCCCGCGACGATCTGGAAGGCGACGATGACTGTGGCCGAGAAGGGTCTGCCCGACACGCCGCTCGACCGTTCACCTGTGCAGCCCCCGACCGACAGCGGCATCTTCGATTCCGGCGACAGCTACATGCCCTCGGGCGCCGACGACGAAGCCGGCGGCGACCGCTATATCCCGAGCGAACAGGCCGACGGCAGCGACCGCGATGAGACGCGCCCGCCTCCCGGCACGCCATCCGATCACAAGGATTTCTGGGACTGGCTGTTCAACCGCAAGGGCAAACCTGCGGTACCTGCCGAACCGGACGGCGCCCAGAGCGACACGAACTAGCGCCCCTTAGATAGCTAATCTTTCGCCGGTGAATGAACCCATGCCGTCCTGGCGCTGACGGACAAGGCGCGCACAGCCACATTCTGCTATAACCGACTCATGCGCGTGGCGCTCAAGATCGTTGCTGTGGTCGTGGTCGGCACCTTGCTCGGGCTGGCAATCACATGGCTCTCGATTTATCGGCCGGGCTGGGGCGGCGCCGTCAGTGACGGGCCGTGGCAGACCAGTCTCGATGTAGGCAGCAAGGACGCCGGCATCATCGAGCGCGCGCGTGTTGCGGTGCATGGCCTGCTCGCGCTCAATCGCCAGGAGACGATCTACTACAGCACATCGGTCGACAGCGATGGCGGCGCGCTGTCCGGCGCGTGCACCTATCAGCTGACGGGACGCGATCCGCCCGCGCGGTGGTGGAGCATCACCGCCTACGGCTCCGATGATTTTCTGATCCCCAACGCCGCCAATCGCTATTCGGTTTCTGTGAACACGGTCGCGCGGCGCGCCGACGGGAGCTTTACGCTTATCCTGTCGAAGGCGAACGGCGGCGTGAACTGGATACCGGTGGGCGAGGACCGCTTCTCGCTGTCGCTGCGTCTCTATAATCCCGGCAAGGCCGTCACCGCCGATCCCGCGCATGTCCTGCTCCCCACGATCACGAGGGGCACCTGCGGATGAACTGGCTCAAGCTCAACTGGCCGTGGCTTGTGTTTACCGTCGCGATCGCGGCCGTGGTGCATGTCTGTCTGGTGATCGCGACGCCGCGCTTCATCATGGAGCGCGCCATGACCAGGATTGCACAGGGCGGCGTCAACACGATCGCACATACGCGCCGTCCGACGGCGGCGTCGCGCGGCATCGTCCGGCCATCACCCGACCTGCTCTATTCGACCTGTGTCTTCGACCTCGACGCGGCAGGCGGCGCGTTGCGCGTGCATGCCAGCGGAATGCCTGACACCTACTGGTCGGTCTCGGCCTTCGACGACGACACCAACAATTTCTTCGTCGAGAACGACCGGCAGGCCAAAGGCGCTGTGGATTTCATCATCACCGCGCCGGGGCACTTCGTGGACACCAGTCTGCCGGTGGTGACCTCGCCGTCGGTGCGCGGCCTTGTCCTCTTCCGCACCCTGATCAACGATGAGACCCGGTTGGCCGAGATCGACCGCGCCAGACGCGGCGCGGCATGCGAACCGTTCAAGGGTTGAACCTTCCATCCGAACCGTGAAAATGATTCCACCCCTGCGCCCGATTGGCCTGTCGCGCGGCGCACGCCATTCGTTCTAAATGGCGAACGGGATGCAGGCGGACAGGGATTGCGTATGAGATTTATCGGTATTCTGGCGGCGCTCGCTCTGGCCGTGACCGGCGCAGCGCAGGCGCAGACCCTGACCAAGCTGCGCTTCGTGACCGATTGGAAAGCGCAGGCCGAGCACGGCGGCTTCTACGAGGCGCTGGCCGAGGGGCTCTACAAGAAGGCCGGTCTCGACGTCACGATCATCGAAGGCGGCCCGACGGTGAACGTGCCGCAGCTTCTGGCCGGCGGTGCGGCCGACCTCGGCATCGGCTCGGACGGGTTCATTGTGCTGAACAGCGTGCGCGCCAATGCCGGGCTGAAGGCGGTGATGGCGATCTTCCAGAAGAACCCGCAGGTCCTCATCACCCACCCGCGACCCGATGTGAAGAAGATCACCGACATGCGCGGCATGCCGATCATGATCTCCGATGCGGCGACGGTGGCGTGGTGGCCGTGGCTGCGCCAGCGGTTCGGTTTCACCGACAGCCAGATCCGCAAATACACCTTCAACCTGGCGCCATTCGTCGTTGATCCGAAGGCGATCCAGGAAGGTTATCTCTCCAGCGAGCCCTACACGATCGAGAAGCAGGCGCATTTCAAGCCGCAGGTTTTCCTCCTCGCCGACAATGGCTATCCCGGCTATGCGAACATGGTGCTGGCACCGCAAAGGCTGATCGATAGCAATCCGAAAGCGGTGCAGGCCTTCGTCAACGCGACACGCGCCGGCTGGCTCGACTATCTCAACGGCAACCCGGCGCCGGCAAACGCGCTGATCGCCAAGGACAATCCGCAGATGACGCCGGACGTGATCGCGCAGGCGATCGTGAAGATGAAGGTCTATGGCCTGGCGCTCGGCGGCGATGCGGCGACGGCCGGTCTCGGCACGATGACGGACGCGCGGTGGAAGCAGTTCTTCGACACGATGGTGGCCGACGGTCTCTATGCCAAGACGCTGAACTACAAGGCCGGCTACGACCTGCGCTTCCTCCACGCCACGCCGCAGAACTTCCAATAGGCATGACCGCCCTGCTCTCGCTCTCCGGTGTCACAAAGCGCTTCGACAACGGGACGCAAGCGATCGCGCGGCTGGACCTCGAGGTCGCGGCACGAGAGTTCGTGTCGCTTGTCGGACCCAGCGGCTGCGGCAAGTCGACGGCGCTGCGCATCATCGCGGGATTGCTGAAGCCCGACAGCGGCACCGTGACGTTTCCCGGCACGAAGCCCGAGATCGGCTTCGTGTTCCAGGAACCGACGCTGATGCCCTGGGCCAATGCGCTGACCAATGTGCGCCTGCCACTCGATCTGGATCACGCGAACCGCGGCGAGGCGAACGATCGCGCCGCCCGCGCGCTCAAGCGCGTGGGGCTTGGCGGCTTCGGGAAATCCTATCCGCGCGAACTGTCCGGCGGGATGAAGATGCGCGTCTCGATCGCGCGTGCGCTGGCGGCGGAGCCGTCCCTGCTGCTGATGGACGAGCCGTTCGCCGCTCTCGACGAGCTGACACGCCAGGCGCTGAACGACGATCTGCTGTCGCTGTGGAGCGAGGATGCGCTGACGGTGATCTTCGTGACCCACAGCGTCTACGAGAGTTCGTACCTGTCGACGCGCGTGGTGGTGATGACGCCAAGGCCGGGCCGCATCGCCGCCGACATCCCGCTCAACCCGCCGATG
>DASZCC010000488.1:0-5517 GCA_035943485.1 Rhizomicrobium sp. | reverse complement strand
CGAGAACCAGATCGCAGCGAGGAGCGCCGTCATGACGTTCGCGACCGGGAACGCCCACCACAGGCCATGGGCGCCCCAGTGCGCGCGATGCGACAGCACATAGGCGAGCGGGAAGGTGAACATCCACTGGGAGACTAGGCTGATGATCATCGCCGCCACCATGTTGCCACTTGCGCGCAGCACGCCCATCAGCGCGAACTGCACGCCGATGAAGCCGAAGGACCAGGAGATCGTGCGGATGAACACCGCCGCCTCATGGATCACGTTCTTGTCGTGCGGCACGAAGAACGCTGCGATGTGATTGGCAAAGGCGAAAGCCACCACGCCAACGCCGGTCAGCACCGAGAAGGTGATGAACGCAGCCAGCCGCGCGACTGACTCAGCGCGCGGGATGTTGCCGGCGCCGATGTTCTGGCCGACCAGTGTGGACGTCGCCATCGAGAAGCCCATCGCCGGGATGACGATGAACTGCAGCATGTTGCCGCCGACGCCATAGGCCGCCGTCGTCACCGTGCCGAAGCTGGTGATCAGGAACATCATCACGGTAACGCCGAGGCCGCGCGCCGATCCTTCTATCGCGGCGGGATAGCCGAGATTGAACGCCCGCCAGATGAACGCGAAGTCCGGCTTGAGCGAGCTCAGTTTCAGCTGGATGCCGTAGCGCCCGGTAGAGAGCAGATAGATGCCCGCGGCCGCTGACACTGCCTGGCTCACCATTGTCGCCAGCGCGGCGCCCATGACGCCGAAGCCGAAATGGAAGATCAGGATCGGGTCGAGCACGAAGTTGATCAGCACCGTGCCACCGATGATGTACATCGGCAGCGTCACCTGGCCCACACCGCGCATCTGCGACTGGAAGGCGAAATAGGCGAAGGACAGCGGCAGGCTGAGGAACATCACGCGCAGAAAGCCGAGCGCGTTGTGATAGACGTCGGGCGCGACCTCCATCAGCCGCAACAGCGACGGCGAGATGAGGATGCCGACGACGGCCAGCAGAGCCGACACCGCTACCACTGCCAGCAGCGTCTGTCCGGCGACGTGATCGACCATGGCGCGATTGCGTGCGCCGACATACTGCGCCGTCAGCGTCGAACCGGCGATGGTGAAGCCCAGGCCGATCGACATCATCAGGAACATCATCGGCATCGAGACCGACACTGATGCCACCGCGGCCGCGCCGAGACGGCCGACCCAGAACGCATCGACGAGTCCATACGCGACCTGCAGCAGGTTGCCGCCCATAATCGGCAGCGCCAGCAACAGGAGGGAGCGCGGGATGGAGCCTTCGAGCAGGCGTGGATCGAAGGCGCGGCGTTGTCCTGGCGCGCGCGCCGGACTGTCCGCCGGCTGGTCTTTGTCCGGTGTCATGGCTCGATTGTCCGACAGCGTTGCCGGTTTATGCAACGCGGGTCGATGTGCTAGGCGGTTTTCTTGGCAGCGGCTCTTTTGCGCGGCGGCTTCGGCGGCGGCGCCTCGGCCGCTTTCTTCAGGGCAAGCGCACGCTCTTCTTCTTCCTTGGCCAGGCGCAGGGCGCGCAGCTTGATCGTCTTGGCTTCGAAGGCGGCGCGCTCGGCGGCGAGTTCCTTCTTCACCATCGCGTCGCGCGCTTCAGATGCGGTGAAAGGTGTGCCGGGTTTCGGCCGCGACGCCGAAAAGGTCTCGTTCGCCATTGCCGTTTCCTCCACTGATACGCGCGGGGTCCGGGTCCGTCAGAAAGCGGGCGGGGGCTCTGCGTGGCTTGTCCTGGGACAGTATAGCCGGGCAGGGGCTGGTTGCGGGGAATATCTGGACGGGTGGTAACATGCTGGAAACGCTAACAAACAAGCTCCGTCTTGGCCGGGCTTGTCCCGGCCATCCATGAACTCACTGCGCAACGGTGATTATGGGTCGCCGGGACAAGCCCGGCGATGACGGGTGTTCGAGAGCAAGCTACGCTCCCCGCACCTTTGGGGAGGGACACATGATCCGGGAACTTTGCTGTGCCGTCGCGTTGCTTGTCGCTGTTCCGGCGGCTGCCGCCGACGAGGACGTGCTCAAGCCAATCCGCGCCTTCATCCAGGCGGCGAATGTCGGCGATGGGAAGACCATGGCAGCGGCGCATGTCAGTTCGCCCTCGATCATCGACGAGTTTCCGCCGCATCACTGGTCGGGGCCTGATGCAATCTCGCAGTGGGGCGCCGACTTCGCCAAGGACGCGGCGACGCATGGCGACACGGATGCGAAGCTCACCATTGTAAAAGTGAACCGCGTCACGTCGGACGCCGATCATGCCTACGCCGTCGTCGCCACTGACTACACCTTCAAGCGCAAGGGCGTTGCGATGACGGAGCATGGTTCGATCAGCTATGCGCTCGATCACACGCCCGACGGTTGGCGCATCGCCAGCTGGGCGTATAGTTGGTAGGCCGAATCCAAGCAGCGCAGCATCGTCATGGATCATTCCAACCTGGACATCTTCATGCATGTCCGGCTGGTGATGGGCTTCGTCATCAGCCTGTCGATCGCCCGCCTGCTCACCGGCGTGTCGCGCTTCGTGCAGCATCCGTCGAAAGTGCGCGTCTATCCGGTGCATCTGATCTGGACGATCTCGGTCCTGCTGATGCTGATCCATTTCTGGTGGTGGGAGTTCTGGCTCACCGGCATCCCGCAATGGACCTTCACGCTCTATGCGTTCCTGATCGGCTTTGCGATCGTGATGTATCTGTTGTGCTCGATCCTCTATCCCGACAACCTCGCCGAATATGCCGGCTATGAGGATTACTTCTATTCCCGGCGGCGCTGGTTCTTCGGCCTGTTCGCGCTGACCTTCGTGTGTGATTTCACCGACACGCTGATCAAGGGCGCCGACCACCTGCAATCCTTCGGGCCTGAATATCTGATCCGTGCGCCGGTCTACATCGTGCTGTGCGCCATCGCCGCCTGGACGGCAGACCGCCGTTATCATTGGGCTTTCGCCATCGCCAATCTCGCCTATCAGGTGTCGTTCGTGGCACGCCTGTTCATGACGCTCACCTGATTGCTGCAGCGCAGGATTGACGGCACCCCGAGCCGGCGTAGCGTTGCGCCATCGCTTCGGGGAGCGCGCGCCATGGCCGTCGCCATCAAGAATGTCTGGAAGAACGTTGCCGACCGCGAGCCGGAAGATCCCGGCCCGCTTGCGCCGGTTTACACACACGTTCCGCGTTTTCCGGCCGGCTCGAAGGAGGGCATGGATTACCTGGAGGAGCACGGCTACGTCGTCATCGCCAATGCTCTGTCTACGGATGAAGCGCGGCACGCGCTCGACCTGACCTGGGACTATCTCGAGCAGCTCGGCACTGGCATTGACCGCGACGACGTCGAGACCTGGGATGACGAACGCTGGCCGACCGCCGTGCATGGCGGCATCCTGCCCGGCCACGGCATCGGCCATTCGGCGGCGCAATGGTTCATCCGCGGCGTGCCCAATGTGAAGAAAGCCTTCGCCGCGATCTGGGACACTGACGATCTGCTCGTGAGCTTCGACGGCATGGCGATCTGGCGGCCCTGGGCGATCCACCCCGAGTGGCGGACCAATCGCGGCGGCTCATGGCTTCACATCGACCAGCATCCGATCACGCGTCCCGGTCTGCATTGCGTGCAGGGGCTGGTGAACCTGATCGCGAGCTCGCCGCAGACCGGCGGCAATGTGCTGATCCCCGGCAGCCACAAGAAATTCCACACCATCCCCGACGTCTACCCCGAGCGGCTCGGCCGCGTGCCGGTGGAGGTCGATCACTTCCGCTTCCCGTCGGACGATCCGATGCTCGCGGGCCAGCAGCCGATCATGTGCCATCTCGAAGCCGGCGATCTCCTGCTGTGGGACAGCCGCACGATCCACTGCTCCAGCGCCTCGATCGAGACGCCGGAGGCCGCGCCCGAACTGATGCGCGCGGTGGGCCTCGTCTGCATGATGCCGAAGGCGAAAACATCGGAAAAGGTGCTGGAACTGCGGCGCCGTGCGGTGGAGAACGTGACGTCGACCACCAACTGGACCGACCGCTTCATCAACGCGGACAAATTCCCGCAGCTGCTGTCAGCGCCCAATCCCGAGCGCTACACGCGGCCGAAGCCGCCAGTGCTAAACGCGTATCAGCGCGACCTAGTGGGCTGACCGGCTTTTCTTGGGCGTCCGTCTGTGCGAGGACGATCCATCATCGCGTGGATCTGAGACCGCATGCCAGCACGTCTGGAAATCATCACCGGGCCGATGTTCTCCGGCAAGACCGAGCTTCTGATCGCGCGGCTGCATCGCGCGCTCTATGCCCGGAAGCGCATCCGTATCCTGAAGCCGGCGCATGACACGCGCGTGCAGGGCTACATCGCCGCGCGCCAGGTGAACCCGGACGGCACGGTCGAGATGACCGACAAGCTTGCCGCGCTGATGGTCGGCAATGAACAGGATTTCTACCGCGTCACCGCTGCCGATGATTACGACGTGCTGGGCGTGGACGAGACGCAGTTCTTTCCGCTCGACACGCCGCCAACGGATACGCTTGGCTGGTTTGGGCGTGCGGTGCGCGAGCTGCTGCAGGCGCGGCGCGACAGCCATCTGCGCATCATCGCGGCGGGACTCGACATGGATTTCCGCGGGGCGCCCTTCGGCGCGATGCCGGGACTCATGGCAATGGCCGACCGTATCGACAAGCTCACCGGCGTCTGCATGATCTGCGGCTCGGAAGACGGCACGATGACTTACCGCCTGATGGCGAACGAGGCGCAGCTCGTTGTCGGCGACGCCGGCGAATACCAGGTGCGCTGCCGCAGTTGTTATGGCTAAAACTTCCTCCCCTGTACTTACGGGGGAGGTGTCGCGACGCGAAGCGGCGCGAGGGAGGGGGCAAGTCGCATGAGACCGACCATCTATCACAACCCTGCCTGCACCAGTTCGCGCAACACGCTGGCGATTCTGAATGCGCGCGGCCTCGATCCGGTGGTGGTCGAGTATCTGAAGACGCCGCTGACGAAGCCTGAACTAAAGACGCTTGCGGCCACGCTCGCGAAGACGCCCGGCTGGCCCGGCCTGCGCGACGGCATGATGCGGGTGAAGGAACCGGTCTACGCGGAACTCGCGCTCGACGGCGCGTCCGACGACGCGCTGTTTGCCGCGATGGCGGATCACCCGATTTTGATGAACCGCCCGATCGTAGTGACGCCCAAGGGCGCCCGCCTGTGCCGCCCGCCGGAACTGGTGGAAGGGGTGCTGTAGCGCGCTTTCTGCTACACTGGGCACGCCAAACGGGAGACGCGAACCATGTGCCGCAACATCAAGACGCTGCACAACTTCAAGCCGCCGGCGACGGATGACGAGATCCGCGCCAGCGCGATCCAGTTCGTGCGCAAGCTGTCCGGCTTCAACCGCCCGTCGAAGCAGAACGAGGCGGTGTTCAACCGCGCGGTCGAGGATGTGACGCACGCGGCGCATCACCTGATCGCCGAACTCGTCAGCAACGCGCCGCCGCGCGACCGCGCGACGGAAGCCGCCAAGGCGAAGGCGCG
>DASZCC010000487.1:0-4902 GCA_035943485.1 Rhizomicrobium sp. | reverse complement strand
GTCGGCTGCCAGCGCAGCGAACCGCGGAAAGAGTAGTCGTTCAGGCCGTTATAGTCGCCGCCGGTGCCGATGTTCTTCAGATAGCCGTCATGGCTAGCAAAGTGTCCGGCAATGCGTGCGCCAAGCTCACCATCGATGATCGGTATGTTGACCATTCCGTCGGCGTTGACGGTGTTGTACTCGCCGTAAGTGACTTCGGCGTTGGCGCCGAAATTGTCGAGATCTGGCTTGGCAGAGATAACGTTGATCGTGCCGCCGACCGAGCCGCGGCCATACAGCGTGCCTTGCGGACCGCGCAGAACTTCAACAGACGACAAATCGTAATAGGAGCCCGTCGCAAGGTCGGCTGTTTCCGAATAGACGCCATCGACGTACTGCGCGACGCCTGGATCGCCGGCCGCCTGGCCGATACCGCGGATCGTGATCTGGCCGTTGCCGAGACCGGTCTTATGGAATGTCAGGTTCGGGACGTTGTACTGCAGGTCCTTAAAGGTATCGATCTGCTTCGCCTTCAACGCATCGCCGGAAAGCGCCGTCACGGCAATCGGCACTGTCTGCAGGTCTTCGGCTTTCTTTTCGGCCGTCACAACCACCACTTCAACCTGCGCAAAGGCCGGAACCGTAAAGGCAGTCGACAGCAAAAGCGCACTGATGAACGTAGCGGGACGGACCGTCCCGTTGGAACGCATAGAAGGCATTTCGAACTCCCCGTTGCGCCGCGCATGTGCGCGCAGCTCTCTGTCTAATCACCGCGCCCCACTTGCTTTCCAAGTGGACCCAGACCGACGCAGGCGTTGACGTGGAAACGATATGTGCAAGCTCAACGGGCGAGCAAGAAGATTATGGCGCGCTGAAGTTTGCGATTCGAATTTCCCGTATGCTCTGTACCCGCAATGTCACAGAGTGCCCGTGTTCATGCGTTGATGAAATTAAAGCCTTCGCAGACGCACACGTTTGTTCATTCAACGATGAATAAACCAACTCACTTTAGGCAGTCTTCGGGAAGGGCCCGAGCGGGAACGGCTGCTCCTCGCGCGCGAAGGTCATGTAAGCAAGAAGCTCGCGGAGATATTCGGACAGCGATGCGCTGAACGATGTGAGGTCGTTGTTCGGCTTGCCGTTGATCGCGTGCACGAGAAACTGCACCGCTGCGAGCACGAACAATATGTGCAGAACGATCCATGCAAAGACGCCGCAAACGAACGCATAGAGAAGGCGCGTAACGGGAAACGGCGGATGCGGCGGCACCGGCGGTGACGGATTCTGCGGAATTCCGGCGGGATCGCTCATGACGGCCTCGGGCCTCAACTGCCCACTTTATGTATGCGCGCCGCGGCCTGCTTCAAGCGGGCGACGGTCGAACAGGCCAATCAGCAAAAGACCAGCAAGATAGCCGCCCATATGGTCTTCCCAGGCGATCGCGTGGATGCCCGGCCCGGCGCCGAAACCGAATATCCCGGTTGCTGCGTTGATCGCGAGCCAGATCGCGCTGAACGACAGAACCTGTTGCGAGAACACAGGCAGAAGCGGCATCGCCGCGCCATTCAGGTAAGGCTCGCGGAACCGCATGATGCGGATGGACGCGCCCATCAATCCCGAGATCGCGCCCGACGCGCCGATAACCGCCTCGTTCAATCCCCAATGGAACGCCAGATAGCCAAGCGCGCCGCCGACGCCAGAGACGAGAAAAAACAGGATGAATCGAACTGCGCCCAACCTCTGTGCGACGATCGGGCCGAACGCGAGCAGCCAGACGCTGTTAACGCCGATATGCGTCGTATCAGCGTGCAGAAACATATAGCTGAAGAACGGCACAACGCGATCGAACAGGCTGATCGCACCGGCGTGATGCGCCGCCACGAACGCCGGTGAATACAAGGCGGGATTGAAGGAATACTCCTCCAGAATTCTTTGCGGCCAAACGCCCGGTGCGAAGACGCGCGCAATGTGCGCCAGCACGAGCGCGGCGATAAGTGCCGTGACAGCCGCCGGAACACGCAGGAACGGCTCGCGCGCGGGCTTTGTCTCCTGGAAGAAGGCCATGACTTTCCGATCGATTTTCAGCGGCCAAGGGCGGCCTCGACCAGCTCGAGCCGGTCGTTGCCAAAGTACATGTCATTGCCGTCGACGAACATGGTGGGAGAACCGAATCCGCCGCGCGCAATCACCTCATCGGTATTGGCCCGCAGGCGGTCCTTGACGTCCTGGTCCTGCGCGCGATCCAGGATCTTCGCACCATCCAGTCCGGCCGTGCGGCAAACATCAACGAGTATCTCCGCCTGACTGATATCGAGCAGAGCCGTCCAGTACGCCTCGAAACACGCTTTTGAGAACGCAACAACCTTGCCTTCATCCAGCGCCGCCACGGCGCAGCGCATGGCGAGCGTCGCCCGCACCGGGAAGACCGGCGGCGGCATGGTAATCTTAAGACCGGCTAACCGTGCCCAATCCTGAAGATCCTTGGCGCTGTATCTCGCCTTCCTGGGATCCGGATTGGCGCGGCGTTCATAGACTTCCTTGTTAACCGCATTGAACACGCCGCCGACAAGGATCGGCCGCCACACCACCTCCGCACCGGTGCGCTTGACGATCGGCTGCACGCGCGTGAACGCGAGATAGGTCCAGGGCGACGAGCAGTCGAAGAAGAATTCGAGCTTTGCCATGGCGTTTACCCTGGAGTGTCTGCCCCAAACTAGCGCAGGCACGTGCCGCTTTGAAACATGTCAGCAAAACAGGCTGCCCAGAACCGTGGCACAGGGGTTGCTCTGATGGGTCCGAGAGATACTTGGGACAACCATCATGGTTTTCGGTTTCCGCACCGGCGTGCAGTCGCTGGCCGCGCTGATCGCAGTGACTGCTCCGGCACTCGCAGGCGGCGATTTCAGCAACTCGGCCGCCTACAACACGCCTTACGGGATGCAGAACGGAAGCGAGAACCAGGCGATCCAGCCTTCGCTGCGTGACGGCAACGGCAATCTGCAGGTCATCAACGGCCAGTTCACCACTGCCAATTTCGGCGCCGTCTCTGGCGCGAGCGTCATGACCAACGGCGTGGGCTCGGGTTTCGGCTCTTCGGTCAGCGGCGTTGGCACAAACGGTGCACCCGGCACTGTCGGAACAGCCACCGCGATCGGCAATCAGCTGAACGTGGTGACGCTCGGCAACAACAACACCGTTGTCGTGAACTCGACCCAGACCAACAACGGCAACCAGTCCGCAACAAACAGCATCAGCCACTAACAGTTACGAAGAGAGTGAAGGGAAGCCCCTCCCATGACATCGCGTGCTAGAAAACATCTCATGAAGCCGCTGGCGCTTGTGCTGGCTGCTGTGAGCCTTTCGGGTTGCATCACCCCGGGAGCTGACAGCGTCGGCCGCTATACCGCGCCGATCGGCGGCTCGCCTGTCATCTCCAACGAGACACCCTATTCCGCCGCCCTGCGCTGCATGGCGGGCTACACCGCGCACAAGCCGATCCGCATCGCCGTCGGCCAGATCGCCGATTACACCGGCAAGGCCGAGAGCGACAATTCCGGACGCAAGCTGACCCAGGGCGCCGCCCTGATGGCGATGAGCGCACTATCCAAGGCCGGCGTTCAGCTTGTCGAGCGCTTCGACACCTCCGTCGCCGAGATGGAGCTCAAATACGCGAACAACAAGCTGATCGGCGCTGAAGGCGTGAACGCCAATGGCAACTATCGCAAGATCATCGCCGGCTCGATCCCGGGCTCCGACTACTATCTGGTCGGTGGCATCACGGAGCTGAACTTCAACATCCGTTCGGAAGGTGCCAGCGGCGACGGCGGCGGCACAGCGACCAATTCACTCAAAGGAACAATCGGCGGCAACCTGTATGTGATGAATGTCGGCCTCGACCTTCGTCTCGTGGACACCAACACGCTGCAGGTCGTCGACGTCATCTCCTACCAGAAGCAGATCATCGGTCATCAGATCTCGGCCGGCGTGTTCGACTTCCTGGGCGCCAACTTCTTCGATGCGAGCATCGGTGAAAGTGCCCTCGAGCCGATCCAGCTGGCCGTACGTTCGGTCGTCGAGCGCGCCACGCTCGAAATGATGGTGCGGCTCTATCACACCGGCGGGACATGCTCGGCTGTCACCGATCCGCTGGCCGACAGCACCGATCACCTGACGCCCGCGGTTGATCATCCGGCGACGGCGGTTCCTGCTCCGACGATCGCGGCAGCGGCACCTGCACCGGATGCGGCACCGGCTGTCGCAGTGGCGACCCCTGCGCCGGAACAGCCTACGACGAACACGGCCCCTGAAGCCACCATCACTGCCCGCAACGAGGATCACCCCAATGCTGACGCGTCTCGCGACCATCCTTATCACTTCTACAACGCTTCTGACCCTAACGCCCCAAGCCTTCGCGGGAGCGAATGATCACGGCAATCAGCCTCCTCCGCCGCCGGCGCAGGGTACGCTGATCCTGAACGGTCAGGTTTCGTTCGGCGTGCAGTCGTCGATCATCAACACGAACGCCTACAACGTAAACGGCGACGTGTCGGTGCAGGGCCAGGCGGCCGGCAACGCGGTGGACATCACCACGTTCGACGACACCACGGTCCATAACAGCCAGGACGACGAGAGCCGCGATATCTCCTCGACAGTGAACGCCAACGCCACCAACATCGGCGGCAATGTCAGCATCAGCGGCGGCGCGACCTGCAACTCGGCCTCGGTTTCGACCGATCCGGCGCTTACGTCTGTAGTCTCGAACCAGTATTGCAACGCGCAGGATCCGTCCTCGGCGGTGAACGCCGTGGTCCACAACGTCGGCGGCGACGTCTCGATCGCGTCGAGCGCGGTCGGCAACGCGTACGAGGAAGACACCAACGCGACAAGCGCGCCGCTCACGCTGCATCAAACCAACATGTCGTC
>DASZCC010000486.1:0-2234 GCA_035943485.1 Rhizomicrobium sp. | reverse complement strand
GCGGATTTAGGGATCACCCCTCCTTCTTGTCCAGCGCGCGCGAGGCCGCAGGCGTGTTGATGAGAACGGCGGTGAAGAAACCGTCGGTATTGGTGGAATGCGGCGAGGCGAGAAAATCCTCGCCCGCGGGCTCAAATGCGGGCTGGCGCGTGCGGAACGCGGAGATGCGATCCTGATTCTCGCAAGGCAGGATTGAGCAGGTGGCATAGACTAGGCGTCCGCCCGGCCGCACATGGCGCGCGGCGCGCTCCAGCAGCTCATCCTGCAATTTCATCCGTGTGCTGAGGAGCTCCGGCGTCAACCGCCAGCGAAGCTCGGGCTGGCGGCGCCAGGTGCCGCTGCCGCTACATGGGGAGTCCAAGAGAACTATGTCGAACAGACCTTCCGCGTCGCGGGTCGGCTGGATGATCGAGGCACCTGCGCGAAGGGCGCGTTTGGCAAGCTCCTCGAGAGCCGCGGCACGGATATCGGTCGCGACGATCTCGCCCTCATTCTCCATAAGCGCAGCCAGCGCCAGCGACTTGCCACCCGCTCCTGCCGCGAGATCGAGCACACGGTCGCCGGGTTTCGCGCCGCAGAGCTGAGACGCAATCTGTGCAGCCTCATCCTGAAACTCGAACGCGCCGCTTTCGAACAATGCGCTGCGGCCGAGAGCGGCGGATCCTTCCGAAAGGCGAATGCCGACTGGTGAACGATTTGTCGGCTGCGGGTCGCGACCTTCTTCCCGCAGCACGGCGATGACGTCATCACGCGTTGTCTTGAGCGTGTTGACGCGCAGGTCGACAGGTGCGCGATCTTGCAGCGCGATCATCTCCTGCAGCATCCCCTCACCGAATGTGCGCCTGAGCTCGGGTTCGAGGAACGGTGGATACTCGCCCTGCACGTGAACCGGCGCCTCGGGCGGCGTTGCCGCGATTGCGTCGTGCTCGGCCTGCGTGAGTGCGGCGGGACCGTAGCCTTCACTCGTGAACAATGTGGTCGGATCGGCACCGTCTTTGAGGATCGACGCGATCGCCAGCGCGCGCGGCGAGTCATCCTGCATCCGCCAGGCAATCGCAGAGCGATGACGTTCGATCGTGAATACGCGTTCCCCCACGGAGGCGCGATCCTTCGATCCGGCATAGCGCCTTGTCCGGAACCAGTCGCGCAGCAACCGGTCCGCCGGCTGGTCGGTGTGCGCAAGGGCTTCGAGGATCTCGATAGCCGCCTGGATTCGCGCAGCGGGCGTCATACGGTGAACAATCTGATGGCGATGAAGATCACACCCGCGCCGATCAGCGTCATCATCGTCGTAGCCGCGCGCGGATGATGGTGGTGGCTTTCCGGGATCAGATCGGATGCGCCCAGATACAGGAACGTTCCTGCGAACACCGCAAGCACCGGTCCGAGTGTCTCGGGCGAAACGCGAAACAGTTGCGCCGACAGGACGCCAACGACGGGCGCCGCAGCGTCTACCAGAAGCCACGGCAGCGCGCGCCTCCAGCCGCCACCATCGCGCAACAAGAACCCTACCGTGTTAATGCCATCCGAAAAATCATGCGCGATCACCGCCGCTGCAATGATGATGCCCACCGCCGGTGACGCCTGAAATCCGAATCCGATAGCCGCGCCATCCATGAAGCTGTGCGCCGCCAGCGTCAGCGCGCCAGCGATGCCACGCTGTGACGGCGCGTGATCATGGTCTTCGTGATCGTCGGCATGCGCCTGGTGCATCTGGCCGTGCGGATGGATCAGCACGAAACGGTCCAGCACGAGATAGGCGAAGAAGCCGGCTGCCAGATACATTGCGACCGAACTGTGCGAGTCGACGCTCATTGCGGCAGGCAGAAGATCGAATAGCGCGACAGCCACGACCGCGCCGGCGGAGAAGCCCAGGATCAGATGCAGGCGATCTCGGAAGCGGAGTGCAAAAAAACCACCCAGAAGGGTGGCTCCAAAGGCAAGCAGCGCGATGACGACAAGTTCTGCGCTCACTGCCCGCCCGGATAGTTCGGCGCCTCGCGCGTCACCGTGATGTCGTGGACATGGCTCTCGCGCAGGCCGGCACCGGTGATGCGGACGAACTGCGCCTTCTTGTGGAAGTCGGCGATCGTCGCGGCGCCGGTGTAGCCCATCGAGGCGCGCAGGCCGCCGATGATCTGATGCACGACAGTGGCGACTGGTCCCTTGTATGCGACCTGCCCTTCAACACCTTCCGGCACCAGCTTCAGCGTGTCCTGCACTTCTGCCTGGAA
>DASZCC010000485.1:0-3975 GCA_035943485.1 Rhizomicrobium sp. | reverse complement strand
CAACTGTCGTGATAGCAGACACGTTGCGCGAAAGAGGCCGGCACGGATTTCACACCGCGCACCTTCACCAGGAACGACATCAGCTCATGCGTCTTGGCGGCAAGCGCGCGGGCACGGGCGAGCATCGTGGGATCGTCCGAGAACACCTCTGGATAGTGGCGCCGGATCATGCCGGCGCAGGAACCGGACGGCGCCACGACATACTCGAAGCCCTCGAATGCTGCGATGACCTGGGCGGCGATGTCGCGCGCGTCGGCGTCGGCGCCGCCGTTCCAGGCCGGCTGGCCGCAGCAGGTCTGCGTCGGCGGCACCTCGACCGTGCATCCGGCCTGCTCCAGCAGCTTGACCGCCGCGAAGCCGACTTGCGGGCGCACCAGATCGACGAGGCAGGTGACGAACAATCCGACGCGCGGGCTCATGAGGATGATTTGGTCTCGGGCGCGCGGCGCGGCCGTTTCACGGTGGGCTTCTCCGATTTGTACGGCACGCCTTCGCCCAGCCGATAAGTGATGTCCTTGAGCATGTCCATGAAGGACTGGCGGTCGTTCACGCCAGCAAGGCGCTCATACGGGATGAGCTCGCCGATGCGGATGTTCACGTCGGTACCGATCCGGTCATGCACTTCCTTGAACAGCAGCGACAGACGAAGGGTCAGCGAGATATGCGAAGCGAGCTGAAACAGCCGGCTGTTCTGGCCCGCGAAATACACCGGTGCGACGGGCGACTTCGCCTGGCTGATCAGCCGCGCCGTGAAGTTCTTCCATTCGGTGTCGACGGCGCGCTTGGAGAAGATCGTCGGCGTGGTCGATACGCCGCCGGCCGGGAAGACGACGAGGCAGCCACCCTTCATCAGGTGCTGCTTGGCCTCGGCGCGGGTGCGCAGGTTGGTCTTGAGCGCTTCCTCGGTCTCGGCGAAATCGACAGGCAGGAGGAATTCCTTCACCTCCTCGGCGCGCAGCAGGACGGCATTCGTCAGTACACGGAAGTCTTCGCGCACCCGGCTGACGATCTCGCAGATGATCAGGCCGTCGAGCACGCCGAACGGATGGTTGGCGACGACGACGAGCGGCCCGGTCTTCGGCCACGCCTTCAGCCCGTCCTCGTTCAGCCTGATGCGCAGCTCGAGCCGGCGGATCGCGGCGGCCCAGAAGCTCTCGCCCGGCACCGGATGGGCGCGGTTGTCCTCGTAGAGATACTTCAGATAGGGCTGACCGGTGATGCGCTCGACGACGCGGATGAAGAACCGCTTGAGCCGCGGATCGGACGGGTCGGCATAGGAAAAGGTATCGACTTCGGCGGGCGACGTGGACATGGGGGGAGTGTGCCATGCACCGGCACGGGTTTCACCTGTTCTTGTCATCCCCGGCCGAGCGACAGCGAGGGGAAGGGGATCCACGACCGGGTGAAATCACCAAGTCGTGGATCCCCTTCCCTCACCGCGCTACGCGCGGTTCGCCGGGGATGACATTGAGCGCTTGCTACCCAAACCGCTTGTTCAGCCAGTCGATCAGGATGCGGTTCACCTGTTCGGGGTGTTCCTGCTGGGTCCAGTGGCCGCAGTCCTTGATCAGCGCCTTCTCCAGGTCGGGGACGTATTTCTCCATCCCGTCGGCCATGGCGGGGGAGAGGACCACGTCGTCCTCGGCCATGATCATCAGGCACGGCACGTTGACCTTCTGCTCCACGCCTTCGCTCTTCTCCCAGTTGCGGGTGAAGTTGCGATACCAGTTGATGCCGCCGGTGAAACCGGTGCGGGTGAAGGTGTCGACGAAGAACTTCATCTCCTCGGCATTGAGCAGCGGCTGCCCGCCGCCCCAGCCCGACTCGTCGGCTTCAAGGGCTTTCACGAGTGCGAGATTGCGCTGCTCTGCCGGCAGCTTGGCGTAGTCCGCAGCCTTCATGCCCGCCTTGCGCATGAAGAAGCGGAACGCCTTGCCGACATCCTTCGCCAGCACGGCATCGGCTGCGCCCGGCTTCTGGAAGTAAACAATGTACATGTCCTCGCCGAACACCATCCGCATGCCGGCGATCGGATCCATCGGCCCGCGCGCCAGGAACGGCGTGTTCACGCCGACGACACCGCGCACCCGCGTGGGATGGAACAGCGGCAGCTGCCAGACGACGAGACCGCCCCAGTCATGACCGACGAAGATCGCGTCCTTGATGCCATAAGCGTCGAGCAGACCGGCGAGATCGCCGGTCAGGTGCGCCATGTCGTAGTCGGTAACGGCTTCAGGCCGCGAGCTCCGGCCATAGCCGCGCTGATCGGGCGCCAGCACGTGATAGCCCGCGGCGGCCAGCGCCGGAATCTGGTGCCGCCACGAATAGGCAAGCTCCGGAAAGCCGTGACACAGCACGACCGGCACGCCGTCCTTAGGGCCGGCCTCATACACCGCCATGTCGATGCCGTTGGTCTTGATCATCTTGGGTTCGGGAAAGGAAGTCATGGCGTCCTCCTGTCAGGCGGCGATGTTGAGTTTGGAAAGCATCTCGGCGCGCTTCGGCCCGAAGCTCGGCGGATAGAGGCCGCGCGCTTCCTTCGTCTTCTTGGGCAGCGCCCAGAACGACAGCACGCGCGCCATCACGCTCGGGTTCTTCAGCAGCGCTCGAGGATCGTCGAGCATATGAAAAGCGCGGGAGAAGGCGCGCAGCACCGTCACGTCGCCGCGCGTCGCCGGTCCAAGCGCGTCTTCGAGGAAGCTCTTCGTCATCCGCGCGCGGCGGCTGGGAACGTAAGCGGGATCGCGCTCATGCTCGGCGCGGCGGATCGCCATGCGGTCCTGCTCGACCATGGAATCATAGAACGGCCGGATGGCGGCCCGCGTATCGGTCTCGAACTTCATCGTGCGTTCGACCGGATCGCGTGTCGCGTCCAGCGTGGCGCGCAGGATATGGGCGTGCACGACACCGGCCGAGCAGCCGCGGCCATAGAGCGGATTGGTGCGAACAGCAGCATCGCCGACGGCGAAGAAGTTCAGCACCTGCGGCTTGCTGGCGCGCGAATACTGGCGCCACACGCTTTTCAGGTTGCCCATCGAGTAGACAATGCTGACAGGCTCGGACCGCACCGGATCGGTCCAGCGCGCGCAGCCCGGGATGTCGGCGCAGATGGCGTCGAACACTTCGGGCTTGACGACCGCCATGCGCAGGCTGGTCTCGATCTCGGGAACGGCCAGTGTGATGGAGAAGTGGCGGTTGTCGGCATTGAACACGCCGAACTTGATATAGCCGAGGTCGCCGGCAGCAGGCGTACCATCGCGCACAGGCTCGTCCTGTCCGTCCCGCAGTTTGTAGTGGCGGGTGAAATAGAGGATGCCGGCCGGGCTTTCCTCTTCATGCACTGCGACGCCTTCGGCCCGAATCCAGTCAGGAAACACCGTGTTGCGGCCGGATGCATCGACGACGAGGTCGGCGCGCATGTCCTCGGTCACGCCGTTGCGTTCGACCTGCAGGCCTTCGACAACCAGCGTGCCGTCTTCGTTGCGCCGTGTCAGAAGCCCACGCACACCGGCATCGTTGATGAAGGTGACATTGGGCAGCGTTGCCGCGTAGCGCCGCATGACCAGTTCGAGTGTCGTGCGGCGGCTGAACAGGATGGACAGATCCTCGTCGCCCGGCGCCGGCTTGTAGTTGCCCTGGAGCGCGGGCGGCAATCCGTCCGCAAAGCCGAAAATCTTCGCACCGGATTCCTCGAGCTCCTTGAGCAGCAGCGGATACCGTTCGCGGATCAGCGTGGTGAGCCGGCCAAGAAACACATGACTGTGGCGCAGCTGGGTGGCGCCGCGGCGCTCCCATTCATAGAACGCTTCCTCCGCCGAACCGGCAGGCGGCGCAGGATCGCGATCGAGGATCGTGATCGGCCGCTGGCCGCCGCCGAGCGCAAGCGCCGCGCCCAGTCCGGCAATGCCGCTTCCCGCGATGAGAACAGTTTCAGCCATCAGATCTTCAACCGCGTTGCGGCGAAGGCGAGTGCGC
>DASZCC010000484.1:0-8428 GCA_035943485.1 Rhizomicrobium sp. | reverse complement strand
ACCACGCCCTGATGCGCGGGCATCAGGGCGATGACGCGCTCGGCCTCACCCTGAAAGGCCCGCAGATAGGGAACCGCGAAGCCGTAGCCGAGAAAGCGGAGACCGGGGGCATGCGGCCAATAGGTTCGCAGCTGGCGGCCAATCAGCCGGCGCGTCAGCAGGCCCAGGGGTGCCTCGTAGAAATCGGCCAGATCGGCTGCGTCGAGCTGCATGACACTGGCCTAGCGCGACACCGCGTCCGGTTCAACGCGTCCACCCCGCTGCTAGGGTCGGAGGATCGCCCAAAGGAGCCGTAAATGGCCGCACTAGCGATCGAAATCGTACCCTGCCTCAAGGACAATTACGCCTATCTCGTGCATGACGCCGAGAGCGGGCTGACCGCGATCGTCGATCCGTCCGAGCCGGACCCTGTGAATGCGGCGCTCGCCCGCAAGGGCTGGAAGCTCAGCCACATCCTCAACACGCATCATCACTTCGACCACACCGGCGGCAATCTTCCCCTCAAGGAGAAGCATAGCGCGCGAGTCGTGGGGCCGAAAAAGGATGCCGAGCGTATCGCAGGCATCGACGATGGCGTCGACGAGACGGCGCCCTGGCGGTTCGGTTCACGCGACGTGCCCGTGCTGGAGATCCCGGCACACACCCGCGCGCATATCGCTTTTGTATTCGACGATGCTGTCTTCACCGGCGATACGCTGTTTGCGATGGGTTGCGGGCGCCTGTTCGAAGGCACGCCACAGATGATGTGGTCCAGCCTGTCGAAGCTGACCGCACTGCCCGACGCGACACGTGTCTATTGCGGGCATGAATACACACAAGGCAATGGCCGCTTTGCCCTGACGCTGGAACCCGGCAATGCAGCGCTGGTCAAACGCATGCGTGATGTCGATGCAGCGCGCGCCCGTCACGCACCCACGGTGCCTTCGACCATCGGCCTGGAGAAGGAGACCAACCCCTTCCTGCGCCCGGCCTCGGAGGAGATCCGCCGCTCACTCGGTCTGATCCACGCGGACGACGTGACGGTGTTCGGAGAAATGCGCAAGCGGAAGGACAACTTCTAAAGGTTCGCGCTACTTACCCTGATCGTCGTCCTTCTTCTCCTCGTCGGATTTCTTCTTGTCCTTATCCTTGTCGTCCTCATCCGACGGCACGACCGCATCGGCCGCGCCTCGAACGACGGCACCCGTGACATGAGCTGCCGTCGTCACCGTGGTCGCCGCGACATCGACAGCGGCGCCCGCGACCGTGGCGACCACACAGCCAGACAACATCAAGGTGAGCGGAGCAATCGCCAGAAGCGGTACGAGGCGCATATCGAGTTCCTGTTGGACTTCGCGAACCTGCCATAGCCGGACAGAGCGGACCACCGTCAGGCGCGTGCAATTTGTCATGATAGGAAAAATGACCGACGATCACATCGTGCAAGTTCCCGCCAAGAGTCTCCCGCATGGCTGACGTCCAGCTGCTGTTTCCGACCCAGCTTTATCGCGCGCAATCGCGCAGCTCGAACGTCTCGCTGCGCAAGGCGTGCCTTGCGATCGCGCGGGACGATGTGGCCGGACAGCGCTGGTCGAAGGAGAACAACTATCACGGCTACACCTCCTATGCCTCGCTCAACGACCTCACGATCCGTGCGCCGGAGATCGCGGACCTGAAGCTTCAGCTTGATCGTCATGTGCAGGCGTTCGCCCGCGCCCTCGACATCGAGCGGCCTGCACGATTGCGGCTCGACAGCCTATGGATCAATGTCCTTGAGGCCGATGGACACCACACCGGCCACATCCACCCCCACTCGGCGATCAGCGGCACCTACTATGTCGACGTGCCACGCGGCGCCGGACCGATCCGATTTGAGGATCCGCGTCTGCCGCTCGCAATGGCCTCGCCCACCCGCAAGCCGAAAGCACGGCCGGCAAATCGACGCTTCTTCGAGGTTGAGCCCAAGGCGGGCCTGACCCTGCTGTGGGAAAGCTGGCTGCGCCACGAGGTGCTCGCCGGCCGCGGCCGACGGATATCGGTGAGCTTCAATTACAGCTGAGCGAACAGCGCGGCTGCCTCGTCCCAGTCCTTCACCACGCGTGCCACGCCCGCTTCATGCAGGCGTTCGCTCATGTGATCGTCCATGTGACCGCCGCCGGAGAAGCCCCACACTGTCATGCCGGCCGCGATACCGGCGCGCACACCGTTCACACTGTCCTCGATCACCAGGAAATCGGCCGGCGCAACGTCGAGCTTCTTCGCGGCATAGAGGAACAGGTCCGGCGCCGGTTTGGCATGCGCGACGTGCTCGCCTGAATAGATGTGCGGCACGAACAGGTCCCACAGGTCCAGCTTCTTCAGCTTGTAGTCCAGCGCCTTCACGCCGCTTGAGCTGGCGACGGCCTTGAGCTGCCGCACGGCCTTCACCGCGTTGCCCGCACCTTTGACCTCGGCCAGCTGTTCGTCGAACACCTTCTCGATGCGGGCCTTCATAAGCGGCCGCGCCTCGGACTGGATCTTGCGGCCCAGGCGCTCAAGTGCGTCGAGATCGAGTGCGTCGTAATAGGCATTGTCGCTCATGCCCATGAAGCGGGCCTTGAACGGGCCGCTTTCATAATGCATCCCGAGGTCCGCCAGAATCTCAAGTTCGATCTTGTGGATCAGCACCTCGCTGTCCACGAGGACGCCATCGCAATCGAAAATAACCGCTGAACCCATGGCGCCTGATACGCGACTCGCGGGCCTCACGCCAGACACGAAACGTGACGGCGTCTAACGCACGAATTCAAAGGCGATGGCCGTGAAGTGCAGCACCGCAGCAGTCAGCACGAAGCCGTGCCAGATCGCCTTGTGATACGGGATCTTCTCGATCACATAGAAAGCCACGCCGACCGAATAGACGAGGCCGCCCGCCACCAGCAGCCAGAAGTCGATCGTGCCCATCGTGGCATGCAGCGGCTTGATCACCGTCACGATCATCCAGCCCATGCCCAGATAGAGCCCCAGGCTCAACCATTCGAAGCGACGCGGATAGATCACCTTCATCACCACGCCGAAGCTGGCGGCGAGCCAGATCGCCGACAGGATGATGCTGCCATAAGGTGCGCCCAGCCGGTTGACCGCGAAGGGCGTATAGGTCGCCGCGATCATGATGAAGATCGCTGCATGATCCAGCCGTCGGAGCACGCCCCTGGTCGGCCCGTGCGGCGCCAGATTGTAGGCAGCAGAAGCGCAAATCATCGCCACCAGGCCGGCGCAGTAGACGAGCACGCTGAACCGCACCGACATGCCGGTCACATGCCAGATCAGCCACAGGCTCGCATTGATCGCGAACAGGATGCCGACGATATGGATCACCGCATCAACGCGGTGCTCCAGGCTGGAATAGATGCGCTCGGCGCGCTCGGCGATCGTCATGGTTGCCATTTAATTCGATGATGAACTGTCCGCCAAGGGTGAGGAACGCCGCGGCGGATTCGATTTTCGGGGTCGTTCGGGGCGGAGTCCATGCGTGCACCGCGAAGCCTTCCCTTTTTTGGACGCCGGACGGAATCCGCTCGTCGACCGGGAAGCACTTATTTCTTCGTCGCGCCGGGGGACAAACGGCTTACGAAGGCTGCGGAAATAAACTTCAGACCGCAGTTTCAGGTGGGCGCAGGCGGATCTCGGGCGCGCATGACACACTCTCTTTTTCGAGGAATTGGGCACAAAAAAACGGACCGCGGAGAAACGCGATCCGTCTGCCTGCACCTATGGGGATTTAGCTCAGATGGTGTCGGCAGAGACTCGGTTCAAGAGGGAATCCCCACACGTTGGCTCACAGCAACGTCCCAGCCGATGTGACAGTCGCACGACAGCTTTTTTCGCGTTTCTCCTAAAATGCACTAGATTCACCGCGGGCAGGGGAGCCGCACATGGATGATGAACAATTCGATGATCTGCCGCCGCCACCGCGCCGGCATGACCAGCCGGCGTTCTCACGCTCGCTGGGCAACACGTTCGGTCAGTTCGTCTGGATCGCGGCGTTCTTCGCGGTCGCCGCTGTGATTCTCTATGTCGTGACGCGCTGGCTTTGACGGGGACACAGATGATGGATTTCGGTTCGACGGAAATGGAGATGCTGTGGCTCAGCATCGTGCTGGGCATCGTGCAGCTCCTGGTCGCGACGTTGCTGAGCGTGAGTTCGCGCGGCATGCCATGGGGCGTCAGTCCGCGCGACACCAATGCACCGCCAATGGGCCTGCGCGGCGCCCGCATCGAGCGCGCTTATCGCAACTTCATCGAGACATTCCCGTTCTTCGCGGCGGCCGTCCTGATCGTCCAGGTGCTGAACAAGCACACGCCGTCGACCGTGATCGGCGCCCAAGTGTATTTCTGGAGCAGGCTGATCTACGTGCCGGCCTACGCGCTGGGTGTCCCCTACCTTCGCACCATCGTGTGGGTCGCAAGCCTGATCGGCATCGGCATGGTCATGCTGGGTGTTTGGCCGGGGATGTAGGCCGGCGTCACCAAATAACCACCGGAAGGCGTCGCGAGCTGGAATCTCAGGATCCGAAGCGGCGGAAAGCGTCCTCGATTTCCTCTTCTGTCGCGAACTCGCCGCGACGAATCTGAGCAAGGCCTTCAAGTACGGCTGGAAGATCCCGAGGATCGATCTTGAGGGGCTGAGGATCAGAGGCTAGCGCGAGCATTGCGCGTGCAATCTCATCTTGGCTCTCTGGAGAGAGCTTTTCGACTGTCTTGATTGCTTGCGCGAGGAGACTCGTCATGGATGCAACTTAGCGCTGCAGTCCAACCGATTCAACGACAGTCTGATGAACCCTATTTCCGGCCGCGTGTCTTGCGCGCTGCGTAGCGCGCGTCGCGGGCGGCTTTCTGGTCGGCGAGGAGTTTCGCCAGCATCGCCTTTTCTTCATTGGCGGCGCGGTCGCGCTCTTCGATGGCGAGGCGTTCGGCCTCGATGCGGGCGGCTTCGGCGGCGGCGCGTTCTTCAGCGAGGCGCTTGGCTTCGGCTTCCTTCTGCGCCTTGCGGGTGGCTTCGCGTTCGGCGCGGGCGGCGGCGATGGCGGCGCGCTCCTTCGCGCGGTCTTCAGCGCCGGCCGCGAGCTCCTGCATCTTGGCGCGCGCCTTGGCGAGCTGCTCTGCGCGCGCTTTCTGCGCCTTGTCCAGACGATCGCTGAACTTGCTGTCCTTGAATTCCCGCATCTGTGGTCTTGGCTGTCTCTAGTTGTCGAGGAACGACCGCAATTTGCGCGACCGGCTCGGATGTTTGAGTTTGCGAAGCGCCTTGGCCTCGATCTGACGGATACGCTCGCGCGTCACCGAGAACTGCTGGCCGACTTCTTCCAGCGTGTGATCGGTGTTCATGCCGATGCCGAAGCGCATGCGCAGGACGCGCTCCTCGCGCGGCGTGAGCGTCGCCAGCACGCGCGTCGTCGTCTCGCGCAGATTGGCCTGGATCGCCGCATCGATCGGCAGGATGGCGTTCTTGTCCTCGATGAAGTCGCCCAGATGCGAATCTTCCTCGTCGCCGATCGGCGTTTCGAGGCTGATCGGCTCCTTGGCGATCTTGAGGACCTTGCGCACCTTCTCGAGCGGCATGGCGAGACGTTCCGCCAGCTCTTCCGGCGTCGGCTCGCGGCCGATCTCGTGCAGCATCTGGCGGCTGGTGCGCACCAGCTTGTTGATCGTCTCGATCATGTGGACCGGGATGCGGATGGTGCGCGCCTGGTCGGCGATCGAACGCGTGATCGCCTGGCGGATCCACCACGTCGCATAGGTCGAGAACTTGTAGCCGCGGCGGTATTCGAACTTATCGACCGCCTTCATCAGGCCGATATTGCCTTCCTGGATCAGGTCGAGGAACTGCAGGCCACGGTTCGTATACTTTTTGGCGATCGAGATCACGAGACGAAGGTTCGCCTCGATCATCTCCTTCTTCGCCTGGCCGCTCTCGCGCTCGCCCTTCTGCACCGTCTGCACGTTGCGGCGGAAATCGCTGACCGACTGACGCGTTTCGGTGGCAAGCGCCTGGATGTCGTCGCGATAGGCGTGGATCTTGTCACGCTCGTCCTGGACGAAATCCTTCCAGCCGATGCGGCTCAGACGTCCGACACGGCGCGACCAGTTGGGGTCGAGCTCGTTGCCGAAATGCTCCTTGAGGAAATCCTCGCGCGCGACACCATGGGCTTCGGCCAGACGCAGCAGGCGGCCTTCGAGCGACACGAGACGGCGGTTGATGCCGTACATCTGGTCGACCAGCGCCTCGATGCGGTTGTTGTTCAGCTTGAGCGACTTGACGAGATCCATCGTCTCGTTGCGCAGCTTCTTGAAGCGGCGCTCCTGGCCGGTGGAAAGCTCGTCGGAAGCCAGCGCGGCTTCGACCGAAGCGTCCTGCAGCTTGCCGAGCTTCTTGTAGAGGCCCGCGATGTTGTCGAGCGCCTCGAGCACCTGCGGCTTGAGGGCAGCTTCCATCGCCGAGAGCGGCAGATTGCCCTCGTCGTCGAAATCATCGCCGTCGGATGCGCCATCGGCAGCGGCCGCAGCCTCGCCGGGATCAACATCTTCACCCTCAACCTTGGGCTTCGGCACCGGAATGGGCTTCGGCGGCGGCGGAGGCGTCGGGACCGGCATCGCATGGCCGTTCGCGCCCGAGCCGTTCAGATGAACCGGCGGCGTCGCGTTCGGATTTGTGCTGGCGGCAGGCGTGTTCTGGCCGTCGGGACCGGCGCCGTACATCGCTTCGAGATCGATGATGTCGCGCAGGAGAACCTTGCCCTCGTTCAGTTCGTCTCGCCAAACGGTGAGCGCCTCGAACGTCAGCGGGCTTTCGCACAGCGCGCCGATCATCAGCTCGCGGCCGGCCTCGATGCGCTTGGCGATGGCGATTTCGCCTTCGCGCGACAGAAGCTCGACCGAGCCCATCTCGCGCAGATACATGCGGACCGGATCGTCGGTGCGGTCGTACTGCTCCGTCGCCGTGCCGGTCTTGGTGGTGACTTCCTTGCCTTCGGTCGTCGCGGGAAGATCGCTGTCGGCGCCCTCTTCCTGCTCTTCGCTCTCGATGACGTTGATGCCCATCTCGTTGAGCATCGACATGGTGTCTTCGATCTGCTCGGAGGAAACTTTCTCCGACGGCATGACCTTGTTCAGTTCGTCATACGTGACATAGCCGCGCGTCTTGGCGCGCTGGATCATCTTGCGGACGCCAACGTCCGACATATCCAGCAGCGGGCTGTCGGCATCGCCGGGGGTTTCCTCGCCGGGCTTCGGAGCCTTGCCGGCAGTCTTGCCGGTCGTCTTGGCGACGGAAAGCGGCTGGGCCGACTTCTTCGCTACAACCGGAGCGGGTGCAGACTTGGAGGCAACAACCTTCGAAGGGGCGGTGGCAGCCTTGCCCTTGTGAGCGGGAGCAGCCTTGGCAGCCGGCTTCGCGGCAGTCGCGGATTTGGAACTGGGCTTGGCCGCATGCTTCGCCACCGGCTTGCGCGCCGGGGGATGCTTGGCCGCCGTATGCTTCTTGGCCGGTTTCGCCTGTTTCTTAGTCGCCGTCTTCGTTGCCACGCTTCGTCCCGTCAGAAAAAAGGGCCCCTATATAGAGGCGGGAGAGTCACTTTTCTTGAATAAGACTTTTGGCCTCATTCATTGGGAAGGGTTCCCAGCAGCCTTTCGGCCTCGCGCCAGCTTTCCTCCGTGCCATCAGTCTTGAAACGCTCCATGGCACGTGCGCGTTCAGGGGCACGTTCTGCCATTTCGCGAAGATCGCTGGCCGCTTTGAGGAACCGGGCGTCGAAATCGTCGGCATCACCAGGTACAGGATCCGCCGGGTCGCCGCCTGCCCGCGCCTTTAGCCGGGCCAAGAGATCGGTCATTCCCTGATGGACCAAATGGTTCTCCAGCCCAGGTTTTTCAAGCCGAGAGCCGGAGGCGGCGACGTTTAGGAGGAGGTGGCGCAACCTGTCAAGCTCGCGGTCGGTGAACGGCAGCTCCGCCAGGAGCTCGCCATGCCGCGCGGCGATCTCCGGCTCGGACCAGAGCAGCACGGCGATTTCCGCTTCCTTAACCCTCTGCGCACCATTTCGGCCCGACCGCGCCAGCATGCTGGCCTTCACGGCAGGCGAGACGGTTTCGGTAACACCAGGCCGGAAGGACCGGTTCTGGTCACGTCCGCCGCGGCGCTCGAACCGGTCGGGTCCGCGCCACTCACGCTGCTGCGGTGTCGGGCGGCGCTTGAAGGCGTCATAGACGCGCTGTTCGAAATCGCGGCGGTAGTAATCCGCGATCTTGGTATCGCCGATGGCCGAAACGATTTCCGCCAGCGCCCGCTCGAGACCGGCGCGGCGTTCGGGCGTCGAGAAATCCTTGTCCTCGGTCTCGACCCGCCACAGCACCTGCGAGAGCGGCAGCGCCTCGTCGAGCACCTTGCGCATCGCGGCCGGCCCGTTGCTGC